>NZ_JAINFN010000005.1:0-373360 GCF_026130245.1 Pantoea sp. JK
TGCCTGGCGGCTTTAGCGCGGTGGTCCCACCTGACCCCATGCCGAACTCAGAAGTGAAACGCCGTAGCGCCGATGGTAGTGTGGGGTCTCCCCATGCGAGAGTAGGGAACTGCCAGGCATCAACTAAGCGAAGAAGCCCCGAACGAAAGTTCGGGGCTTTTTTACGTCTGTACATAGCGGATTAAAGCCAGTAGTTAACTGAATTTGCTTGAAAAAAGCAAAAAATTGCACTGAAAACTCCCTGTCAGTCACATTTTGTAATCCAGGAGTATAGACAATTACCGCAACCAGTTAATAGATGCTTTACTGAATCCTTTGGCGTTAATTCTTCGCAAGGAAAAGAGGTAAGCATGACTGACTCACAACAACAAAAAGTGGCACGATCTGAAACGGTAGCCGACAGTAAAAAGCGCATCTGGGCGATTGTTGGCGCTTCTTCCGGCAATCTGGTCGAATGGTTCGATTTCTACGTCTACTCCTTCTTCTCACTCTATTTTGCCCACGTTTTCTTCCCAAGCGGTGATACCACCACTCAATTGCTGCAAACTGCTGGCGTTTTTGCCGCTGGTTTTCTCATGCGTCCGATCGGTGGATGGCTATTTGGTTACATCGCCGATCGTCATGGCCGCAAAGCCTCAATGCTAATCTCAGTGTGCATGATGTGTCTGGGATCATTAGTGATCGCCTGTCTACCGGGCTACGGAGAAATTGGCCTGGCCGCGCCTGTCATTCTTCTACTAGCACGTATGTTTCAGGGATTATCGGTTGGTGGGGAATACGGCACCAGCGCCACTTATATGAGCGAAGTAGCACTGGAAGGACGAAAAGGATTTTATGCCTCATTCCAGTATGTGACGCTCATTGGCGGCCAACTATTGGCGGTGCTGACCGTCGTCGTTTTGCAGCAAATTCTTAGCGATGAAGAACTACGTAGTTGGGGCTGGCGTATCCCGTTCTTCCTCGGTGCGGCGCTGGCTATCGTGGCATTGTGGTTGCGTCGTTCGCTCAACGAAACCTCAGAGAAAAAACATCGCGAACACCGTGATGCCGGCAGTATTACGGGATTATTGCGCAATCACCCCCGTGCGTTTCTGATGGTGCTGGGCTTCACCGCAGGCGGTTCGCTGAGCTTCTATACCTTCACTACCTACATGCAAAAATATCTGGTGAACACCGCCGGGATGGATGCGCGCAGTGCCAGTGGATTAATGACCGGCTGCTTGTTGGTGTTTATGTTGATTCAGCCAATTGTTGGCGCATTGTCAGATAAAATCGGTCGTCGCGCCTCAATGATGATTTTCGGTGCCGGGGCGGCAATCTGCACGGTTCCAATTCTAATGCTGTTGCAAAATGTGCAGAGCAGTTGGCTGGCATTCGCACTGATCATGCTGGCGCTGATCATCACCAGTTTCTACACCGCGATCAGTGGCATCTTAAAAGCAGAGATGTTCCCGCCGGAAGTTCGTGCGCTGGGCGTTGGTCTTTCCTATGCGGTGGCGAATGCTATTTTTGGTGGTTCGGCAGAATACGTAGCCTTACTATTGAAAAGGGAAGGCATTGAAACCAGCTTCTTCTGGTATGTTTCGGCGATGGGCGCTTTAGCATTCCTGGTATCGCTGATGCTGCATCGCAAAGGGAAGGGGATTGCGCTGTAGTTACTGACTGAGATTCCACAGTACGATACCGCTGGCGGCACCGGCGACATCCCAGCTAAGATCTTTCCAACTCCAGCCGCTCCCTGCTGAGCGGCTGTCATATAACTCTTTTCCCACACCAAAACTCAACGAAAACAGAAAGCCGAAACGCAAATTCTGCCCGCGGCTGTGATTTTGATGCTGAGAAATTTCGCTACCAGCGGCAGCCAGCACAGCGGAAGAGAAGTAGTGTTGTGCTTTATCTTTGCCGGTCCATTTATCCTGGGCGACATGCGCACATCCACTACACAGCAAAACCACGCAGAGGATGAGCGCACGCATCGGCTAGAGCAGACGGCTAATCAAACGATCGATGCGGATACGGCGCAGGCGACGAATCAGCTTGCGCACCTTCGCTGGATAATCGGAGATACTTTCCAGCTCGCGGAAATGCTGCACCACGGAAGTATGCTCACGAATCAGCGCCAGCTCTTTTTCACGCTGTTCGGCCAATTGATTCAGCGGATCGTGAATCAGCACCGCATTCTCAAGATCCAGTCGCCACGCGCGTGGATTGAGGTTGTTACCGGTGATCATCATCCATTCGTCATCCACCCAAATGCCTTTCAGGTGATAACTGTTCTCGCTATCTTTCCACAAGCGTACCGTCAGCTGACCATTATTGACGTAATACTGCAAACGGCTAAGGAAGCGACGCAGGTTGATCTCATAAAGATAAGGCAGCGCGCCGATAATCTTAAACGGCTGTTCTGGCGGGATGTAGAAGTCATTGGCCGTTTTGTCGCCAATGATGATCTCAACCTCTTTGCCCTGACGCAGTAAATGAATCAGGTTACGTACCAGAATAGCGGGCAGGTTGAAATAGGGCGTGCACAGCGTCAGCTTGCGCTCGGCGCAGGGCATCAAATGGAAAATGGTCTTGTTCAGCAGGCTGCGTTTACCCAGGCCAACCAGCGGCGTGACGGCAAGGGATTCATTATCTGCATTGCCGGTAAACTGATAGTTAAAGCTGCGCAGTTCCTGACGGAACTGACGCGTTTCGTTCTTAATTTCCGGACTGGAAGGACGCTCAGTTTTATCGAGCCGATTAACCGCATCGGATTCCTTGAGATTTTCGCAGATCCACGCATACATAGTATCGGTAAGCTGTGGATTGCGGATCAGCTGATAGCGGTCATAACGGTATTTATCATGCTGATGCAGATAGACATCGTTCAGGCTCGCGCCGCTATAGAGCAACGTATCATCAATGATAAACCCTTTAAGATGCAGCACGCCGAGCGCTTCACGGGTGTTAACCGGAATGCCGTAAACCGGAATAGCGATATCCGGATGCTGAGCCGCCATTTCGCAATACCAGTCAGCATTGGTCACGCCACGGGCGGCACCAATGCGACCACGCTGCGCACGATGCCAGTCAACCAGAATACAGACATCCAACTCCGGACGTGCCTGACGCGCTGCGTACAGCGCCTGCATGATTCCCCGTCCGCCGTCATCATTCTCCAGATACAGCGCGGTGATGCAGATACGCTTTTCTGCTGCGGCAATTTTCGTCAGCAGGGTTTCGCGAAACTCGGCAGGCGAGTAAAGCGTCGTCAGATCCGACACGGATTGTGACAGTTTAGGCAGCTGTGCGAGGTGTTGTTGGTGTTTATTACGTTTGAATTTAGACAACATCACAGTGCACTTCTTCTCTGTTCATTGCATGGCCTTTTGCCATCAAATCATGATCCTAACGGTAAATAATACCATCAACCGGCCTGTAGAGGAGGACTTTTACCTTTCTGTACAGGTTAGCTGATGACATCACCGAGCGGCAAATTCAGGCTGACAATGCCATCATCCAGTTGAATATTCACGCGAAAATTGAGTTTTCGCGCCAGCGTAATCATGCCGCTATTGTTTGGCATGGTGATACCGTTCAATTGTTGCAGGCCATGATCGCGCGTATAGCGAATCATCTTCTCCAACAAACGCCTGCCCATGCCCAAGCCTTTCAGGTCGGAACGCACCAGCACCGAGAATTCAGCATCGATATTGTCGGCATCAGAGATCGCGCGCGTTACGCCAATGATCTCGTCGACGCCATTGTGCTGGCGCACAGCGACAATCGCCATTTCGCGGTCATAATCGATTTGCGTCATATTTGCCAAATCCTCATGAGTAAACTCATTGATTTCACTGAAGTAACGATAGTAGAGATCTTCTTTAGTTACCTGAGCGATAAAGGCGCGCAGCTGCGGTTCATCTTCCGGCAGGATGGGGCGGAACAGGCAATATTGTCCATCTTTTAGCTGCACCCGCTCTTCAAGATGATGTGGATAAGGACGAATCGCCAGGCGCGTTTCGTTATCACCGTTGAAAGGTGCCAGCTGCAGCGTCACATCCAGCAACGTGAATTCATCGGCCGATGCCAGCAGCGGATGAATATCCAGGCGCTGAATCTCTGGACAATCGACCACCAGGTTGGAAACCTGCACTAACAGCTGGCTAAGCCCGGTGATATCCAGCGGTCGTAACGCGCTACGGCTGCGTACTTTGCCGCTTTTCATTGCCTGAATTACCAGATAGCGCGCCAGCGTCATATTCAGCGGTGGCAAAGCCACGGCGGCTTGCTTGTCGGGCTGCCACTCCACGCCGCCTTCACCCAGCAGGATAATCGGGCCAAACAGCGGATCCTGTTCGACCACCACGCGCAGCTCCTGGGCTCCGGCGCGGTTCGCCATACTCTGCACCAGCAGGCCATCGATATGCGCCTGCGGATGGGTTTCACGCACACGATCGAAAATGGCTTCAGCCGCTTGTTCAACTTCTGCGGCGCTACGCAGATAGAGCATTACGCCTTGTACCTCGGACTTATGTGGAATGTCCGGCGAACGCAGCTTGAGCGCCACCGGATAACCAATCTGATCGGCAATGCTGGCAGCAGCGACGCTGTCGCTGGCAATCCAGGTGGGCAGCGTCGCCAGGCCGTAAGCCTGCAACACCGGCTGAACTTCATGGGTATCCAGCGTGGTGATGCCTTTATCCAGCGCTTGTTGAATCAGCTGATGTGCCTGCGCGCTGTTCTGCGTCAGACCGATCGGCAGCGCGGGCGTTTCACGCAGTTGCTTCTGGTTGCGGCGATATTCCACCTGATGCATGAAGGCGGTGACGGTGCCTTCCGGCGTGCGCCAGGTGGGAATGCCGGCCTGAGTAAAAGCACGCCGCGCTGCCTGCGAGGAGTATTCGCCGCACCAGTTCGTCAGCAGCGTGACCTGCTTGCCGCGCGGATGTTTGGCAACCGCCGCGATAATCTGCTCGGCGGTTTCGCTGGAGGGTGATACGGCGCTTGGCGCATGAATGATCATCAGTGCATCGAGTTCATGGCTATCCAGCAGCCGTTCAATGCAGGCGACATAGCGCGCGGGTGTCGCGTCATCTTTCAAATCCAGCGGATTGCCGCGCCCAACGCCTTCCGGCAGCAGTGCGGCCAGCGCCTGCAACGTTTCATCACTCAGCGTCGCCAGCTTACCGTTACGTGCATACAGTTCATCCAGTGCCAGCGCTGCCGGGGCCGCGCCGTTACTGATGATCATCAGGCGATCGCCGCGCAGTGGACGCATATGGCTCAGCGACTCAACCGCCGTAAATAGCTCGTGCGTATCCTGCACTCGCAGCAAACCGGCGCGCTGAATCGCCGCATCCCAGGCAGCATCCAGTCCGCTGTGAGTGCCGAGCATCGCCTGCGCCTGATGGCTGCGACCACTTTTTATCACCAGAATCGGTTTGTTGCGTGAGGCGCTGCGCGAAGCGGAAACAAAGCGACGCGCATCGCTGAGGTGTTCGAGGTAGAGCAGAATGGCGCTGGTTTTGCCGTCGCGCGCGAGGAAATCCAGCAGATCATCCACGTCGATATCCAGGCTATCC
Organism: Pantoea sp. JK; assembly: GCF_026130245.1. Lineage (NCBI taxonomy): Bacteria > Pseudomonadati > Pseudomonadota > Gammaproteobacteria > Enterobacterales > Erwiniaceae > Pantoea > Pantoea sp. JK. The sequence goes on from NZ_JAINFN010000005.1 coordinate 5,568, forward strand.
CCTAAGGCGATAAACCAGGAAAAACCGAGGTTACGCTGCTGCGCCCAATCGAGAATAGTGTTAGAGACCGCAGCGGATTGCGAAATAAAAGCAATGCGACCTTTAGCAATCGGCACCGGCGAGAAGCTGGCATTCAACCCTTGCCACGGTGCCAGCAAACCTAAGCTGTTGGGCCCAAGCAGGCGAATTTGCCATTGGCTCGCACAGGCTTTCAGTTCTTCCAACTGGCTGGACGGCGCCGAGAGAATAATGCAGGCCTTACAGCCTTTTTCACCCAGTTGTTGCAGCAGCTCGAGATTACGTTTGGCGTGGGTACAGATGATGGCGAGATCGGGTGCGAAGGGCAGGCTGGCGATATCGGGCCACGCTAGCACGCCGCTCACCGCCTTATACTTAGGCGTTACCGGCAATACCGGACCACTAAATCCACCGGCCAGCAAGTTACGCATCATAAAGTAGCCGGCGCGGCCCGGTGTGATTGATGCACCGATTACCGCGATTGATTTAGGTCGTAACAGCGCTTCCAGTCCGCGTTGGCTCATCATCCGCTCCTGCTATCAAGATTGGCATGATTGTAAACGCTTTTTACCGCGCTTGCCGATTCGCCGATCGCAGGCTGAGAACCAGCTTCAGATTCCGCTACTCAATGCTTCTTCCAGAGCATGAATCGGATGATGCGGTTTCCCCGCCAGATAAGCATGACGGAAGCGGGCGAAATAGTGCTGTAACTCGGCGGCGGCGACGAGATCGCCCGCCTGTTCCAGCAGCGCGGCAGCCACTTCGGCGGTGCAGTGCTGGCCTTCGCCGTGGGCTTCGCGCAGCGTGTAGCGCGACGGCGCAGAAACGTTTAACGACATCACCGGCAACGCATCCAGCCACGGGCTTTTGCGGAACATCTTGCGCGCTTCAGTCCAGGTACCGTCGAGCATAATAAACAGCGGCGGTTTGCCGGTAAGCGGCGGGCTGGTGAGCACTTCACGACCGGCATCAGCATAAGACGCAGGGAAAACCACCAGCGGCTGATAAAGCTCATTCTTCACCGCCGCCAGCAGCGCGGGATCTGGCTCAGTGCGTGACCAGCCAAACGCCTCGGTGTCCGGCAGCACATCGGCGATTAATCTTCCGGTATTGCTCGGCTTCATCGGCTCGGTATCGAACATCACCAGACAAAAGCGACTGCGCGCTTGCTGAGGCTGGATGGTGGCGCACAGACAGTTTTTCTGCGGCAGCAGGCAGCGTTGGCAACGGATGACACGATTACCGCGCGCAAGAAACGGGCGCGTGGCGCGCGCTAAACGTTGCGCACGTAAGCGCAGAACGGCATTTTCAAACATAGGTTCGCAGGCAGGATAAAAAACGCCAGTGTAATGGAATTAGCCGGGAAAGGTAATAAGGAAGGCCAGCATGCGGCTGGCCATCAGCGGTTTACAGCGATTCGTCGAGCCACTCGTTAAAGGGCGCTTTTGGCATTGCGCCATTCAGCATGTCGACCATCTCGCCGTTCTTGAACAGCATAATCGTAGGAATGCTACGAATGCGGAAACGCGAGCTGAGCGCAGGTTCAGCTTCGGTATTCACTTTCACGAAGCGCACTTTCCCGCGACGCTCGTCTGCGACATCTTTAAACACCGGTGCGAAGTTAACGCACGGACCGCACCACGGTGCCCAGAAGTCGATCACCACGGGCAGATCGTCTTGCAGATACTTATCCAGCGTGGCGGCCGTCGCGTTGGCGATTTCACCGTTGAACAGCTCGCCGCCGCAGCGACCGCATTTTGCTCCATCGGCAATGCGCGACTCGGGCACGCGGTTGGTTGCCTGACAGGAGGCACAAACTGTATTCATATTTACCTCAACCCGGACCTGTAAATCTGATGATTGCCGGACATTATGAAAAGGTTGAGTGCTATGCTCAATCTGGATTGCCCAATAGGTTCAATAGTTGATAGCTAAGCACCGACACATCAGGTAATCTTCGCGCTCTCAATGCTGGAGGAACAGATGAACGACGAATTTAAAGGCAAAAGCGGCAAGGTAAAAGTGATGTACGTACGTGATGAGGAGGGTGGTCAAAAGCCGAATCCCCGTACCGGCAAAGGCGGCCGTCCTGCTGCGCGCCAGGAAGATAATCGTCGTTCTGGTCCTCGCAGCAGTGCACGTAATAATGAAGAAGGTGGCCGTAGCGGCGCACGCAGCTCGGCACCGCGCGGTGCGAGCAATACCGAACGTGGCCGCAGCTTTGGACGTCGTGACGATCGTGGTGACGACAACCGCAGCTTCGGTGATTCGCCGTGGCGCACCGTTTCTCGTCCACCGGTTGCCGATGACAGCCAGCTGGATGAGGCCGCGAACAAGCCGGTGATCGATCCAGAGCAGATTCGCCGTCAGCGTCAGGAAGAGACGCGCGTCTACGGTGAAAATGCCTGTCAGGCGCTGTTCCTGAGCCGTCCGGAAAGCATCGTGCGTGCCTGGTTTATTCAGAGCGTAACGCCGCGTTTCCGTGAAACCCTGCGCTGGCTGGCGGCCAACCGCAAAGCCTATCATGTGGTAGAAGATGCTGAGCTGACCAAAGCCTCAGGTACTGAACACCACGGCGGCGTGTGCTTCATCATCAAAAAACGCATGGGCATGCCGGTTACTGAGTGGCTGACAAAGGCACCGACCAAAGATTGCGTACTGGCGCTGGAAGATGTCAGTAACCCGCACAACCTTGGCGGCATTATGCGTAGCTGCGCGCACTTCGGTGTGAAAGGTTTGCTGGTGAATGATGCTTCGCTGCTGGAATCGGGTGCGGCAGTCCGTACCGCCGAAGGTGGCGCTGAGCACGTACAGGCGATCAGCGGCGAAAGCTTTGCCGATGGTCTGGAAGCGTTCCGTAAAGCGGGTTACACCATCGTTACCACCTCAAGCCATGAAGGCACACCGCTGGCGAAAGCCGAGCTGCCTGCCAAAATGGTGTTGGTGTTGGGTCAGGAGAGCGAAGGTCTGTCAGACAGCGCTTTCCAGCAGGGCGATCTCAGCCTGTCGATTGGCGGCACCGGCAACGTTGAAAGCCTCAACGTGTCCGTGGCGACCGGTATTCTGCTCGCCGAATGGTGGCGTCAGAACGCATAAAAAAACGGGCCGCAAGGCCCGTTTTTATTTGTATCGCTTAGTGAGCGCCGCCGCCGCCACTGCCCGCACCGAATGGTGGACGCGCAAACCACACCAGCACCAGCAAGATCAAGAACACGCCCGCCGATGCCCAGAAGATCTCATTCGCCGAAATAATCAGACCCTGATTGGTAATTTGCTGCGCGATATACGCCGAGGCCTGTTGCTGGGTCATGCCCATGCTTTGCAGCTGGTCGTACATCTGCTGTGAATTGACGTTGTACGGATTCACCGACTCCGACAAATAACTATGATGCATCGATTCACGGTTACTCCACATGGTGGTAGTAATCGAGGTACCGATGGAACCCGCCAGCGTACGCACGAAGTTCGACAGGCTTGATGCCGCCGCCATGCGTTCTGGCGGTAAGCCTGACAGCGTAATGGTGGTGAGCGGCATAAAGAAGCACGCCACCGCAAAGCCCTGAATAAACTGCGGCCACGCCGATGCACCAAAATCCATCCCCGGCTCAAACGTGTAGGCGCGCCAGTAGAAACAGACGGCATACATGATGAAGCTGAAGGTCACCAGCTTACGCATATCCAGCTTGTGCGCGAAGCGGCCAATGATCGGCGACAGGATCACCGGCAGAATCCCCACCGGTGCCGACGCTAATCCGGCCCAGGTGGCGGTGTAGCCATATACCTCCTGTAACAGCTGCGGCAGCAACACTATCGAGCCGAAGTAAAGCATATAGGCCAGGCTAATCGACAAACAGCCGATGGTGAAGTTGCGCATCTTGAACAACGACAAATCGACTATCGGATGGTCATCGGTGAGCTCCCACACCAGCAACACCAGCAGCGCCACCACGGCGACCACCATCAGCACAATGATCTCGGTTGAGCTAAACCAGTCGAGCTCTTTACCGCGATCCAGCATCACCTGCAGCGAGCCAATGCCCACCACCAACAGTACCAAACCCACCATATCGATCGGGCGGATTTCGGTTTGGGTTTCACGTCCGCGCAGCGTTTGCAGCGTCAGTAACACCACCACCAAACCAATCGGTACGTTGATGAAGAAGATCCAGCCCCAGTGATAGTTATCGCTGATCCAGCCGCCCAAAATCGGGCCGCAGATCGGCGCGACAATCACCGTCATCGCCCACAGCGAGAGCGCCACGCTGCGTTTCGCCGGCGGATAGTTGTTCAGCAGCAAACTCTGCGACAGCGGAATCAGCGGACCGGCAACCACGCCCTGAATGACGCGGAAGAAGATCAGCATCTCAAGGCTTTCGGACATGCCGCACGCCCAGGACGCCAGCACAAACAGAATGGTCGACCAGGTAAACAGCTTCACTTCACCGATGCGCTTCGCCAGCCAACCGGTAATCGGAATCGAGATGGCGTTTGCCACCCCGAAAGAGGTGATTACCCATGTGCCCTGCGAGTTCGAGGCACCGAGGTTACCGGCGATGGTCGGAATCGCCACGTTAGCGATGGTGGAGTCGAGTACCTGCATAAACGTCGCCAGCGACAGGGCGATGGTCATCAGGACTAACGGCGCACCTTCAAGCGGTTTTTGTGCCATAACAGCCTCCCGCGGCGTTAGTCAGCGTTGGCACGAACGATGTCAGTAATCAGCTGGTTAACCGGCGCGAGGTCGATTGCCAACGCATTACTTTCATACGCGGCTTGCGAACGCACGGCGCTGGCCAGCGTGGCGCCATCTTTGTTCTGCGTGTCGACTTTCACCAGCGTGGAGAGGCCGATACGCAGCGGATGTTCCGCCACTTGTTTCGGATCCAGCTCAATACGCACCGGCAGACGCTGAACCACTTTGATCCAGTTACCGGTGGCATTCTGCGCAGGCAGCAGCGAGAAGGCGCTGCCGGTACCCATGTCCAGGCCCACCACTTTGCCGTGATACTCCACGTCATCGCCGTAGATATCGCTGATCACCGTGGCCGATTGACCGATACGCACACCCGCAAGCTGCGTCTCTTTGAAGTTCGCATCGATCCACAGGTTAGTTGACGGCACCACCGCCAGCAGCGGCGTGGTGGTGGAGATTTGCGAACCCACCTGCACGCTACGACGTGAAATGAAGCCATCAATCGGGCTACGAATCTCGGTACGCTGCAGCGCCAGCCAGGCATCGCGCAATTCAGCCGCACTTTGCTGTACCGCCGGCTGGTTTTCCAGCGAGGTATTCAGAATCATCGCCTGGTTAGCGTTGTATTGCTGTACTGCCACATCCAGCTGTGCTTTGGCAGTTGCCACGGCATCACGCGAGTGTTGCAGCTCTTCGCGACCAATCAGATTTGACGCGCCCAGCGGCTCGCGGCGTTTCAGGTCAGCTTCGGCCTGTTCTAACGCGGTTTGCTGCAGCTTGATGGTGGCTTGATACTGCTTGCCGTTGATCATCAGCTGGTGGGTTTGACGCACGCTGGTGGCCAACGCGGTCTGCGCTTTCTCAAACGCCTGCTCGGCATCGGTTTTATCCAGTGACACCAACACATCGCCTTTCTTCACGATGTCGGTGTTGTCGAACCACACTTTGTTTACGCTGCCGGAAACCTGCGCCATCACCTGCACCTGGTTGCCCGCCACGTACGCATCATCGGTTTCCTGGAAGTGACGCAGCACCAGATACCAGTAAGCCAGATACGAAACACCAATAATTACAAACACGATAGCCAGCAGGATCAGCACACCTTTGCGCTTCTTCTTTTTATTCGCTGGCTGTTGCGGGCTTTGAGCTTCCGCTGTCGCACTCATGTCGTTCTCCACGTTTTCCATTTGGTCGGGATGTGCTGATCCTTCAACACGGTTGCCCGAGTCGAAAAAGCCAGCGCTTGAGCGCTGGCCGGACAAAAGGGGATTAAAATAGCGATTTCGGAAGGTGATTGTGTCGCACTTCTTGCTATTAGCGCGACAGGGAAGCGATAACCTGATCTTCGTCCATTTTATCGAGACGGTTAAGTAACTTACGGGTAATCGATTCCAGCTGATCCTGCTCGTTAGTGGAGAGCGAAGACCACAAGTATTGCAGGCTCTGATGCTGCGGTGGCAGCAGCTGACGCAGGAACTCATTACCTTTTTCGGTCAAATGCAGATGCAGGCAGCGACGATCGTTCTCGCTTTCACGGCGTTCGATCCAGCCGCGCTTCTCCAGCTCATCGGCGATACGCGTGGCATTGGTGCGTGAAGAGCCGAGGGCAGAACTCAGTTCTGAAGGCTGAATGCTCTGATTTTCCTGCGCATCAAGGGTAATCAGCGCCATGAATAAGGTCTCGTTAATTCCCTGCGCCTTCAACATTTTGTTGCGATTATCCAGCAGTTTTCCCTGCATATGCATGCACAAGCGGGTCAGAATGATCTCCTGCAGCGGAAAATCTTTATGGCGGTTAGCACGGATGTTTAGCATCTGTTCAATGGGAGTAAACGAACTTTCCATTTTAAAAAAACCTCTTAGTTGCAACTGGTATAGTAATGATGGTGACAGATTAAGCGTAGTCACAATTTCCGCAGGTGATTGTTAGTACTATCACATTGTCAACATCTGACATTCCAGGTTGTTCCTTAACCCAGGGCATTTCGCCCTGACATCCCGCCTGATCATGCAGGCAGCCGATGTCATCAATTAATCCCGGGAAATCTTTTTACTGATAAATAATTTCGCGAGAAAAAATAACTCTGGTGAATAACTGCGCTGCTAACCATAACAAAGCCAATCATCAATGAACAGTATCGCTCAGCGGTTTGGTCTCATCTTTACGATTTCTAAACACTTTTAGCACGCAGCTTGTCCACTAAAATCAAGGCGTTGATTAACATGCTCTTAACAACGCCCGCGCGGATGCGATACCAGCAAAAATGATGGAATTCGATCGCTAAGCGGGAAGCAGTCATTGCGCGAGGAGAAGAGAGATAATCATTTGTGGGTAATAGTAACCGAAAAAATTATTTCAATGGTGTGTTAATTAACAGGACGTACCAGTGCGCTATAGCGTACGCTTCGCTTATCGGGGGGATGAGAGAGGGTAAGGAAGAAACTTGCCATAGCGGCGCAATTCATTGTGCAGAGTGGTTGTAGTGCATTTATCGCAAGAAAAACGGCGCGATAAATCGCGCCGCCACAATACCAACGCTAATGTAAATCGCGTTACTTCGCTGCCGCCAGCGCGTCCTGAATCCACTTATCGAATTCCGCCTGGTGACCTTTGATCCAGCCATCAACGTGGCCATTGATATCGGCTTCAGACGCATGGCCCTCATGCATCGCTGCATTCTCGGCGTTGATGTCGCCAATTGGCAGCTTCATCTCAGCAAACAGTTTTGCCGCTGCCGGATTTTTCTCGGTCCAGGCTTTGTTGGCGACAATGTGCATGGTGTTCACCGGGAAACCGTAGTTAGCACCGTTCGCCAGCTTGGTATCGACTTTGCTCTGCTCGCCTGGCAGTGAAGAGAACGGCACCTGCAGCCATACCACATCTTTACCCGGCTTCAGCACGTCGCTGACCCAATACGGCGTCCAGGTGTAATAGAACACCGGTTTGCCCTGCTTAAAGCGCGTGATGGTATCGGCGATCATCGCCGAGTAGTTGCCCTGATTGTGCTCAACGGTATTGCTTAGCTTGTAGGCTTCAATCTGGTGATTAATAACCGCTTCACAGCCCCAGCCTGGCGTACAGCCGGTCAAATCCGCTTTGCCATCGCCATTGGTATCAAACAGCTTGGCGATTTTTGGATCTTTCAGCTGCTCGATATTGGTGATGTGATACTGCTCGGCGGTTTTCTTATCGATCAGGTAACCCTGCGCAGCGCCACCGACGTAAGTGCCTTGACGATAAAACTTCGCATCGCCGCCCGCTGCTTTATACATATCGTCGTGCAGCGGTTTCCAGTTGGTGGCAATAAAGGTGGCATCACCGGCTGCGATAGTGGTGTACGCCACGTTGTAATCAATCTCGCTTGGCTTCTCAACGGTATAGCCGAGTTTCTCCAGCGCGCGGCTCACCAGCAGCGTCTGGAAGGTCTCTTCAGAGATGGTGCTTTGAGTCGGTTTAACGGTGATGCCTTTACCGGGCAGGTCGGCGGCGGACACGTGCGTCGCGGCGAACGTCGTCAGGACGGCAGCGATGAGAGCTGTCTTGCGCATAGTCATTCCTTATTTTACGTGTTACGTCGGAGACGGGCGGCCGCAGTGGACCGCCCATGGAAATCAGGCTTTTTTACTGAAGGGGCGCAGCAGCAGACCCAGCGGGCCAGTGCTGTACCAGTGGCGGCTGCCACGGCTGCGGCTGTCGCGGCCCATCGACTGGGTCAAACGATCAAGAATAATGGCGAGAATCACGATGCCCACGCCGCCGACGGTGGCGAGGCCCATATCCAGGCGACCAATGCCGCGCAGCACCATCTGGCCAAGACCGCCAACGGCGATCATCGAGGCGATGACTACCATCGACAGCGCCAGCATCAGCGTCTGGTTTACACCAGCCATGATGGTCGGCATCGCCAGTGGCAGCTGCACTTTGAATAGCATCTGACGCGGGCTGGCACCGAAGGATTCACTCGCTTCAATCAGATCGGCCGGCACCTGCTTAATGCCCAGAATGGTGAGGCGCACAATAGGTGGCAGCGCAAAGATAATGGTCACCACCACGCCCGGCACGTTGCCGATACCAAACAGCATCACGATCGGTACCAGATAGACGAAGGCGGGCGTGGTCTGCATCGCATCCAGCAGCGGACGAATAATGCGCGCGGCACGTTCACTGCGCGCCAGCCAGATGCCGAGTGGCAAGCCGATGATGATGCAGAACAGCAGGGCGGTCAGCACCAGCGCCAGCGTAACCATCGCCTGCGACCAGGCACCAATTGCGCCGATGGCAATCAGCGAGACCAGCGTGGCAATGCCCATCGCCGGGCTGGCAATCTGCCAGGCGATCAGCGCAAACACCACAATCGCCACCGGCGCGGGCATGCCGAGCAGTAACTGCTGGAACGCGCTGAGGATGTAATCCACCGGCACGCGAATCCCCTGAAACACCGGACGGAAATGGCTGACCACCCAATCGATGCCTTCAGTCACCCAGCTATCAAGGGGAATCCAGGTTTTATGGAACGGGTCCATGATGTTGAAATGCTCAGGCGCGGGAGCGGGCGCGCTGCTCAGCCAGTCGCTGCTGCTGCTGGCAGCATTGCTGGCGGCATCGTGGCCACCGCTGCTGGCGGCGGAGGGATCGCCCCATGCATCGGCGCTATTATTATCCGCAGGCGCGGCACCGCCGCTCGCCCAGGGATCGCTGCTGCTGGCAGCGGCGCTGGTATCGGTTGTGGCAGGTTGCTGGGTGGTTTGGCTGGCGCTTTCCCACGGATTCGCTGTTTGTTCACTCATGATTAGGCTCCTTCACGGTCTAAAGCACGCAACAACATGCTTTTCGAAATGATACCGACGTACTGATTCTCCTCGCTGACCACCGGAACGGCGCAGGGCGCTTGTGCCACATGCGACAGCAGATCGTTCAGGGAGGTATCGGCAGGAACCGCTAACGGCGTGTCGAGCAGCGCGCTATCCAGCCCTTCACCGGCCGCCAGCGCGGCTTTCAATGAATCGGTGGACACCACGCCAACAAACTTCTGTTTCTCCAGCACATAGCCATATTCGCGATCTTCATCCTGCAGCAGCTTGATGGCGGATCGCGGACCAAAACCGGCGGCTTTGCGGATCAGTGAACCCGCACTGCGACGCGCAATATCTTTGGCGCTAAACACGTGACTGATATCGACGCCACGGAAGAAGGTGCGCACATAATCGTTGGCAGGATTATTGAGGATTTCATCCGGCGTGCCGACCTGCACCACTTCGCCGCCCTGCATAATGGCAATGCGGTCGCCAATGCGCATCGCTTCATCGAGGTCGTGAGAAATAAATACGATGGTACGCTGATGTTTGGCCTGCAGTTTTACCAGTTCATCCTGCATTTCGGTACGAATCAGCGGATCAAGTGCTGAGAAGGCTTCATCCATTAATAAAATATCTGGATTAATCGCCAATGCGCGGGCTAATCCAACGCGTTGACGCATGCCGCCAGAAAGTTCATCGGGATAAGAGTGAGCGTAATTATCCAGGCCAACCTGACGCAATGCTTCCAGCGCTTTTTCCTGACGTTCGGCCAAAGCGATGCCGGCTAATTCCATGCCAAAAGCCGCGTTATTTAGCACCGTCATGTGCGGCATTAATGCGAAGGATTGGAATACCATACTGATCTTATTTCTGCGTACTTCACGCAGTTCCGATTCCGATATTTTGGCAATATCGACACCGTCTATGATTACCTGGCCACGCGTGGGCTCGATCAGACGATTGAGAAGGCGAACCATGGTGGACTTACCTGAACCTGAAAGCCCCATGATGACGAAGATCTCGCCTTCTTCAATGGCCAGACTGGCATTTTTGACGCCAACAGAGAGACCGGTTTTCGCCAGAATACTCTCTTTGCTTTCGCCTTTATCGATCAGCTTAAATGCCTTTTCGGGATTATCCCCAAATACCTTATATAAATTCTTTACTTCGAGTTTAATTGCCATGCAGTAATTAATTTCCCGGTTAAATGTTTAACTATTTCTTGTTGTGGTCCTGATTAAATTTAAGCGCCCTATACCCTAGCATAGTGAAATTATCTGACAACCCTGGATGGCGATATTCGGCGGCACGCGCAGCGGTCAATGGCTAAAATCGCCAGTGCTCACAAGGGATGCGCGTGGATTAAATTTTTATGAAGGATAGTGTGATTTATCACTATTTCACGGCGGAAATGGTGTCAATGGCGTGAAAAAAGATGTTGTGAGTGGAAATAGAAAGGGGCGATTGATGGATATTTAAATGTCAATTATGACGAGGCGAGGGGAATAAATGTGGAATCCAGGTCGCCATAAATGGCGACCCTACGACGTAGGGTGCGCATTAATGCGCACCGGGTATTAATGTTAAAAATTCCAGTCTTCGTCTTCGGTCTCTACTGCTTTACCCATGACATAAGAAGAGCCCGAGCCGGAGAAGAAATCGTGATTTTCATCGGCGTTGGGCGACAGCGCAGACAAGATCGCCGGGTTCACTGCGGTCAATTCCGCCGGGAACAGCGCTTCGTAGCCGAGGTTCATCAGCGCCTTGTTGGCGTTGTAGTGCAGGAAGGTTTTCACCTCTTCCGCCCAGCCGACTTCGCCGTACAACGCTTCGGTATACACCACTTCGTTTTCGTACAGTGCCAGCAGCAAATCAATCGCGAACTGTTGCAACTCTTCACGGCGACCAGCATCAACATTTTCCAGCGCTTTTTGGTACTTATAGCCGATGTAGTAACCGTGAACCGCTTCGTCACGAATGATCAAACGAATCAGGTCAGCGGTGTTGGTCAGCTTGCCACGGCTTGACCAATACATCGGCAGCCAGAAACCGGAGTAGAACAGGAACGATTCAAGGAACACGCTGGCGATTTTCTTCTTCAGCGGATCCTCGGCGCGATAGTGCTCCAGCACAATCTTCGCCTTGTTCTGCAGCGCGTCATTCTCTTCACTCCAGCGATACGCCGCATCGACATCTGCGGTGTTACACAGCGTGGAGAAAATCGAACTGTATGAACGCGCATGCACCGCTTCCATAAAGGAGACGTTCGACAGCACGGCTTCTTCATGCGGTGTAATCGCATCCTCCATCAGGCCCGGCGCACCGATCACGTTCTGGATGGTGTCGAGCAGCGTCAAACCGGTAAACACCCGAATGGTCAGCTGCTGTTGCTGGTGGTCCAGCGACTGCCACGCCGGCAAATCGTTGGAGAGCGGCACTTTTTCCGGCAGCCAGAAGTTGCTGGTCAGTCGGTTCCACACTTCGAGGTCTTTCTCGTCCTGAATGCGGTTCCAGTTAATCGCTTGAATCTGTTTTAGTTGCATAGTTTTCATCACAGTGAGCAGGAGACGCAGCCCTGCACCTCGGTGCCTTGAAGCGCCATCTGGCGCAGACGAATGTAATAGAGCGTTTTGATGCCTTTCTTCCACGCGTAAATCTGCGCTTTGTTGATATCGCGCGTGGTGACGTCGTCGCGGAAGAACAGCGTCAGCGACAGGCCTTGATCGACGTGCTGCGTGGCTTCGGCGTAGGTATCAATAATCGCCTCCGGCCCAATCGAGTACGCATCCTGATAAAGGTCGAGATTGTCGTTGGTCATAAACGGTGCCGGATAATAGACGCGGCCAGTTTTGCCCTCTTTACGGATCTCAATGCGCGACACAATCGGGTGAATGCTGGAGGTCGCATGGTTGATGTACGAGATCGAACCGGTGGGCGGAATTGCCTGCAGGTTCTGGTTGTACAGCCCATGCTGCATCACCGCTGCACGTAGCGCTTGCCAGTCGGCGTGCGTCGGCAGAGCCAGTCCGGCATCAGCGAAAAGTTTTGCCACACGCGCGGTGCGCGGTTGCCACGCTTGTTCGATGTACTTATCGAAATATTGCCCGCTGGCATATTTCGAGTCGGCGAAACCGTCAAAACTCTTCTGATGCTCCTGCGCCAGCAGATTCGAGGTGCGCACGGCGTGATAGGTGACGCAATAGAAGTAAAGATTGGTGAAATCCAGCGCTTCTTCTGAACCGTACGCCATGCCTTCGCGCGCCAGATAACCGTGCAGGTTCATCTGACCCAAACCAATCGCGTGCGAGCGGCGATTGCCTTCCGCCACCGACGGCACCGAATTGATCTCACTCATTTCGGAAACGGCGGTCAGCGCACGCACGGCGGTTTCCACGGTTTGCGCCAGATTGCGCGAATCCATGGCATGCGCAATGTTGAGCGAGCCGAGGTTGCAGGAGATATCTTTGCCGACGCGACGATAGCTGAGATCGTCATAGAACTCGCTGGCGCTATTAACCTGCAAAATCTCGGAACAGAGATTACTCATGTTAATGCGACCGGCAATCGGGTTACTGCGGTTCACGCTGTCTTCAAACATGATGTACGGATAGCCCGACTCAAACTGAATCTCCGCCAGCGTTTGGAAGAAATCGCGCGGCTTAATGTAGGTTTTGGTGATGCGATCGTCCGCCAGCATCTCGTCGTAATGCTCGCTGATGCTGATATCACCAAAGGCTTTGCCGTAGATGCGCTCGACATCGTACGGCGAGAACAGCGCCATATCGCGATTCTCTTTCGCCAGCTGGAAGGTGATATCCGGGATCACCACGCCGAGCGACAGCGTTTTGATGCGGATCTTCTCGTCGGCGTTTTCACGTTTGGTATCGAGAAAGCGGAAAATATCCGGGTGATGCGCATTCAGCCACACCGCACCTGCGCCCTGACGTGCACCCAGCTGGTTAGCGTAGGAGAACGCATCTTCCAGCATCTTCATCACCGGAATTACGCCGGACGACTGGTTCTCAATGCGCTTAATCGGCGCGCCCGATTCACGCAGGTTAGAGAGCAGGAACGCTACGCCGCCGCCGCGTTTCGACAGCTGCAACGCCGAATTCACCGCGCGACCAATCGATTCCATGTTGTCTTCGATGCGCAGCAGGAAACAGGAGACCAGTTCGCCGCGCTGCTGCTTACCGCAGTTAAGGAAGGTTGGCGTAGCCGGCTGGAAGCGACCGCTTAGCATCTCCGCCAGCAGCTCGCGCGCTAAGGTTTCATTGCCGCGAGCCAGCGTCAGCGCCACCATGCAGGCGCGCTGTTCAAACGTTTCCAGATAGCGTTTGCCGTCGAAGGTTTTCAGCGTATAGCTGGTGTAAAACTTCCACGCACCGAGGAAGGTGTGAAAAGCGAAACCCGCCGCATCGGCTTCATCGTGCAGCTGGCACAGGAAATCGAAATCGTACTGATTCAGCACTTCGGCTTCGTAGTAGCCTTCGGCCACCAGATAGCGCAGGCGTTCACCCGCAGAGGCAAACTGCACGGTATGGGGTTGCACATGCTGCAGGAAGAACTGGCGCGTCGCTTCGTGATCTTTGCTGAACTGGATGCGGCCGTCGGCGTCATACAGGTTCAGCATCGCGTTAAGCGCGTGGTAATCCGTTAGCGAGCTGTTTAGGGTGTCTGTCGTTGCCAAAATTGGGTCACTCCCGCTTTTACATTAGCGATATCGTCGGGGGTTCCCATCAGCTCAAAGCGGTAGAGATAGGGAACCTGACATTTCTGCGCAATGATGTCGCCCGCCAGGCAATAGCCTGCACCGAAGTTGCGGTTACCGGCAGCAATCACCCCGCGAATCCCGCGTCGGTTGGCATCATCATTGAGGAATTGGATCACTTGTCTCGGCACGGCTCCACGCGAACTGCCGCCGCCGTAGCTCGGCACCACTAAAATGTAGGGCTGTTCGATATGCAGGCGCTGCTTGCCGTCAACCGGAATGCGGCGGGCAGGCAGCCCAAGACGCGTGATGAATCGGTGCGTGTTTTCCGACTGGCTAGAGAAATAGACCAGTGGAAACATGGCTTATCCCCCGACGGCCGCGAGCTGGCGCAGGCTGGCAATTTTGTCGGGACGGAAGCCACTCCAGTGATCGTCTTGCGTCATCACCACCGGCACCTGACGGTAGCCGAGAGATTTGAGGTTGTCGATGGCTTCGGGTTGGGTATCAAGGTTGATCAGCTGATAGTCGATACCTTTGCGGTCCATGGCATTTTTTGTCGCATTGCACTGGACACAGTTATCTTTGGTGTAAATAATAATGCGCATGATTCGTATTTCCCTTTGATTGCGGTCAGATTGCGAGATACGAAGCAAATTCCTGTTTGCATCGAACTTCGTCCTTGACGATATTTAGGTGCTGGTTGATGGGTTGAATACTAGATGTAGTGATTAAAAGGATCAAGCCCACCAGATATAGGGTTTTGTTATTTTGATCTTCGGATAATCGCTAAGCCCAGAGATCCTGCGCCTTCCAGGCCGGAAAAATTTTTTGTAAAGGGAATGAGATGGGAGAGGTGGTTGGATTTTGTGCGATTTGACCCTCATCCCTGCCTTCTCCCGCAAGCGGGAGAAGGAGCCGACCGAGCTAATTATTCCCTCTCCCGCTTGCGGGAGAGGGCTAGGGTGAGGGAAAGCGCGCACTATCTCGCGCCCACAAAAAAGCCCCGCATCAGCGAGGCTTATTGAGTCTACTTTCAGGCTTATCGGCGTGAAGACACCAGCAGCGCGCCAAGCACCAGGCCTATTGCCGCACCGACGCCCACGCCGTGCCACGGCTTGTCATGGACATAGGCATCAACCTGCGTACCGGCGTCACGTGCCGCTTGCGATACGCGACTCTGTCCGCCGCTCAGTTTGGCACGCGTCTGCTTCAACAGCGCCTGCGCCTGGCTACGGGCATTATCAACTTCGTCTTTAGCTTCACTGCCATAAGATTTAAGTAACGCCTCTAGCGAATCGGCCAGTTCGTTTACATCCTGATTGATATCAATGTCATCGTTTTTTGCGCTTCGATTAAACATTTTTTAGCTCCCTTTGATTTAAAACGTAATACTCAGTGTAGACGAAGCGTGATTAAACGCAGGGATGTGCCAGGCTTTAGGGAAAATTCCGAATGCCCATGCCATCCTGCTACTGTAAGGTTGCGGGGCTGTGAGAAGAGAGGAGCAAGCATGTATTTACGACCAGATGAGGTAGCGCGCGTACTTGAGAAAGTGGGCTTCGAAATGGATACCCAAACGCCAAAAATTTACGGTTATCGTCGCGGCGAAAACTATGTGTACGTCAATCGCGA
Source organism: Pantoea sp. JK (assembly GCF_026130245.1). Classification (NCBI taxonomy): domain Bacteria; kingdom Pseudomonadati; phylum Pseudomonadota; class Gammaproteobacteria; order Enterobacterales; family Erwiniaceae; genus Pantoea; species Pantoea sp. JK. Next base: position 21,422 of record NZ_JAINFN010000005.1, read on the forward strand.
AGCGCGTATGGGACGTACCGCCTTAATCATTCACCCGACGCTGAAAGAGAAAAGCCAGAGCTTTGCTGAACCGGCTTCAGAGATGAAAACCTGCGATCATTACACGCAATTCCCACTCTACTTAATGGGCGATTCGCAGGAGCATTACGGGATTCCGCACGGCTTCAGCTCGCGCGTTGCGCTTGAGCGTTATCTGCAAGGCGTATTCGGCGCCTGATCTTGCGCCCCGTCAACGCGGGGCCGCAAACCCTCACTTAATCCTCTCCTTCTGCCCCGTTGCAAATCCGCACGCTGACGCGTATAACCTTGTGTCCATATAGATGTTCAGACGTCCATACGGATAATTATGATGCAAACTCAGGCTACGCCTCCGCAGGAAAATTTTAAGCGCACCATGAAAGTACGGCATCTGGTGATGCTGTCGCTTGGCGGTGTGATCGGAACCGGACTGTTCTTCAATACCGGCTATATCATCTCAACCACCGGCGCAGCCGGAACCTTGCTGGCCTATCTGATTGGTGCGCTGGTGGTGTGGCTGGTGATGGTCTGTCTCGGCGAGTTGGCCGTGGCGATGCCGGAAACTGGCGCATTCCACGTCTATGCCGCACGCTATCTCAGCCCTGCCACCGGTTATACCGTCGCCTGGCTGTACTGGCTCACCTGGACGGTGGCGCTGGGTTCCAGCCTGACTGCCGCCGGATTCTGTATGCAGTATTGGTTCCCGAGCGTGCCGGTATGGACGTGGTGTCTGGTGTTCTGCATCGCCATCTATCTGCTGAATATCGTCTCAACGCGCTTCTTTGCCGAAGGTGAATTCTGGTTCTCCATCATCAAAGTGATCACCATCATCGCTTTTATCCTTCTCGGCGCAGGCGCGATCTTTGGTTTTATCCCGATGAAAGACGGCAGTGCCGCGCCGGGATTGCACAATCTCACCGCTTCCGGCTGGCTGCCGCACGGCACGCTGCCGATTCTGATGACCATGGTGGCGGTCAACTTCGCGTTCTCAGGCACGGAATTGATCGGTATCGCCGCCGGTGAAACCGAGCAGCCGCAAAAAGCGCTGCCACTGGCGATCCGCACCACCGTGGCACGGTTGATCATCTTCTTTATCGGCACGGTATTCGTGCTGGCGGCGCTGATCCCAATGGATCAGGCGGGGATCGTCAAAAGCCCGTTTGTGCTGGTGTTTGAAAAGATCGGCATCCCGTACGCGGCGGATATTTTCAACTTCGTAATCCTCACCGCCATTCTCTCCGCCGCCAACTCCGGCCTGTATGCTTCTGGCCGTATGTTGTGGTCGCTGGCTAATGAGAAGACGCTGCCGCGCTGTTTTGCGCGCGTCAACCGTCGTGGCATTCCGGTGCTGGCGCTGACCGTGAGCATGATTGGCGGCCTGCTGGCGCTGTTCTCCAGTGTGATTGCGCCGGACACAGTGTTTGTGGCGCTGTCGGCAATTTCCGGTTTTGCCGTGGTGGCGGTGTGGCTCAGCATCTGCGCCTCGCACTATGTGTTCCGTCGTCGCCATCTGCAGGCGGGCGGCAGCTTACAACAGCTGGCGTATCGCGCGCCGCTCTATCCGCTGACGCCGATTCTCGGCTTCCTGTTATGCCTGCTGGCGTGCGTCGGACTGGCATTCGATCCATCGCAGCGTATTGCGCTGTGGTGCGGCATTCCGTTTGTGCTGTTCTGCTATGCCGCATACCATGTCACGCAACGACGTAAGTCATCCCTTAAGGCTGAGGAGGCCAACGATGTCGCGTAATCCCATCGCGCAGGCACTAACCCAAACTGACACGCTGATTCTGGATGGCGCGCTGGCGACCGAGCTGGAGGCGCGCGGCTGCAATCTGGCCGATGCGCTGTGGTCGGCCAAAGTGCTGGTAGAAAATCCTGAGCTGATTTATCAGGTGCATCACGATTACTTTGCCGCTGGCGCGCATGTGGCGATCACCGCCAGCTATCAGGCCACACCGCAGGGTTTTGCTGCGCGCGGATTAGATGAAGCGCAGGCGCTGGCACTGATTACCCAGAGCGTACAACTGGCACAGCGCGCGCGTGACGACTATCGCGCATCTTCGGCCAGCACCGCGCCATTGCTGGTGGCCGGATCCGTCGGGCCGTATGGCGCGTTTCTGGCCAATGGCGCGGAGTATCGGGGTGATTACGCGCTGCCGGAAGAGGAGATGAAAGCGTTCCACCGTCCGCGCGTGAAGGCGTTGCTGGAAGCGGGTGTCGATCTGCTGGCCTGCGAAACGCTGCCGTCCTTCGCTGAGGCGCAGGCGCTGGTGAGTTTACTGGCCGAATTCCCTGACAGCAGCGCGTGGTTCTCCTTTACCCTGCGCGATGCCGAACACCTCAGCGACGGCACGCCGCTGAGCAAAGTGGCGCAGCTGGTGAATGCGGCACCGCAAGTGGTGGCGATTGGCATCAACTGCGTGGCGCTGGAGAGCGTGACGCCCGCTCTGCGCAGCTTACAGGCGCTGTGTGACAAACCGCTGCTGGTCTATCCGAACTCCGGCGAGCAGTACGATGCCAGCAGCAAAACCTGGCACTCCGCGCCATCGGGTTGCACGCTGCATGACAAGTTCGCCGAATGGCAGCAGGCGGGCGCACGTCTGATTGGCGGCTGCTGCCGCACCACGCCGCAGGATATCGCGGCGATTGCCGCCTGTTGTCAACCGCAATAAAGCGCAGAAAATCATCAGTGATAGCGCGATTAAGCACAGAAGGGCAGTTTACACTGTCCTATCTGATGCTAAAGCGGACCTGCTATGAACCTGCGACCTCTTTTTCCTGCCTGTGCGCTGCTGCTGAGCGGCTGTGCCACCATTGTCGGCACTGAAACGCAACCGGTAAAAATCGACTCCCTGCCGCAAGGCGCGCGTTTCACCGTGCAGGATGAGACCGGCCGCGCGGTGGCGCAGGGCTATACGCCGCAAACCGTTGAGCTGGCGAAATCGACCGGGAATTACTTTGGTAAGAAGCACTATCAGGTGATGCTGGAAAGTCCGGGCTACGTGCCGCTAACCTTGCCGATCGAGGCCAATGCCAATTTGTGGTATGTGCTGGGCAATATTCCGCTATTGGGCTTCCCCGGCTGGCTGCTGGTCGATCCCTTCTATGGCGGCATGTACGATCTCAAACCTGAACATCCCCAGCCGAAGCTGAACGTCGTCGGCGCACGCGGTTAATGTGCCGGGCCGCCATTCATGGCGACCCAACGTTTACTGCGCGGTGGGCTTCACCATGGCATTGGCGCTTTTATGTTGCGCCAGATGTTGCTGCTGGAAAATGCACATGCGAATGGTGTTGCGGTATTCGCCGTTGATGAAAAATTCGTGCTTTAGTACGCCTTCCACCTCAAAACCCAACTTGGTGTAGATATGCACCGCCTTCTTATTCTCTTCATCGACAATCAGATAGAGTTTGTAGAGATTCAGCACCGAAAAGCCGTAATCCATCGCTAACTTTGCCGCTTTCGTGGCTAAGCCTTTGCCCTGATGTGAAGGATCGATAATGATCTGAAACTCAGCGCGGCGATGCACGTGATTAATCTCGACCAACTCCACCAAACCGGCTTTGTGTCCATCATGCTCCACCACAAAGCGACGCTCGGTTTGATCGTGGATGTGTTTGTCATACAGGTCAGAAAGCTCGACGAAGGCTTCGTACGGCTCCTCAAACCAGTAACGCATCACGCTGGCGTTGTTATCGAGTTGATGCACAAAGCGTAAATCTTCCCGCTCCAGCGGACGTAACTTAACCGTCATACGGTGTTCCTTGTTGTTGAATGTTGTTCCACGATGCGGCCTTGCGCCATGCGCGCTGCGCGATCGCACATGTGATCGATCACATCCGGATCGTGGCTGACCAGCACCATGGTTAAACCATCTTTTTGCTTTAGATCGTTGAGCAAGTTGAGGATCTCGGCCTGCACCGACATGTCCAGCGCCGAGGTCGGCTCATCCAGCAGCAGGATCTTCGGTTCCAGCAGCAAGGCGCGCACAATCGCCACGCGCTGACGCTGACCGCCCGAAAGCTGATGCGGATAGCGATCCGCCAGCGCCGGATCCAGCCCGACATGGCGGAACCCGGCATTAATGCGGTCGTCGATGTTATCACGCTTAAGCATTTTCAGCGGTTCCGCCAGCGTGCGACGCAGGCGATGACGCGGATGCAGCGAAGCGTAGGGATCCTGAAACACCATCTGCACATCGCGGCGCAGCTGGCCGGTAAACGCTTTGCCGGGCTGCACGGCGGTGCCCGCCAGCGACATGCTGCCGCTCCAGTGCGGATTCAATCCCGCCAGCACCCACAGCAGCGACGACTTGCCGCAGCCGGATGGGCCAACCAGACCAAAACACTCACCGGCCGCAACCTGCAGCGACACATCGTGCACCACGGTGCGCAGCTCGTAACCTTGCTTGTGCGAAACGCTGAGGTTCGATAACTCAATCATAATTTTTCTCCAGCGCGGCACGATCCAGCACCGGCAAGCGCTCGCCGTGTGTGGCTTTACTCGGACGACAGGCCCACAAGGTGCTGGTGTAAGGATGGCTGGCGTTGGAGAGCTCGGACGCCGGCAAGGTATCCAGCACGCGGCCTTGATACATCACCATCACGCGTTCGCAGTGTTCGGAAACCTGTTGCAGATCGTGGCTGATCAGCAGCAAACCCATGTTGCGCTGCTCCACCAGACGACGAATCAGTGCCAGCACCTGATCGCGCATCGCGTGATCGAGTGCCGACGTGGGTTCATCGGCGATCAGCAATTCAGGATCGGTGATCAAGGCGATCGCCAGCATCACGCGTTGGCCCATGCCGCCAGAGAGTTGATGCGGATAGCGTTTCATCAACTGACGCGGATTGGGCAGACCCACCGCATCCAGCATCTCGCACACTTTCTCTTTACGCTCGGCGCGGCTCAGTTTGTGGTGCAGCACCAGCGGTTCTTCCACCTGCCAGCCAATAGTGCGCGTGGGATTGAGCGCATATTTCGGATCCTGCATCACCATCGCCACCTTGCTACCGCGCAGCTGGATCCAGTCGCGTTCGCGCAGGCTCAGCGCATCGGTGCCGACAATCTGCAAACGCTCAGCCTGCAAATGCAGCGAAGGCGACAGCAAGCCCATCAGCGTGCGCGCGGTGAGTGATTTACCGGAACCGGATTCCCCTACCAACGCCACGCGCTCGCGGCCAATTTGAAAGCCGATGTTATCGACCAGTAGCGCATCATCGCTGCGAATCGTCAGGCCTTGTACATCAATTAACAGATCATTTGGCATGGCGAGTATCCAGTCGGTCACGCAGGCCATCGCCTGTCAGGTTAAACGCCAGGCTGGCGAACAGAATCGCGCCGCCGGGTGCGGCGGCTACCCACCATTGGTCGAAGATCACTTTACTGCCTTCTGCCACCATCGAACCCCATTCAGCGGTAGGCGGTTGCACGCCCATGCCAAGGAAGCCGAGGCCAGCGGCTGAAAGAATAATGCCGCCGAGGCTCAGCGCGGCGCGTACCACCGCCGTTGGCATACACAGCGGCAGAATATGACCAAACATCAATCGCAAGCCGGTGATGCCCTGCATGCGCGCGGCGGCGAGGTAATCACTGCGGCGCAGCGCCAGCGTTTCCGCACGCGCCTGACGGGCAAACGGCGGCCAGCTAGTAAGCGCCAACGCCAGAGCGCCATTCATCAAACCGGGGCCGAGCATGGCGACCAGCGCCAGCGCAATCACCAGATTCGGCAGCGACAGGAAGATATCGGTAATGCGCATCAACACGCGCTCGGTCCAGCCGCCCAGGTAACCGGCGGTAATGCCGACCAGCAGGCCAACCGGAATGGTCAGCACCAGAATCAGTGACACCAGCAGCAGCGTTGGGCGCGCGCCGTAAATCACGCGTGACAGCAGATCGCGGCCAAAGCCATCGGTGCCGAACCAGTGCAGCGCCGACGGCGCCTGCAAACGCTGGGAGATGATCTGCGCATTGGGATCGAAAGGCGCCAGCAACGGCGCGAACAACGCCATCGCCACCACAATCAGCACCAGCGTCAGGCCGATGGTGAGTGAGGTCACGCGCGCGCGGCGGCGACGCGGACGCAGCGTTTCCAGTTCAGAGAGTTGTTGAGTCATCGGGTTCTCGGATCGGTTAACCAGGTCAGGGCATCGGCCAGCGCATTGAGCAGAATAAAGCAGCTGCCAATCAGCAAGGTCGAGCCGAGAATCGCCGGTACATCAGAGGAAAACAGCGCGTTGGTCATGTAGCGACCGACGCCCGGCCAGGCAAATACCGTTTCGGTCAAGACCGAACCTTCCAGCAGCGTGGCGTAGGAGAGGGCGATAACGGTAATCAGCGTGCCCAGCACGTTGGGGAAAATATGTCGCAGCAAAATGCGGCCACGGCTGGCACCTTTGGCGCGCGCCAGCACCACGTACTCTTTGCTGCTCTCTTCCAGCAGCGCCGCGCGCAGCAGGCGCGTAATACCCGCCATCGCCAGCAGGCCGAGAATCACCACCGGCAGCCACAAATGGGCAATCGCATTGCGGAACATCTCGGGATCGCCGGACATCCAGCTATCAATCAGCACAAAGCCGGTTTTCGGCTCCAGCGTGTAGATCCAGATGTCATCGAGCTGGCCCGGTCCGGCAGACCAGTGCAGCACGGCGTAAAACAGCAGCAAACCCAGCAGGCCGAGCCAGAACACCGGCACCGAGTAGCCAAGCAGCGACACAAAACGCGCCACGTTATCGATAATGCTGCCCGGTTTCCACGCCGCCAGCAGCGCCAGGGCAATGCCAAACACTGCGGCAAAAATCATCGCGCAGGTGGCCAGCTCAATGGTAGCGGGGAAGGTACGCATCAGGTCGGCGCTGACCGGTTGATTGGTCAGGTGCGATAAGCCGAGATCGCCGCGCGCCAGATGGCTGATATAGCGCCAGAACTGCACCAGCACCGGCTGATCGAGGCCGAGATCGTGGCGCACCTGCGCGTAAGTGGCTTCACTGGCGTGATCGCCGGCGATCTGCTGCACCGGATCGACAGGCGACAGGTGCGACAGCATAAAAGTGAACGCTAACAAACCGACCAACGTCACCAGCAGCGAAAGCAGGCTGGTAACGAGGTGGCTAACGCGTTGCCAGAGTGGCCGGGCGAACCCGGCCTGTGAAGCTGACACTGCCATTACTTAGAAACCTGCGAGTAATAGACCATGTCTGGGTTGATGCCCTGCACATAGCCTTGCAGATTGTCGCGCAGCGCAATCAGGTTTTTCGCCTGCAAGCCAATCACGTACGGCGAGTTTTTCAGCACTTCACGCTGCATCGCCTGATAAAGTTCAACGCGCTTGTTGTTATCGCTCTCGGCGGTGGCGGCCAGCGTTTGCTTGTTCAGCTCTGGGATATGCCAGTCAGAACGGTAAGCCACGGTTTTGCTGCCATCTTCCGGGTTGTAAGCGAAGGACGCGGCGTTGGTGTTTGGATCGAAATAGTCTGCGCCCCAGGCGTTCAGGGTGGCTTCGTATTTGTGCGCCTTCACGCGGGTAGAGACTTCAGAGCTCAAGCCAGGCTGCACTTCAACCTTCACGCCGCCTTTAGCAAAGCTGCCCTGCAGCGCCTGCGCGATGTCGAGGTAAGGCGGCTGATTGCTGGTGGAGAGCTTGAAGCTGACGTTGGTCAGACCGGCTTTCTTCAAAATCGCTTTGGCTTTCTCAGGATCGTAAGTGTATGGCGTGTCGTTGATTGCGCCGAGGAAACCTTTCGGCAGGAAAGTCTGATGCACGTCGAACTGGCCTTTCAGCAGGTCATTAGCGATACCTTTATAGTCGAACAGGTAACGAGCCGCTTCCCACAGCGCCGGGTTCTTCAGTACCGGATTCTCACCAATGTTGAACTGGATGTAATAGAGCGATGCCATCGGGATCGCTTCGGTCTTCACGCCCGCTTTGCCTTTCAGCGAGGCAATCTGATCCGCGCCGAGGTTACGCGCGATATCCACATCGCCCTGTTCCAGCAGCAGACGACGCGCAGCCGGTTCTGGAACGTTTTTGATCAGGATGTTTTTCAGCTTCGGTGCGCCCGCCGGAGAGGTTGGGTTGGCGCTCAGCAGAATCGCTTCATGCAGCACCACTTTACGAATCTGATACGGGCCGCTACCGGCAGAGTGGGTGCCGAGCCACGCGTGGCCGAAGTCACCGTTCTTCGCGTTGGCCTGCGCGGTTTTCTCATCAACAATCGAAGAGACCGGCGCGGAGAGCAGGCTGAGCACATACGCCGGGCTGACGTTGGCGCTCCAGCTGATCTGTACGTGGTTGTCATCAACCTTCTTCAGGAAGGTATCGACGTTGTCTTTATTCCAGCCGAGCTGGGTAAGAATAAAGGAGGGATCGAGGTTGAGTTTCACCACGCGGCCCAGCGAGAAGATCACATCTTCCGGACGCAACGGATTGCCGCTGGCGAACTGAGCGCCTTTGCGCAGTTCAAAGGTCAGGCTGCGATTATCACTGCCCGCTTGCCAGGAGGTCGCCAGCGTTGGTTTTAAATCGGTTGGATTGGTGGGATCGGACTGAACCAGGCGCTGATAAATGTTAGTGAATGCTTGCACTGTTGTGAGCTCAAAGCCCTGCGCGGGATCGAAGCTGTCGGCATCGTCGGTGGACTGGGCAATAACCAGCGTATCTTTCGGCGTCGCTGCCTGAACAGAGAAGGCGGCTACCAGCGATAACGCTAGCAGTGAGGGAATAATTTTTTTCATGTTGTTTCCTTGCCTAAAAAAAGTAACGCGAGTTTACGAGAGCGCAGCAGTGAAGAATAGTCAATTTCAGGCTATGCATATGCATTAATGATCTAAGTCGGGTGGTTCAGTTATAAGGAAGGTAGGCTGCATGGCCGTCGTAGGGTCGCCATTTATGGCGACCGAAATGGGATATATCAACTCAACTGCAACGAAATATAAATGTTCTGTGATTAACCGATAATTAACTTTACTTCGTTCCTTCCGGGAATATAATGGCCGCAATTTCAAAGCAGGAGAGTTCAGTTGGACAGTCACCCTTTTAGTTGGCATCACAAGGCAAGCTGACGCGCGAACTTTTTTGTCGCTGCTTGCCATCCTGGCGGGCAGCAATCCTCCCTTTTCTGATGATTGTTCCCTTAAAACGACACTGTAACGGGCCAAAACCCGTGGGAAGATCATCATGCACATGATTTTTAACACACTTTTCCCTCCGCCTCGATACGCGCGCTGAACCTCAGCGTGCTGATTTGCGCTGCGCATTAGACAGCTTTTCGCTGTTCGATTGCGTGGTGTTTACCTTCGTCTTTATTTATTACTCGTTATTTTTCGAGCGACTCTTTTCGTCTTTAATTTCCGGGAGGTGATATGGAAATTCCCGACAGGTTATTTTTAATTTAAAAAAGCATTGCCGTTAATTTAATTTGTGTGCCACGCACGCAGGGATTTTTATTGCCGTAATAAAGAGGAATGTCACCATGACTGACATGAAACTCAACCAGGAAAAAAAAGCCTGGAATACCACGCGCCAGCCGCGTCAAAAAACACCGCGTTACCTGATTGAAGATGAAGCCGGCTTCACTGCCGACGAAACGCTGGTGCGTCTGCGCAGCGATGCGCTTGGCCTGAGTGAACGTGAAGCCGAGGCACGTTTAGACGTGTATGGCCGCAATCAGGTTGAACACGACAAAGCGCCACCGGCGTTATTGCAGTTGCTGCAGGCGTTCAACAATCCGTTTATCTATGTCCTGATGGCGCTGGCGTTGGTGAGCTTTTTCACTGATTTCTGGCTGCCGCTGCGCAACGGCGAGGAGACCGATCTGACCGGTGTCATCATCATTGTGACGATGGTAACGCTCAGCGGTTTGCTGCGCTTCTGGCAGGAGTTCCGCACCAACAAAGCGGCGCAGGCGCTGAAATCAATGGTGCGCACCACCGCAACAGTGCTGCGTCGTGAGTCAGCGCAGCAAGCGCCGCTCAAACAGGAAGTGGATATCGCCACGCTGGTGCCGGGTGACATCATCTATCTGTCGGCGGGGGATTTGGTGCCTGCCGATGTGCGGCTGCTGGATTCACGCGACCTATTTATCAGCCAGGCGATTTTGACCGGCGAATCGTTACCGGTTGAAAAATATGACGTCACCGGCCACGTCACCAGTAAAAGCAGCGGTGCCAGCGAGCAGGGCACATCGCTGCTGGAACTCGGCAGCGTCTGCCTGATGGGCACCAACGTGTCCAGCGGCAGCGCCAAAGCGGTGGTAGTGGCAACCGGCAGCGAAACTTACTTCGGTAGCCTGGCGAAATCGATTGTGGGTAATCGCGCACAAACCGCCTTTGACCGCGGCGTCAACAGCGTGAGCTGGCTGTTAATCCGCTTCATGCTGGTGATGGTGCCGGTGGTGTTGCTGATTAATGGTTTGACCAAAGGCGACTGGCTGGATGCTTCGCTGTTTGCGCTGGCGGTGGCGGTAGGTTTGACGCCTGAAATGTTGCCGATGATCGTCAGCTCGAATCTGGCGAAAGGCGCCATCGCCATGTCGCGGCGTAAAGTGATCGTCAAACGCCTGAACGCGATTCAAAACCTCGGCGCGATGGATATTCTCTGCACCGATAAAACCGGCACGCTGACGCAGGACAACATCATTCTGGAGCATCATCTGGATTGTGCTGGCGTCGAAAATTCTCGCGTGCTGATGTTGAGCTGGCTCAACAGCCACTATCAAAGTGGCACGTTGAATCTGATGGATCGCGCCATTTTGCAGTACGGCAAAAACCGCGTCAGCGAGGCGGTGGGCGACACCTATATTAAAGTGGATGAACTGCCGTTTGATTTTATTCGCCGTCGCGTTTCGGTGGTGGTGCGCGATCGTCGTCTCAATCAACAGATGTTGATCTGCAAAGGCGCGGTGGAAGAGATGCTGAGCATCGCGACTGCCGAGCGTGAAGGCAAACTGGTGCAGCCGCTGAACGAAACGCGTCGCGCAGAACTGCTGGCGCTGGCACATCAATATAATGAGCAGGGTTTCCGCGTGCTGCTGGTGGCGAGTCGCGTGCTGGCGGAGCCGGGTTTACAACAGCCGCTGAGCGTGGCGGATGAGCAAGGGTTAACGGTTGAAGGGCTGCTGACTTTCCTCGATCCACCGAAAGAGAGCGCCGCCAAAGCCATCAGCGCGCTGCGCGACAATGGCGTCAGCGTCAAAGTGCTGACCGGCGATAATCCGGTGGTCACCGCGCGCATTTGCCAGCAGGTTGGCATCGACAGCGGCGCCATCATCACCGGCGACCAGATTGCCCTGATGAGCGACGAGCAGCTGGCCGATGCCGCCGCGCAGAGTTCGGTATTTGCTAAACTCACGCCGCTACAAAAATCACGCATTCTGCGCGCGCTGCAACAGCAAGGGCATACCGTGGGCTTCCTCGGCGACGGGATTAATGATGCCCCGGCGCTGCGTGATGCCGATGTTGGGATTTCCGTGGATAGCGCGGCGGATATCGCCAAAGAGTCCTCCGATATCATCCTGCTGGAAAAAAATTTGATGGTGCTGGAAGAGGGCGTCATGAAGGGACGCGAAACCTTCGGCAATATCATCAAGTACCTGAACATGACCGCCAGCTCCAACTTCGGCAACGTGTTCTCGGTATTGGTGGCGAGCGCCTTTATTCCGTTCCTGCCGATGCTGGCGATTCATCTGCTGATTCAGAACCTGATGTACGATCTGTCCCAGCTGGCGCTGCCGTGGGACAAAATGGACCGCGAGTTCCTGCGCAAACCGCGTAAATGGGACGCGCGTAATATCAAACGCTTTATGCTGTGGATTGGGCCAACGTCATCGATTTTCGATATCACCACCTTCGCGCTGATGTGGTATGTGTTCGCGGCGAATACGCCAGAAATGCAGTCGCTGTTCCAGTCCGGCTGGTTTATTGAAGGCCTGCTGTCGCAGACGCTTGTGGTGCACATGCTGCGCACGCAAAAGATTCCGTTTATCCAGAGCCGTGCGGCGCTGCCGGTGCTGCTGACCACTGCGTGTGTGATGATCGCCGGTATTCTGCTGCCGTTCTCACCGCTGGGTGCGATGGTGGGATTGGTGCCGCTGCCGTGGTCTTACTTCCCATGGCTGGTGGCAACGCTGCTCGGTTATTGCGTGGTCGCGCAGGGCATGAAAATGCTCTACATCAAGCGTTTTGGTCAGTGGTTTTAAACACATGGAGGCGAAATGCGTAACCGCAATCTCAATAAGGTGGTGTTTCACCTGATACTGATGATGATCGTCATCGTGGTGTTAACGCTGGTGTTTCGTTAACGAAAAAGGGCAGGATTTCCTGCCCTTTTCTTTACTCTTCGTCTGGCTGGTAATACTGCACGCCGATTTCAATGCGCTCGCGGCCGCTGGCTACGCGATGGCGATTGCTGTCGCGCAGCGAATAGATGCAGCCGCAATACTCTTGCTGATAGAAGCGTTCGCGCTTGCTGATCTCAATCATGCGTGACGAGCCGCCACCTTTACGCCAGTTAAATTCCCAATAAAGCATATCCGGATAGTGCGCCGCCGCACGCACGCCGCAGTCGTTGATCTGCTGCATATTCTTCCAGCGCGAAATACCGAGTGAACTGGTGATCACCGGGAAGCCGTTTTCATGTGCATACAGCGCGGTGCGTTCAAAGCGCATGTCGAAACACATGGTGCAGCGCACGCCACGTTCCGGTTCCCACTCCATGCCGCGCGCCCGCTCAAACCAATTGTCTTTATCGTAATCGGCATCAACAAAGGGCACACCAAACTGCTCGGCAAAGCGGATATTCTCCTCTTTACGCAGCTCGTACTCTTTCAGCGGGTGAATATTTGGGTTGTAGAAGAAGATGGTGTAATCGATGCCGGAAGCCAGCATCGCTTCCATCACTTCGCCCGAACAGGGCGCACAGCAGGAGTGCAGCAGCACTTTGTTGTGACCGTTGGGTAAAGGCAGCGGCTGGCGGGTAAAGGTGTCAGACATAAGAATTATTGGTTAATGGAGTGTTGCGTAAAGTCTAAGGGGATAGCGCGGAAGATGCAAAGTTGAGGAAATACTGGCATTAAAAAAGGCCGCAAACGCGGCCTCTTGGTTCAGCAAAGAAAGTTATTCAGTCACTTTCTTTTTCAGATCGCTGGCACCTTCTTTGGTTTTATTCCAGCCTTTCTGCGTGCCTTCTTTGGTAGCATCCCAACCTTTCTCAGAACCTTCTTTGGTTTTGTTCCAGGCCTTCTGCGTCCCTTCGCTGGCTTTGCTGGTCATGCTGTCGCTTTTACCTTCAGCAGCATGCTTGGCTTTGAGCTGCTGCTCTTTACCTTCGTTCTGCGCCTGATGCAGTTTTTCTTTAGCGGTGTTAGCACCGGCCTGCGCATTAGCGACAGTCTCATCAGTTGCATGTGTGGTCGCGGCAAAAGCCGAAGAAGCCATCAGAATGGTTGACAGTGCAATAATGGTCTTTTTCATAATTCCCTCTTTCATGAAATATGTCGTCTCAGGTATTCATCCTGGCATAGGCCGGGATGGAAAGATTTAAGAATAAACCAGGAATGAAAAAGGTCTAGTTTCGTTGGTTAAATCGACACCAGATAGCATTTTAGGTTGTTACAGAGAGTGAAGGGAGCCACCTTAACGGTGGCCCCGCAGCGTTAATCTGCCAGCTGCTGCGCAATTGCGCTGAACATAAGCGCGGCTTCAAGTGGCTGAGCATTCATCTTTGGTTCAGCTTCAGGCCAGGTTGACCATTGCACGATCACCAGGTTTTCAGCACGGTTCACCATAATCACCTGACCATAAATACCCAGCGCCCACAGTGAATTTTTCAACGATTTATCGGCGGTGGGAGCGACATGTTGCGCATTGGCGGCAACCGCGTTGTTCCACCATTGATAGCCATAAGTGCCTTCAGGATGAGCGGCGGATAGCGAGTTGCGCGCCTGCGTCCAGTTGGATGCATCATCCAGCCAGTGATCGGGCAACATCTGCTGACCATTTGGCAAACGACCCTCATTCATGATGAACAAGCCGAAGCGGCCCCAATCTTCCAGCGTGGCGTTAAAGCCATGTGCGCCAACGTCGTGCTGGCCTTTGGCATAAGCATGCCATACGCCATCGCTGGCCATGCCGTAAGGCTTCCAGATGGATTGCTCCAGCCAGGAGGCGATTGACATGCCGGTGGCTTTCTCCAGTACATCGCCGAGCAACCACGCACCGCCGGATGAGTACGACCAGGATTCTCCCGCCGGATGTGCGCGATGCAGTTGCCTGATGATATTGCGCACGCAATCGTAGGTGCCAGGGCGCGCTTCACACTGCGTCAGATGCGCAAAGTCAGAGTTAGGATTGGTGTAATCCTCGTTCCAGGCGACACCGGAAGTGTGCTGGATCAATTGCTTCAGCGTGACGCCATCCCAGGCGGTGCCTTTGAGATCCGGCTCGTAATCCGTTACCCGATCGTCAAGCGAATGGATTTTACCTTGCTTGATGGCGATACCTACCAGCGTGGAAACCACCGATTTACCCACTGAACGAGACGTCCATAATGTCTGGTCGGTATTGCCTGCGCCGAGATACTTATAGGCAATTTTCCCGTTCTTCAGCACCAGCATGCCGCTGACATTTTCCCTTTTCAGGTAGTCGGACAACGAATAGCGTTTGCCGTTGAAGGTGTAAGAGGCGTCGGTCAGCGGCTTACTGGCGGCTTTCAAAGCCGTTGAATCGCCATGATGAAATACATCGCCCGCATAGTTGCGATAATCATTGCGGAATCCCACCACACGCTCGGCCTGGCTCCAGCTCAGCATCTGATGCGGATCCGGCAGCTTCTTATCAAAAGGCTGCGGACAAGATTGCAGCATTACGCCACCGCAATTCTGTGTTTCCGCCGCGAAGGAGTGTGAGGTGAAGGAAAGGGCGATCGCGCTCAGCGATGCGGCCATCAGGATCGGTTGTAAAAGACGTTTTTGCATTTTGTTCTCTGCGCTTGAGGAGTGATTACGCAGCAGTATATGAACGGTTAATCCCCTGATAAAATCACTCAATGGGGGAAAATCCCTCTCAATTCTGGAGTCTGCTATGACCGCGTTGCGCTACTCTTTTTCGCAGATTGAAGCCTTTGCCACGATTGCTGAAACCGGCAGCATTTCGAAAGCTGCCCTGTTGCTGGGGAAGGATCGTACCACGGTGCGTGACCTTCTGGATTATCTTGAAGATGCGTTGGGTTACACGCTGTTCTTACGGGAAGGGCGCAGGTTACTGCTAACGGAAAAAGGCCAACAGCTGCATCGTCAGGCGCATCTTTTTCTGCGTCAGGCGCAGGCATTTGAATCCTACGCGCGTGCATTGCCTGTTGCCGTCGAGCAGGAACTGGTGCTGGTTTACGATCCTTTTATTCCGCACGCTTTTCTTCACGCTGTGATTGAATATATGGCTGAGAAGAACATCCGTTTTAACGCATGGAGTTGTACGCGTGATGAGGCTGAAGCGGCGCTCAAAAATGGGACGGCGCATGTTGCTATCTGCCAGGCGCAGCATCGTACGTTGGGAAATGAGATGGAATGGCAGGCGCTGGGCACCATCGAACTTAATTTTTTCGCCGCCCACACGCTGTTTCGCGAACAGCAGCGGCCGGTGACGATGCTCGATCTGTCACTAATTCCGCAGTTGGTAATGCATCCCCACCACGATGAACAGATTAGCCGACGCCTGCAAATTTCTGGCAAGTGCCTGTTCGTTAACGATCGCGCCATCCTGCAGCATTTGCTGGAAAGTGGTGCGGGTTGGGGATTCCTGCCGATGCATTTTCAGGCTCAGCAGTGGCGCAATGTGCAGCTATTGCCCACCGAAGTCGGCAATCAGGGATTGAATGTTACGCTGGTAACGTTATGGAATCCCGGGGGCAATAAACATGCGATAGCCGAGGCGTTTATTGCCAGCCTGCCCGAGCTGTGGAGCCGCATTTATTCCTCGTCGCGTTCTTTAGCCGCGCGCTGACGATCGTAGAACTCATCCTCGGCGGCGATGATCTCATCCATCAGCGAATTCATATCCACTTCATGCAACTCTTCTACGAAGAGACCGGTAAGCGGCGTTTCTGGCGTTAGCTTTCCGTCTTCATATAACTGCCAGATCTCTTTCGCATAGCGCGTTTGCAAAATTTGCGGAGCGTATTGCCCGTAATAGGCGGTGATGTTATTCACATCGCGCTCAAACATCGATTCTGCGTGATTGTTTGCGGCGGCATCGACAGCTTGTGGCAAGTCGATAATGACCGGTCCGTTGGCGTCCTGCAGCACGTTGAATTCCGACAGATCGCCATGAACAATGCCGGCGCACAGCATACGCACGATATTGCGGATCATAATGTCGAAATCTTTCATGGCATTCTCTTCGGAGAGGAACACATCGCTCAGGCGTGGCGCAACCAGGCCTTCTGCGTCTGTGACCAGCTCCATCAACAATACGCCGTCGATGCAAATGTAGGGCTGTGGGACGCGTACGCCGGCATTCGCCAGGCGGAATAACGCATCCACTTCGGCACTTTGCCAGGTTTCTTCTTGCTGCTTACGCCCGAATTTCGACCCTTTTTGCATCGCACGTGAATTGCGGCTGTTACGGACTTTACGTCCTTCCTGATAATGCACGGCCTGCTTAAAACTTCGTTGCGTGGCGTCCTTGTACACTTTGGCACATTGGATTTTGCCGCCCGTTAACACGGTATAAACGTCAGCTTCTTTGCCGCTTCTTAGTCTCTGTAGTACTTCATCTACCAGGCCATCATCGACGAGAGGCTGGAGTCGGTTTGGGATTTTCATGCGAGTCGCCTTGAAAGAGTCCAGATACAAAAAAGCCCGTAAGGCTTGCGCCATACGGGCTCTTAGGACTTCATCGAATGACTCTGGTAATCATCGATGGAGAATTTTGGTGGGCTGGCGGAGTCTGAATTGGTCCGCTATCCACCTGAATTAAAATCTTACTTTTTCAATTCAACTATTCGTTGGTGCCTAAAAAAGTGCCTAAAACTTTTATTCATTTTATTAGCCCGTCTCCCATTATCTTACAACGACTGTGTAGTCTAACGCGATAGCTGGTTTGGATAATGCTTGGCGATAATGTTGTTCATCTTATCCACTAACTCGGAGCGCTTGAACGTGAGATGCGCGGTGCCTTTTTGAAAGTAGCGAATGGAGAAGTAACTGTCGTCGTAAGAATCCTTGCCTGGGTTATCGCGAAAGTGATTCATCAGGTTAATGGAAATATCACCGCGATTATCAGGTATCGCTTTGCCGTCGAGCAAATACAGCATTCTTTCAAGGTCCGCCAGTTGATCACGTTTGAACCCCCAAGTTAGGCTAAAGCCCCAGCGGTTGTGGGTCACCAGATTATTGATGATGATCTTCTTGCCGAAAAAGCATGGGTTGTTAGTTTTGTAATTCCATGACAGTGCTTTAAACACATTGATGATGCCGCGCTCAAACACTTCAGCTTTATTCTTATGCAACTGCTCGAAAGTGCTGAGAATGTTTGCTTCACTGATCGCAGGTAGGTCACCATCTTCCAGGTCCTGATACCACTGAGTACGCGCCTGTGCGTCCATCAGCGAAAGCATGCCGGATTTCAACATCAAATCACGCCACAGACTGCGATCAATGTTGCGGGTAATCACTGGCATCGCTTTATCTGTCTTTTCCATCAGCCAGCAGTCATAGCGATGACCTGACTTCATCGCCCAGTCAGAGGCATTGCCACCACCGATTCCGGCAGTTAGCTGTGAAATGGTACTGAGTTGCTGGATCAACTGTTCAATCTGCACCAGCGCTGTATCACGTCCGGTGACTATGCGCTCAATATTGGTCGAGTTAATCAGCTCAGTATGTTCGGTAATCACTTCAGGTTCTGTTTGCATCGCAAAAAATTCCATATATGCAAATGCCTCTGCCGGTGATGGCAGAGGCATTATGCGTTGTCAGATAGAGGAGTAAGCAGCAGAAAGGTAAATCTGGAATGCGCTATACAGGATTTAATTGAGATTGCGCTGAGTTAATCCGGTAGCGTGACTTGCCTTCAGTATATCGGCGGCGGTCAGGAAGATTTCTGGCTCTGAATAGGTATCGCCATGGGTATCGATGCGCACCAGGTCATATTTTTCCACCAGAAAATTGATGGCATCGGCCAGGGTAACACCCGCCTCAATGTGTTGCAGGATGACTGACTCACTGCAAAATGGCGTATCGTTTAATTCCAGCCCGAAGTGCTTTTCCAGCAGGTAGACCAGCAATGTTCGCCAGTGCGCTACGGGTGACAGGCAGCACGATGCCGCCCGCCCTGGATGTATTGCTGAGGTTGGCATATTGATTTTCCTAAAGAGGGAATTACCGAGGTGTCAGGTAAACTGCGATATAGACGTAGCCGTGCGAACCGAGCGTGTCGGCTTCACAGGTAAGGTTGTTGTGATAAATCGTGACGCAATGCTGCTGACGGGGATTAAGTTCACCGGTGGTTAGCAGATGTTCGAGCATGCTGATCATTTGCGGGAACGATTGATTGATACGGTCAATTTGTTCTTCGCTGAATTCACTGACTATTCCAGCCCGGTCAGCCAGAAAATGCAGCCGGTTGCCTTCCTGCACCAGCCGGGCACTGAAGCGCGGAGTGATGTTGCACTTCAGCCCCCATTCGCGGTCATTCATCATATCCCCCCGCTATAGCCAGTTGCGTTCAGCAAACGACACGATCTCTTTGCTACCGACGACGAGATGATCCAGCAGTCGCACTTCTACCAGCGCGAGCGCCTTCTTCAGACGTTCGGTGATATTCCTGTCGGCATCACTCGGTTCAGCAAAACCAGATGGATGGTTGTGGGCAAGGATCACCGCTGCCGCGTTATGCCGCAGCGCCGCTTTAACCACTTCGCGTGGATAAACCACCGTGCTGCTTATCGTGCCGTGAAAAAGCGTCTCATGTGCAAGCAGGCGGTTCTGATTATCGAGCAGCAGCACCATAAACAACTCCCGTTCCTGACTGGCTAATTGGAGTCGAATCCAGTCGCGGGAAAAGGGGGTTGAGGTAAATGCCACGCCAGGTTCACGTAGATGATTTTCCAGCAAGGCTAAAGCGCGTTTTATGGTGCGGTGAGATGTAAGTGAGAACGGTAATACGATATTTTCCATTTTTTCCATTCAATTAAAAAAAGCAGGCTGATAGCAGCCTGCACTGTCCGATTGGAGGGGGATTAAAAAATTTTAGTTGTGAATAATATGGTTAAAATCCCTTAAGGAGGGAAACCTTACGGATGGGAGGTTTATAACGGCTGTTAATACGTAGTATTAATATTCGCTATTTATTTGTTCAGGGTGAGCGTTAGAAATGATTTAAGTTACTTATAAGACTGTGACCAACTCCCACTGCTGGTCACAACCTCGACCATAGAGGCTTTACAAGGTCCAGAGAAATCCAGTGTTACCACTTCGCCATATTTCAGGCGCTTAGGTATTTTCGTCATCCCATTATTAAGCCCCTTAAAGCGCTGATTTTCCATCCTGCAGTTACCACGATTCACAATGATGTTTTTAATTTCAATATCATCGACCAGCGCGTATACACTTACGCTAGCATATGGAAGATTTATAAACTGATTTACCCGATTCTGGGTTTCAATCCGTATTTCAGGGTCTTCATCCTCACAGGCGCAAAGCAGAAGAATAGCCAGCACAAGCAGCATTTTATATTTCATTTTATAACCTCATCATGGTGAGAATGCGGTATTAAACCGCTCAGTGAAAAGTATTGTTTAAAAATCGCTCAACTCTGTGTGCAATTCCATATAGAAACATGATGCAAATGACCAGCGGCCACAGCAATGCGAGTCCCGCGGCTTCTGCGCGGGTGCTGCGGTCAAACCGCGTGTCATCGTTAGTTTTACGCGCGTTATGGTACAAAACGCCTCCGGGAATTAGCCATGTAAGACCGAGAATTAATAAATACATTGTGCCTCAGGATGATGTCATATGCGGCTCCATCTCGATCAAGCAGAGGGAGATGGAGGGGTGCCCGTCAGCACATTCCTGACGTATTGAAAATGTGGAAGTGAATTAATGAAGTCCGTATCGGTGAGCCGCTCATCGATGGAGCGCCTGCGCAGAAACTTTTGCTGAGTTAGTGACACGTTGGAGATGTTGCTTAGTACGCACACCTGAATCTGATGATCATGTTCACCCACCAGATACCAGCAGCTACCAAAGAAAACTAGCCGGTAAGGAGCAAACCAACGGTAATGTTGCCCAACGGTGGTGATATCCAACAGCACCCTGTTCACAATGGCCTGCGTAATGCGCCAGAAACTGCCTGGATGAGTAGACTTACGCTCCGGGGGCTCATGCCAGACGATAAATGGGGACTCGATGCTTTTATCCGTGAGTACTGAAATGAGCTTACTGTCCAAGACAGGAAACAGCTGATCAGTACTGGTAACGCGGGCAAAGTGCAATATATCCCTATCAGTGCGTACCCCTTCATTCACACTCGATAAAGACCACGCTCCCTGTCTGTAATCCAGTGCTAAGCAGCTCAGCCGTTCCCTGAAATCCCGTCTAAGCGTTCGTTCTGACACCATAAACTCCTGCGACAGCGCCTGCACTGACAGCTGCTCCCCCATAAACAACCGACTGATAATGAGTGCAAGCCTTGCGGCCATACGATCGTATTTTCTGTCTTCCGCAGACATGATAATTAATTTCCCTGGACTGAAGGACATAGAGTAGATATCTGCAACCCGATGACGGCTATATCAGCTGATTGCTCCGGCTGATGCCTCCTGAAATATACACTAGCAGACAGCTTTGCACGGTTGTGGCCGTCCGGTAGACAAGCGTCTTGTCATTTAATAACAAGCGGCCATACCGTGTCCGTTGATTGAATAAACAGAGCAATCTGCTGCTGTGATGAGCTTTAATAGTGAAACAAGAATTTAAAAATGAGGGGGTAATTAACGGTCTGAGCTGGCGTATGTAAGGATGCTTACACGGAAGTAATCTGCCGAGCTTCATAAGTGTTATATATGTCTGCGTTTTTTTTATTTGTTTAATTCTGAGGTTAAGCGGCAAAGGGATAGAGGTGGCCTTTATTTCGGAGCGATAATGATAGCATGCAGGTACTAGCTCAGTCCTCTTCAAGCAAATGTGTTGTAAGCTTTATGATTTTTACTCAATCTAATAATTTTTTGTAATGATGGTTTGCATTAGGCCAGCCCCAAACTTAGTTCAGCCTGGATGCCCCATTTCCTTTCTGCAGCTCAGGTAAAACCGGACGGGCTTTTAAGTCTGCGTATTCTGGGAAATGAGGATATCATATTCCTATTATGGAGGAGTATTTGTCTTGACTTTTCCATTTTTTTTAAAAATAAGGCCGCATTTACTGCGGCCATGAGTTGAAGTTTTCGAGCGTGTTAATACGTTGGTGGGTGGGTGAAAAAACGGTTGTACAGATTTCTTCTATCGCGCTCAGAACGCATGTTGACACGGAAATATTTTTCCATATATCGCGAGTGCGTCTTAGTAAAGCTATTAATTTGACCTTCAATGTCAGTGGCTCCGTTCGCCTCACGACAAACTAAATCGAGTTGCATCAGCTCGTCCAGAAATCCGTCTTCATCACCCTTCAGTAATGCATGAAAACATGAAGCGGCAATTAATTCTGCATTCAAGAAATCAGAGCAAATACGAGATGATTCAGAAATGGCTTTCACGGCGGCGCGTAACTCACCCAAATTCAGACGACTGAGCTCTCTTAGCAATAGCCCTATCAATGGCTGTGAAGTAGTGTTGATTGTCAGGTTTTTAGGTCGGTTTATGTCAGCAAATGGCATTTTTTTCACGCACCACAGGGCCTCTTTAACCGTCGTTTTACCAAATTTTTCCACTAATGCCTTCAGCAGGGTTTTGCTGATGCTAAAAGCGCTACCATGAGCTTTAATGCCATTGTACGGGTTTCCTTCCTGACATAAAGGGAGGCAGTCTTTAATCATTCGGTTGATCAGGCTGGGTGCAATCAAAATATTTTTTGCAGTATTTGCACCTCCTTTTGAGTTCGGGTAGCGATGACTTAACTCGAGAGGAAACCAGTGGATGAAACGTTTAATGCGCTCACCGTTTTCATCAGTAACAAACTCGCCATTAAACATATTGTAGGGTTTCTGATACTTAGACTTAATGAAATACAGCCCCATCATCTCACAAATATCATTCAAACCCGAAATACTGCCTAAACCTTTTGGATTGGCCTTTAGCATTGATTCAAGGCAAATCCACCATGAATGATTATGCAAATTCACGATGTCATTATCATCAATTATGCGCTTTGCCCTATTTCGACAATTAAAGTTGCAGAACTTATTGTTTCTTGATTGCGCAATGCTGATGCCGCAATGTTCACATGTTGCCGTTGCCTTTTCCTCTCTTTTTTTGATTTTAGCGAGCATCCCAGAATAATGCCTTGAGCATAAGCGATATCCCCTTTCTTCATCACTCTTTCCCATTACAGCGTTGCAGTTATCCCTTTTACAGATAGCCATTATCCACATTCCCCAGTTGGTAGGAAATAAACCAGTGCGTTTCAAAAATATATTGATATTACTACCCCATATCCTTAATTACGCAGAAATAAACTAGCCAAACCCAAGGTTGACCTAAAGGTTTAGATGTTGATTAACTCAATGGCGCGGTTAAATACAGTAAAGATTAAATCTGTTTATTCCGGCTTGTTGACACGTATGCAGGAATTTAATAACCACGCATCAATTTCGGACTCCACCCAGCCAACCGCTTGTCTCCCCATGCGTAGTTGCTTAGGAAAGTTTGCATCATAGCGAGGTGACTTCGGATTCAACCAATCGTAAATGGTTGATCGGCTGACGGAAATTTTGCACATAAGTTGTGTAAGGCGTAGTACTTTCACATTAGATACAGTCAATTTAGCTATTCCTCTTCAACTTCTTAGTTCGATATCCAAAGTGAGGTTTTTGCAGACTCAAGGCTATGCATCAAGGGTATGTAATTTTTTACACAGCACTAATTTTACTTAACATAATGATTTTAATGTTTTTTTAGTGGTTGGTGGTGAATGTGAAAAATCACTTGATTGGATTACAATGCTTCATCGACTTCAGATGCGAAATTTGATCTATGTGCAAATGTGATGAAATATTGTTCGAAAGATTGAGTGATCAGTTTGAGAACATTGTCAAAGAGTCAAAAACCTTTATCAAATCCGAAACGATTCACGAATTTCGTCGAGTTGCTCGTGAATATTCAATTGATGTTTATAACAGCGAACCATATTCAGATGAGTCGTTTGGTGATCAAGGTATTCGTTCTCATGCTTTAGTTGAGGCAAAAATTCATGGGGATTTTGATTCATTGTTAAAAAGCGCTTTTATCAGTGAGCAACTTGGTAAATATTATTTTGATAATTACGATGAACCTAATGAAAGCGTTTTACATTTGTTGGATGCATTGTTTTTGTTAAATTTATGGTTGGGTGTGAAAATTAAAGAAAGATATAGAGAGGAGAGTGTTGAGATTGAAGTTAATAGAAGGTTGAAGTCGAGAGAGGATGGTAGCGTTGGTGGTAAAGAACGGGCGAAAAAATTCTTGACGGTTAAGGTTGAACTCATTAGGTTGCTTTTCGAAAAAGTTCCGATTCAAAGGTGGGGGAGCGTTGGTGAAGCAATTTCGACAATTGAAGTTGAATTGTTTAATTTTATAGAAATTGAAGCTGGAAAGGGAAGGGATCCGAAAACCCGCGGTGAGGCTGACAACATACTTTTGCTCTGGGATAACCTCAGTGAAACCATAAATAGATGGGTGAAGGAAGATGAAGTTATTAACTCGGTTTTTTTTTATGCAGTTGTGAAGCATTGAGTGATTAAGGTCTGACTAGTAAATAGATGTTTTTATATATTCGTAGTTCTAACTTAATTCCCTTAGGTGGAATAACAGAGTGAATATTAATTGCTATTTTATTTAGCAGAGGGAATTTAACTTCAATTGGTTAGAGGAGTAGAGGATAACACCAATATGAAGCAAAGCATGGTGTTTAAACTCGGCGATGTTCTGATTAGCGCGACTACAAAACCAAACCAGCTACTCGTTGAGTGAAACGGAAGTTCGAGATGGTACAGTCTCTAACGGTTTCCCCCGTCATCCATATAGTAGTTGCCGACATTTTCAGCGAATACGGCCAGTTCTGCATCCTCAGTTCATTTGCCCGCATGTTAACGTAGCAGTAGTACAACATCATTCTTAGGCGGGCCGGTAATCCCCCTACTTTTGACACCGCTGATAAGTAGAATCAATTAAGCGCTGAGTATTAAACTGGCTATCCAACGCGAGGGGACACATCAGCCTCAAGCGGGGGCTATATAACTTGTCTTGGGCTTCGCTTCCGTCACTAGAGACCTAACTCGCTGTGCCACGCTGCCAGGCGAGAAGGTTCCTGCAATGCAAGAGCCAAAGTCTGATGCACTTCATGATGAGGTTCGCTATGCACCAGATCTGCCTGCCATTGCTGTACGTAGGACTGAATATCGGCCACGCTATGCCGCGCTTGTGCATTTTGGAGCCGGCGCTGTTCTCTACGCCTAAGTACATCCTGATGCTTGGCATATTCCGCTTTAAACTCCCGCGTCCACCGAGTGCTCAGGTTGAGCAGCTCGTCGAGTTTGACTGATTTGGACTGATCTGCAGGGGTGAGGGACGAGCACTGCACAGACAGATCCGCCAGGACGTACTCAAGGTGTAGCGCGCCATTACCTGGACGCAAGTATGGGTGAAACCAATCGGCAAAGCTGCCGTTGGAATGCACAGGTTTGTATCCTTTGTTTGGAGCTTCGTTGCAAGTACTGCAAATCAGCGCGAGATTTTCAGCACATACGCTTAATAGCGGAAACTTGCTCTTGATAATCCAATGATCAACGTGGGGTGTGTCGCCAAGCGGGCCGCCGCATAGCACGCAAACCTCTCGAGCATCAAGAACTGGATTCAGACGATGCGCATTGCGGAAAGCTTCCACATAGTCAGCGTATTTAACGCCATCAACAGCGGTGGGGGTGCCATCAGGCTGGTATGGCAAGCCACTACGAAATCCTTTTTCGTAAAAGGCTTCCATCAATGTTTTGAATGCTTTCCAATCCGAAGCGCTAGTAACAGGACAATTAATCGGCCACAGGGTTGGTGCTGGCTGAAACTGGGTTGCAAGCGCAGAGACTGACTGTATCCAAGTCATCAACACCGTCTTCTGTGCAACGGGCATTACAGCAACCGTTTGTGCACGGCTTAAAAGTGTTTGACCTGCTTCAATGCTCTGAAGAAAGTCCCACACCCAATTAGCCTCAATATTGCTGGCCAACACCGGTGGCTGCAAACCTTGCTGGTTAATGTGGGCATATGTGATCGCTGGATTACACAACCACAGCGCAAAACGCTGCATCAACTGCTGACAGGCAAATAGCGCTGGCGAACAGGCTACTCGATTGATAGGTTTAAGCATTGCTACCTCGCCATATATTCAGCAAAGTGCGCAATTCACTGCGATAAAAACCTGAACCCATTCGGGCGATCAGGCTTTCCAGATCGGCGATTTCTGCTGGTGTGCCGGTCGTTTGGCGCAGCTTTTTTTCAATGAACTCCTGGGCGCGCTTGCCAATACTGTCATCTGCACCGAACACTGTCATCATTAACGCGCTGGGGTCAGTGGCGAATGTCGGTTCGTCCACGTTGCGCACGGTGGAGCCATCCGCTGTTTTTTGTATCATCACGATTTCGTTGTTGAACACATCCGAGAGCACGATGGCGGAATGGGTGGAAATCAACACATCGTTACTGGTCTTGCCAATCGCATCGTCGATGATGTCAACAATCTCACGCTTCCATTTGTCATTAAAATGGGTTTCGGGCTCATCGAGAAGTAGTAGGGAGTCCTGCTGGCCTTCCAGCAGGTGGAACAGCGCCATACGACCCAACACCATTTGCTCACCGTCTGAAAGCTCCTCGTAGCGCAATATGCCAATGTCAACCGAGTCGGAATCGGTACCTTCGTCAGGTGCAGGGGTTCGGCGCAAACGCAACAGCACATCATCAAACATGCCAGCCTGATTCAGCTCCAACAAACGGGTGAAAAGCTCAAAGCTGCTCACATCCTTGGCGCCACCGAGTAAAGCCCACAGCGCTTCACCCTGGCTGGTGCAGGTTTGTAACTCATTGCGGGCGGGTGACAAAAACGAGATGCCTTGCGCGTTTAAGGAGCCTTTGAAATCGAACCACAGGATACGACGCGGTTCCGACGGATGTGGCTCAGCGACAACTTCACTGGCACACAACCACCAATCATGGGCGGTTTCACACAGCTTCTGATCCCATTGAGCCACTTGTAAACGCGAACGGAATGCGACAGAAACCAAGTGGTGCCATCCACCCCGCTCCAGCAGCTTTTGCAATGAATTTTTGTTATCGGCTCGCCCTGTTTGGTCTTTTGCTTCAACCAAGGCCTGTGGTAAAGCCACAGCCAGCAACGCACATTTCAGCAATGTGGCGTCAAGCAAAACTGGGCGGCGGAAGCTGTCCATCTCGCCAGGATTTGCATTCTGGGACTGCCGCTGGATATTCCCGCCCGCCTGTTGCCCTGCTTGAAAGGCATTTTCCTGAGCTACGGTCCAGCCTGCGGGGCGTTCGTCACTTTGGGTATCATCGTTGCTATCCTGTAAACCCTCTGCGCGCTGATTGCGATTCCACACCGAACGCCAAGGGCGCAAGTCTCCGGTAGTGTAGGCTAGAACTGCGGAAGGTAAGGCAATGCTGTGCGGTGTCACCGCACCTGTGGGCCATTCACCTTTATGCACAAGAGGTCGAAACTCCGAAGAAATATCGCTGGATTCGACTGAAAAATGCGCAAGCATTTGCTCGAATTGATCCGCCGTCAAGTTGTCTGGGAAGTAAAATTTGTCGGCAATCCACAGACTCGCGGACTGGCGGTCTCCGAGCCAGTCCACGAACAATGTTCGCGCGTTAGATGCGCCGCGATTCCCAAGTTCATATACCAGTTGCACAGGGAAAAGGGTTCGCTGTCCATCTGCTAATGCTAGGAAAACCTCGGCGACAGCCCGCAGTAGGTTGGACTTACCACTGCCATTCACACCGACGACGAAACGAATGGCGCAATCGCGCGCCAGCGGCGAGCCGCTGGCGAAACACACCTTAATGTCAGAGATCGGCGGGTAGTTTTGAAGACGTAAGTAACGAAGGCGCATTAAACAGACTCCAAATCAACTTGCCGCGCCTCTACCTTAAGCGCGCTGGCGATGTCTTCTTTTAGATCATTGAGCGAGGCGTAATGCTTACCCAAGTCCACAAAGTGAGTGAAGTCTTTTCCGTCTTCATCTTTGACAGCGATAACTTGGAACATCCCGCTTGCTCCAGCGTGTGCAGAGGTCTCATAGTCCAGTTGGACCTCAAAAAGGTAGTGATGCTGGTCAACACTGGACGACAACGTTTTACGCAGAGTCTGCAAATCAGCCATGCGTGTGAACTCTTCCGGGCGCAAGGGGCGGAAGGCTTTAAGATAATCCAGCTCGCCGCTTTCCAAGTATTGCTTGGGCAAGGTGATTTTGGCGATCAAGCCCAGTGAAGCCAATTGGCTCAATGAGCGGCGGACGCGATTACCGTGCGACTGGCCAAATACTTGTAGACGTTCCGTCACAGTCGCGTGATCACAAAATCGAGAAAAGACCTCTGGATCTTCAACCAACAAGGGTTGGCCACTCTCCAGGCAATAATCTGTAAAGGCAGTCAACACCTGGCGTTGGAACTCATTGAGCTCGCTGAGCAACCAATGGCGCTCGGGGTGGGTGATGGAATCGGTTTGTATCGAGGAAGTGACGACTACATTGGTATTCAATGTAGTCTTAGCGCCTCGCTCACGGAGCAAGGTAGCGCGCGCGCGCGATCCTTCCACGATCTCGTCGGCGTGCTGTTCACGCCAAACAGCGGTTGCTTCTCCCGTCAGTGCATCTATCCGCAACACTTCCAACATTGCCGTCAGCTGTTCTCTGGCGTCACGCGACTGCTTGAACAAGTCCAGCAGACCTGTTAGGCGCCTAGAAAACTCTTGCTGCAGTGGTACAGGTGGTTTCGAAAGTTGTATGCCACGAACGATGTCTAGATTCAAGTTCTCTTGCTGGCCACCACGTCCGAGAGCTCGTACGGATTCATAGGAAAGTTGCAGCCAAATCCATAGATAGTCTGGAAGTAATTCTTCGCTTGGCAATAGTGCTGCACATGCCTGATTGCACGCAGCTTCGATCAACAATTTTCCTGTGCGCCCCCGAGTTTGTCCCTGGCCATACATTGCTAACATGACTGTCTGTTTGGGATATAGCTTGGCGTTGCTTCGCTGAATGCCAAGCTCCGATACCCGCTCCTCCGTCGTGTCGATTAAGCCATCTTTGAGGTCCGTTGACTTCACCCAAGCGTGGGCACTTCCATAGCTGTCAGCTTGTGCTCGTGATGGTGTACCACCCGTCGCGACGGTAACAAATTTGCCGAGCCTGACGATCGGCCAACGCGAATTAAATTTCGGGTTTGGATCTCCAAACATTTCAACGAACAACTGCCGCTTGACCCTAACAAGTAGCTCATCAAACTGCCCCCTGCACCTCTCCACCACCTCGGCCTGCTGCAGCACATCAACAATGCGCTGTTGTTCGAGGAGTGTGGGGAGTGGGATTTTTACTCGTGAAAGAAAATCAGGAGGAACCCGTTGCAAGCCTCCTGTGCCTACAAACGCGGATGCTGCCCGCTCTCGAAAAGCCTTCTGCCGAATAAAGCTGAAAATGTATTCCGGAAGAACAACGTTGTTCGAACGCAACACATGGAA
Source organism: Pantoea sp. JK (assembly GCF_026130245.1). NCBI lineage: Bacteria > Pseudomonadati > Pseudomonadota > Gammaproteobacteria > Enterobacterales > Erwiniaceae > Pantoea > Pantoea sp. JK. The sequence continues at coordinate 50,364 of NZ_JAINFN010000005.1, forward strand.
TTCTGTTGAGCCAAAACCAAGACCATTATTCAGGTTGCGAGCTATGGCAGCCTTTCCGTTTTCCATGCAAGGCGTGACCTTTGCGAAAAGCACATCATGGTCACGAAAACTTGTGTAGCCTTTTGCCACCTCTGCGAACATGCGAGTTTCTGCTTTGTCTATCACACCGCGATGTTCATCGACAGCAGACATCGGTACAAAAGTTACGGTTGTATCGTCCTCTGGCCGCTGATGTGCAAGGAGACGAGGGTTCAATTCGCAAACATCGGTTAGCCGAGCTTGCACCCAAGTTTCTGGCAACTTCATTCCCGCCCCTCCACCATCGCCAGCAATTTATCCAAGCCTTTGATAATCTCTTGTTCGGTAGTTTTAAGCGCGCCGATCAATTCGGCCACGCTCTGGTCGCTCTTGAGCTGGGTGAAGTCGAATGGTTTGTACTGGCCAGCGGAGAGGTTCCAGTCCCGAGCCTCGATGCAGTCCGAATCTAGCAATCCACCTTTCAGTACACCTTTTTCGGCATAGAGCCCATCGGCCAGCATCGCTTCCACGTAAGAAGGCCGCACTAATCCTTCTGCATCGTGTGAGCCTACGAGCTGGCCATCTGTACTTTGCCACTCATCGTTACGCGCCCAAGCCCGCACGGGGACGACCCAATGCTTGGCAGCTTTGAGCTCGGTAGCTTGATCAATAGCTAGGCTACGTAGGGTTACGTCAAAGCCGTCGAGCTTAGCCATTTCGCGAGCGATGCCTTCCAGTGCAGCGTTTAAGTCGGCCACCGGCTCATAGGTGCTGAACTGTACCGTGGGCGCTTGCATAACTGCCTGCTGGTGGTAGGACAAGCCGGCGTTGAGCGCATCCTTGACCATACCTTTCCACAGCTGTAACGCGGACCCATCTTCCGCTTCAAAAAAGCGCTGCACATAGCGTGCGGCACGGTTGAATTCTTGCTGCGGTACTCTGATGGCTTTTCTCCATTCCGCCAGCGCCTTGTCGCTATCCATTTGTTCAGCTGTAGTGGCCTTGTCTTTCCACTTGGCCCACACAGGCTGGGTGGGGGCTGCGAAGAACTGGATCACCAAATCGTTGAGTGTCCGGCTGGCTTCGTTGCGCACCTGGTTTTCTGCTTCTTTAGGGTCAGCAGGAAGTTCGGGAAACAGCTCGTGTATGCCCCATACCTGACCGTCCCACATACTGGTGTCGGGCAAGGTAGAGAAAGCTTCACCTGCGGGTGTGAGTTTATCGGCAGTGTCACGCAGTAGGGCCTGGCGCCAGCGTTCGGTAAAAAAACTAGGTTGCAGCAAGGTCTTTTCATGGCTTTGCGCGCCACTGCGACCATCCTCGATCCAAGCTTTAAACTTGATGAGCGCATCCCATAGGTCGTTTTGTTGGCCTGGCCGTGGATTGCGCTTGGCATCTTTTGAGTAGCCGTCTTCCTCCACTTCATAGAACCAAACGTGTTCGGTAAGTGGCGCGGCGTTGCTGGGCAAGTTTTGCTTGTTGTCACGCCGAGTGACTTTTCTGAAGATCAGGATGGAGGTCTTGACTCCGGTGTACGGTTGAAAAACACCGCCGGGAAGGGAAATTACCCCTTCTACCATATGCTCGACCAGCAACTCACGGCGTAAACGCACGTGGGCATCGGTATTGCCGAATAAAACACCCTCGGGGATGATAACAGCACAGCGCCCGCCAATATCGAGTAAGTCGAGCATCAACCACAGAAAGAGCAGTTCGCTCTTGTTGGTGATTGATTCATCCTTTTTCTTACCACCACCGCCCACGCGTGGGAACAGTATGGTGTCAGGCTCCAGATCGCCGCTGTCGACTGTTCCGGTAAAGGGGGGGTTAGCCAGCACGAATTGATAGCTACCAGGCTCAAGCAGTTCTTTAAGCTTGGCTTTTCCTTCGCGTCTGCTGAGGGAGTCGCCCTGTAGCAAGTGCGGGTCGGTCACGTCATGTAGCACCAAGTTCATCCAGCCGATGCGGGCCATGGTGCGGTCGTTATCGAGACCGACGAAGTAGGCACCATTGTGGATGGCGGCATATTGCTCTGGTGTGGCGGCGGCACCATCTGTGCGATGCGGGGTGCCGTCCCATTCCAACACGAGATTGTCTTGCGCGGAGAATTTACGCATTAAGTGCTGCTGGGTGCTAAACAGAAAACCACCGGTGCCGGCGGCGGGGTCTATTACGCTTTGGCCTGGCTCAGGGTCGAGTAGCTCAACCATGAAACGGATCAAATGTCGCGGTGTGCGGAACTGGCCGTTCTTACCTGCCGTGGCTACTTCGCTAAGCAGGTATTCAAAGGTGTCGCCCATGATGTCTTGGGCGGCTGAGCCTTCACCCGCTCTGGCGAAGAGTTGATCGATGGCATCAATCGCGTCACTCAGCACTTTGCCTTTGTTGGGGTCTAGCTGGAAGTAGGCATCAGCCATGCGGTTATTGAGGCTAGCTAGCTCTGTACCGCCGGTGCTGGCGCTGCTGAAGTGTTTATCGAGCTCCCGTAACCACGGGAAAACCACGTCAATCAAATGGGCAGGATTGGTCTTTTCTTGGCGGATGTAGCTCCACTTGCAGGACTTATAGCCCTCATAGATCGAGGAAAGGCCGCGTTGCTGGCGCTTGAGATCGATGTCTTCCAGTTGTTTAAGGAAAAGCAGATAGGTAATTTGCTCAACTGCCACCAAGGGGTTGGTGAGGCCAGCCGCCCAAAAACGGTTCCAAAGTTCATCAACTTTTTTCTTAATATGAGGTGCAAGCATTCAGGGTGTCCTTCATAAATCAGGCTGCGTCGTCCAACAGTTGGTTGGCGAGGTTGATTAGTTCGTCGATGTCCTGCGGCGGAAATAGCGTTTCCACTCGGCCAACACGTGAGAGCGGTGGTTCGCTGAGTGCTGCATGGGTAATGCTCCCGTGGCGCAGCACGGCGGCCTTTACAGCGCGCAGGAAATTAAGTTGATTGGCTCGCAAATAGCCGTGAGCGGCAATGAATGCTTCAAAAGCGGCATTGATGCGCTGCTCGCGGTTAGGCAGTTGCGCACCATCACAAAGTATGTGGCGTAAAAAATCAGCTAGCGATGCAACTGGGGCTTCAAAAGCTTTGCGCAAGGTGTCTTCGGTAACGAATAGATCAGCCTGGTTCAATGTTTTACTGATTTGGTCCAATTCCTCGTCATCCAGATGCTCGCCTTGTTTGAGTTTGGCTAGTTCTGGTAGCTGGCCCGCCAGCCGGCGTACCAACGCTTCCACCTGTTCACGATAACTTTCCGCGAAAGCTCCTTCGCCGGTGGGACCATAAATTATCCAGCTACGTTGCGTAATGCTATCAGGTAGATTGATTTCGACCGTGCGGCTAGGTATGGAAGTGCGGTAGCGCATCAAAGGTGAGAACACAGATTGCAGCATGCTCAGACGTGCCGTATCTAGGTGCTGCCAAAAACCAGTAGATTGCACCCAAACTCGTTGTTCAGACACACGCTGCACTTCCGGGATATTGTCGGCCAAGCTAAACACAGCCTCTTGGATGCGTTCCTGCACTTTGGTTTGTTCGAGAGCATCGCCCTTTAGACAGGCCACAGTAAGACGCTCACACCAGATACGGAACTGCAATTCTTCCAAACTCACCAACAGTGCAAAACGCATCAATGGCGCGATAGTCTTAGATAGATGCTCCAATGCACTTTGACTGGGCTCTGGCCATTGTCGCAACAGCTTGTCGAGGTCATCCCAATGTGGCCGCACGTTGATGCTGTACCGAGGTAAAGCATCCAGCATAGCCAGCAAAGCGGCTATGGCCGTTTGTGTATCTTGCTGCTGGGAGTGCAGAAGCAGCCACTTTTCCAAACGTAGACGGAACAGACGCACTGGCAGCGGCTCACTCGGATACTCCACTTCACCATCGGGTTTGAGCTTGAAGTAGGCGAAGTTTTTCCAATGATCAATGATAAGAAAATCCTTCTTGACCTCACCTGTTGACTTGTCGATATGTAGTCTTGTGCCACGCCCGATCATTTGCCAGAACTTGACCTTACTGAATACAGGCTTGGCAAAGACCAAGTTTTGAATAGCTGGAACGTCCACCCCGGTATCAAGCATATCCACCGAGATGACCACACGCGGCATGGTACGGTATTTGAAATCGTCCAACGTGGCATCAGCACGTTCCATGTGACTGTCAATGATTTCGGCCATGCCCTGGCGTTGCAGTTCTGGATACAGGCGATTAAAGCCTTCGTAAAGTCTTTTGGCATGAGCGTGACTGACGACGAAGATGATAGATTTGTGCGGCAGGCCGCGAACATCTTTGCGACTTTTGTCCATAAACTCTTTCACCATGGCATCGTTGGTTCCTTGATTGATGATGCCTTTTTCGATTTCGCTGCCATCGAAATTTAGCTCATCAAGATCTACGCCTTGATCACGTGCCATTTGCTTCAAGGGCTCTGGTAGTACGTCCCCCTGAATACCTTGAAGCTGAAAGTTGGTTTGTGCGTCAAGCACACGATAATTCACTAAATTCTGATCAGCGATGGCCTGTTCGTAACTATAGTAATAGCTGGGTGCACCGTCGCCGCAATCGAATAGTTCAAATGTGTTATGGTCGATATAATCGGTTGGGGTTGCGGTTAGCCCGAGCTGTATCGCATCAAAATGATCAAAAATTGCCTTGTAGCGCTGGTAGATGGAACGGTGACTTTCATCGGCTACGATCAGGTCGTAATAACCGACTGACAGGCGCGAATACACCTGCATCATGCTTGGGTAGGTGGAAAACTGGATGCGAGCTCCAGAGGTTTCGCCAGATTCGATGCGAGCCAAGCTTTCATTGGGCAGATATGATTTGAACTCCGACATAGCCTGACGCACCAATTCCCGCCTGTCTGCCAGGAACAACACTCGCTGCACGCGCTTGGAGCGCAGCAAGGTATCAACCAGGGCAATCGTCGTTCGCGTTTTTCCCGTACCAGTGGCCATCACCAATAAGAACTTGCGTTTGGCGGTATCTACGCCTTCAGTGACGCGACGAATAGCCTCGTTTTGATAGTCGCGTCCGGCTATGTCAGCATTGATAGTTACATTGTCCACGGGCTCGGCGAATTGATGCTGGTGTCGTAGGCGCTCCAAATCATCTCGGGTATAAAAACCGGAGATCTTGCGAGGGGCGTAACGAGCACGATCCCAAAATTGGATTTCTTTGCCATTGGTGAGGAAAATAAACGGCTCGCTGCCAAATTGGATTTTGATCGCATCCGCGTAATCTGCAGCTTGGCGCTTTCCTGCAAGTTCATCGCGAGATGATCGTTTAGCTTCGACTACAGCAATTGGTGTGCCGTCTGAGCCGAGCAAAATGTAATCCGCAAATTGGTGGTCGTTATCGGTACTCTCGGGCTCCACCGTTTTGAGCAGAAATTCCTCTATAAGGGTACGCCGACTTCGTGACCAGCCAGAACGAGCGAGCTGCGAATCAATAATCTCGGTGCGAGTCTGTGCTTCGTCACGGTTTGAAGTCATTCTGTGCTACCTTCCTCAGTAGGCTCATCCGCCCCTCCTGCTCGCACCCATTCGTCCACTTCAGACAGCTGAAACTTCCACAGTCGGCCAATTTTATGGGCGGGTAGTCCCTTGCGTTCGCGCCAGCGGTAGACAGTATCTTTGACAACCCCCAAGTGTTGGGCAACGTCGAGGGCGGTGACCCAGGGTTCGGTGGTCATAACAGTGGCACCCTTCAAAAAAGACTATAGTCGTTTAAAGTAATTAATAGTCTACTCAATCAACCCTTAAAAGACTATGCAAAATTAGCGGGTACTTGACTGCTCTCAATTCACTGGTGCGAACTCGAGTTCTCGGTCTGTCGTTCGAGCAGCATGATGATCTAACCCATTCTTGATGGACACCTCGTTAAGTGAGTAAAACCACTTGCAGAAGTGGATCATAGGTAAAGCAACAACTGAACAGAAAAAGCCCACTCCCTTTACTCTCGGCAATACAAACAACTGTCTTTAGCCACTCATTACGAAGCTTGGCTATTCACCCTCAACAGTGAGAGTACCGTTTTAGGAGCACTGCGGGGCGCTACTTGGGGGGATTGCGTGGACGCCGAAACGGGATGACGCGCTGATGGACTGGAACCAGACGTTGAGACCACGCTGTGATCGCTAAGTGCTGTTCAGGCTTGCTCGATTTTAGTCGTCAACGCTCGGGCGTTGGCATTATTGCGGAAGGATAGCTCGTTTAACTGCCGTTCAAGTTCACTAGCATTGTTGCACTACCGCTCAGAGATTACTTCCAGATCGAAGATCGATTTTTGTGCCTACAGCCATGTCGTCATTTATTTCTGCTGCTCCATATCCCATCAGTTGAGAGATTTTATGCTAATTAGCTTGACTCCAAAAACTGTTAACTCCTGCTCTTGGCACTTACGGGGCTGAAATTTAATGCCTCATTCAGTACAGTACTAAAGTAGGAACTGTCACTAGTTATCCGTCACACCGCTAAACGTATTCCTTTCATACCTCCCTCAATCATACTTCCGCGATCAGCAGCCATAACGAAATCAGACCACCATTGCATCATTGGGCGACGTTGCTCGAGATAGTCACTGCGATTGTAAGCGCGACGTACTTCATTTTTGTCCACATGAGCCAGCGCAGCTTCAATAACATCAGGCGGAAAACCTTGCTCGTTGAGGGCTGTACTGGCAATAGATCGCAAACCGTGTGAAACGAGCACCCCACCAAAACCTGCGCGTTTTAGCGATGCGTTTACGGTCTGACTGTTCATCGGCTGGTTTGGCTTGATGCGACTGGGAAAGATAAATTCTCGATTTCCACTTAACGGCTTCATCATCTCCAGTATCGCTATTGCTTCATCTGACAATGGAACAGTATGGTCACGGTTCATTTTCATTCGTGATGCGGGAATCTTCCACTCTTGCGCTTCTATGTCTACCTCTTCCCAGCGAGCTTCAGCAGCTTCGGCAGGGCGGGTAATAGTAAGAAGTTGCCACATGAACAGACATCGTGTTGAAAGGCTAATGCTGGCCGTTCGCATTGTCTGCATTAACTGAGGCAACTGATCGGGACGAATGCTGGGCATGTTCTTTTTCTGAGGTTTCTCAAAGGCTTTACCTATATTAACGCTGGGAACAGCATCAATCAGCCCTGTGTTTTGGGCATAGATCATGACCTCATTAATGCGTTGGCACAGGCGACGAACGGTTTCCAGTGCTCCTCTGGCCTGAACCGGTTGCACGGCCTGAACCAAAGTATGAGCTTTAATATCTGTAACGCTGACGTCACCAATTGCAGGAAAGACATCTCTTTCCAAAGATCGCCAAATGTCCTCTGCATAGTCCTCGGTCACACTGGCTTTCTTCACATTCCACCAACGTTCAGCCACGAGTTGGAAAGTATTAGTTTTGGCTTCAAGCGAACTGCGCAGTTGTTCTTGCTGATGTTCCCGGGGATCGATTTGTTTCGCCAAGAGTGAGCGAGACTCTGCCCGATAGCTTCGAGCATCGGCAAGCGTAACTGCCGGGTAGGGGCCTATGCTCTTCTTCGCACGTTTCTTGGTGACAGGGCGAATGTAGCGAAATTGCCAGATTTTACTTCCGCTGGATTTGATCAGTAGCTCAAGGCCATCGCCATCATAGAGCACATAGTCCGCTTCCTTGGGTTTGGCAGATTCGATTTCCTTAACGGATAGAGGTTTGGTTTGTCTTGCCATTACCGGGTTTCCATAGTTTTAGGCACCTCAAAAACAATAAAGCTTTATGAGGTGCCTAACAAGGTGCCTAAAAGGTTCGGATTTAATTAGTTTAGTTCGGACTTCGCGGGACAAATTGAGGGCACAAAAAAGCCCGCAGGGCTTGCGCCATGCGGGCTCTTAGGACTTCATCGGATGACTCTGGTAATCACCGATGGAGAATTTTGGTGGAGCTGGCGGGAGTTGAACCCGCGTCCGAAATTACTACACCGTCGGCACTACATGCTTAGTCAGTCTTTACATTCGCCGGCCAGCTGCGGACAGACACGCCACTGACAAACTAGCCTGATTAGATTTAGTGCTTCAACCCCAGGCAAGGCATCCACACGATCTCTTTTGGGTTTGACCTCTCTTGATCCCCGTCTTAAGAGCGGAAGCTAGGGAGAGAGGGCTTCAAAGCAGGTTATTAAGCTGCTAAAGCGTAGTTTTCGTCGTTTGCGACTATTTTTTTGCGGCTTTTTACGAGGCAAACCGCCCCTCGGCATGCTCCTAAGGCTTCACAATCCCGTCGAGTCCAGAATCAGCCCCAAGAAATTTCAATACTACAGATAAGTGGCGTCAAGATCCAGCGCTTAACGCTTTGAATTCTTCATAATACGCGCTTTATCCATCTTCCATTCGCGCTCTTTAACGTCGTCACGCTTGTCGTGCTCTTTCTTACCGCGTGCCACCCCGATTTTCAGTTTGGCCCAGGCATTTTTCCAGTACATCGACAGTGCAACCACGGTAAAGCCTTCACGGTTAACGCGGCCATACAGCGAATCGAGTTCGCGTTGTTTTAGCAGCAGCTTGCGGCTTCGGGTGGGGTCACACACCACATGCGTTGAAGCCACCGCTAGCGGCTGGAAAGTGGAGCCGAACAGGTAAGCTTCACCATCACGCAGCAGAATGTAGCTATCGCTGATGTTTGCCTTACCGGCACGCAGTGATTTGACTTCCCATCCTTGTAACGACATACCCGCCTCGAACTCTTCTTCAATGAAGTATTCATGACGTGCGCGTTTATTGAGGGCAATAGTGGCTGAACCGGGTTTGTTAACTTTTTTCTTTGTCATAGTGCGGCGTAGTCTACATCACTCAGTTTATGGGCGCATCCCCTGTCCTGCAGGGCGGTAAAAAACACTCCATTTTAGCACAGCAAGCAAAGCCGTGAATTTTTGTTTGGTGACCGAAAATGGTATTATTCAATGGTTTTGTGATGAACAGGAACCATTATGGCCCAGATTAGTCGTTCAGCGCTGGTCCCCTATAGCGCTGAGCAGATGTACCGTCTTGTGAATGACGTGGATGCTTATCCTCAGTTTCTGCCGGGCTGCACCGGCAGTCGCGTGCTGGATAACAGCGGAGATCAAATGACCGCGGCCGTTGATGTCTCGAAAGCCGGCATCAGTAAAACTTTCACCACGCGCAATACGCTGATCAGCAACCAAAGCATATTGATGCAGTTGGTTGATGGCCCGTTTCGTAAATTGACAGGCGGCTGGCATTTCACCTCATTGGGTGATGATGCCTGCAAAGTTGAGTTGAACCTCGATTTTGAGTTCACCAATATGCTGGTAGAAATGGCGTTCGGCCGCATCTTTAAAGAGCTGGCGAACAGCATGGTGCAGGCATTCAGCCAGCGCGCGAAAGAGGTTTATCGTGCCTGATATCAGCGTGGAAGTGGTTTACGCACTGCCCGATAAGCAGTATTTGCGTGCCGTCATGCTTCAGGAAGGCGCAACAGTTGAGCAAGCGATCAAGGCGTCGGGTTTGCTGTCACTGCGTAAAGATATTGACCTGAACTCGAATAAGGTCGGGATTTATAGCCGCCCGGTAAAATTGGCTGATGTCGTGCAGGATGGTGATCGCATTGAGATTTATCGTCCGCTGATAGCCGATCCGAAAGAGTTGCGGCGTCAACGCGCAGAGCGTTCAGCTGAAAAGAAATAGTCAGAAAGTAAAAACAAAAAAAGGCGCTTAAGCGCCTTTTTTATTGCCGTTCACTTAGCCTTCTTTGCCAGTGAGCTTCGGCTTGTTGTCGATGTTGGTCAACGTTCCATTGCTGTCAAAGGTCAGCGTCAGGGTTTGCTGTTTCACACTTTCATGACCTGGTTCCTGGCGGAACACGTAATACCAAACGTTGCTGCCAAATGGATCGCGCATCATCGGCGTACCGAGCGTGTAGGCAACCTGCTGCTGCGTCATGCCGTTATGAATCTTCGACACATCGTTGGCGACCAGGTAATTCCCCTGATTGATATCCGGACGATACACAACGCGCTCAAGGGTGGAACATCCAGCGGTCATCATCAACATTACTACTGCCGCGGCAGTCAGCGTTTTACAGCGCATCTATACATTCCTTTTCTGGGGCCAAACGCCTTTCAGCAGGCTATTTTTTTGCCATCAAATTCTGAACTCTGCCTGCGGCAGGCTTTATTACTCAGACGACATAACTGCCGATGATAATAAACCTTTTCGCTATTTGAAACCTCTACAGAGCAAGCATATGACCACCAGCCAGGAAAAAAGTGCGGTATCAGGCGGCTAAAAGTTCTTTAGCGTTGGCCAGCGTGTTGCGCGTCACCTCGCTGCCGCCCAGTAAACGCGCCAACTCTTGCAGACGCGCGCGTTTATCCAGCGGCTGCATATGGGTTTCTGTCATCGCGCCATCCGTCTCTTTGCTGACGTAGAAGTGCTGATGACCGCAGCCAGCAACCTGCGGAAGGTGTGTCACACACATCACCTGGGTTGACTCGCCCAGTTGACGCAGCATTTGGCCTACCACTGCGGCGGTTGGGCCGCTGATACCGACATCCACTTCATCGAAGATCATCGCTGGCGTTTCCATTTTCTGTGCAGTGATCACCTGAATCGCCAGCGCAATACGCGACAGCTCACCGCCGGATGCTACTTTACCCAGCGGCTGGAGCGGTTGGCCTGGGTTAGTCGTGACACGGAAATCAATACGCGTTGCGCCATCTGCGGTAAGTTGATCGGCATTGAACTCCAGCACAATTGCAAACTGGCCGTGCGGCATCGCCAGCGTGCGCATGCTTTGCGTAATCAGCTGGCTCAACTCTTGAGCAGAGTGTTCACGCAATTGATGCAGATTTTCAGCACTTGCTAGCGCGGCTTTATGGTGCGCGACGACTTCAGATTGCAGGGTTTCCTGATCGCTCTCTTGCTGCGAAAGCAGTTCTGCTTCATCCAGCAGCTGCTGATAAAGCACCGGCAAGGTTTCAGGTGAGACATGATGCTTACGCGCCAGCGCGATCTGCCGTGACAGACGTTGCTCCAGCTCATGCAGGCGATTGGGATCGAGATCCAGACGTTCACAGTAGTGACGCAATTCATCGCTGGCTTCGCTGAGCTGAATTGCGGCTTCTTCCAGCAGATTGAACACGCCGCTGACTTTATTATCCAACGTCACCAGTTCACCCAGCATGTGACGGGCGCTATACAGCAGGCTCTGCAGGTTGGTGTCATCACCATCGGCGAGAATTTGCAATGCTTGCTGGCTGGTGGACAGCAACTGGCCGCTGTTCGCCAAACGTTTGTACTCTTCATCAATCTGTTCAAATTCGCCCAGCTGCGGGGCAAATTCATTGAGTTCTTTCAACTGATATTGCAGCAGCTCGCGACGTGATTCACGCTCTTGCGAGAGCTGCTGATGCTGCGCCAGCGCGCGACAACTCTGATGCCAGCGCTGATAGTGCTGGCGCATGTCAGACAGCAAATGATCGTGGGCTGCATAAGCATCCAGCAGATGTTTTTGGTGATCGGATTTGAGCAACAGCTGATGGGCATGCTGGCCGTGAATCTGAATCAATAATTGACCGAGTTCACGCAGCTGCGACAGCGGCACCGACGTGCCGTTGATAAAGCCACGCGAACGACCATCCGCGCTAATAACACGACGCAGAAGACACTCATTGCCTTCATCCAGCTGATTCTCCACCAGCCAGCGCTGTGCGGAAGGCGAAGCTTTGAGTTGGAAGCGGGCGCAGATATCCGCGCGACTGGCACCCTGACGCACCATATCTGCTTCAGCGCGTCCGCCTAAACACAGGCCTAGCGCATCGATGGCGATAGATTTACCTGCGCCGGTTTCACCCGTGATCGCGGTCATACCACGATGAAAGTCGATCTCCAGTTCACGAACGATAGCAAAGTTACTGATGGTCAGTTGTGCCAGCATAGAATCACCTGTATGTAAAAACAGATATGGTTTTACATACAGTATATCCTGGTTTTTTATACAGTAAAGTAGTCAGTGCTGATTTTCAGAACAATTTTTTAGACCAACCCAACTTTGAACTTAAGGTATTAAAATAGTTGTAATTTTTTGGATGGATTAGATTGAGGTGATTAGCGCTGCGGCGAATCAGAACGTCTTCACCTTCCTGAATCGGCAAGGCAATCTGGCTGTCACAGCTGATCTCCAGATCGCTGCGCAGGGAAGAAAAACGCAGGCGGATGGTGCTGCTGCTATTGATCACCAGCGGACGCGCTGAGAGCGTATGCGGGAACATCGGGACCAGCGTAATGGCATCCAGTGACGGCGTCAGAATGGGACCGCCCGCCGAGAGCGAGTAGGCGGTTGAACCGGTTGGCGTGGAGATAATTAAACCATCGGAGCGCTGTGAAAAGGCAAACACCTCATCAATATAGACTTCGAATTCAATCATGTGCGCGACTTTACCGGGATGCAGCACCACTTCATTGATGGCGCTACCAATACGCGGCGAGCAATCTTCTTTGCACACCTGCGCCTCGAGCAAGAAGCGACTTTCGACGAAGTAATCGCCCTGCAGCACATCGTCCAGCTGCTGCTGCGCGTTGTCCGGATCGAGATCGGTCAGAAAACCGAGATTGCCACGGTTAATGCCAATGACTTTGATGTCATAGCGCGCCAGCACGCGGGCAGCACCCAGCATGTTGCCATCGCCACCTACTACAACCGCTAAATCAGCGCGTTGACCAATATCCGCAAGGCTGCCGGTTTCGGCATTTTTCAAATCCAGTTCGCGCGCAATCTGCTGCTCGACAATCACCTCATAACCCTTTGCCGTTAGCCAGCGCCAGAGCATTTCATGGGTGGTTAACGCAGTAGGATGGCGCGGATGGCCGACAATCCCGATGCAGTTAAAGTGTTTGTTCATTTAGCGCGAGTTCCTTATAAGCCAAAACGGCCAGGCAATGTGATGGGTTTACTTGAAACCGTCAAACTGATCCCCATAATAAGCCAACCAGCGAGATGAATGTGCAAAACGCGGAGAAATTCATGAGTAGTAAAGAACAGAACACCCCAAACGAGCAAGTCTCAGACGAAATTCAACAGGATCAGCAGCACGTGGACGCAGAGACAACCGCTGAGGTGGATCCGCGTGATGAGCGTATCGCGCAACTGGAAGCCGAGTTAGCCGTGTCGCAAACCGGCGTGCGTGATGCTCAGCTGCGTGCGCAGGCGGAAATCGAGAATATCCGTCGTCGTACTGAAATGGATGTGGAAAAGGCGCATAAATTTGCGCTGGAAAAATTTGCCAACGAGCTGCTGCCAGTGATCGATAGCCTGGAGCGCGCGTTGGAAGTCGCAAACAAAGATAACGCTGAACTGGCTTCAATGATTGAAGGTATCGAGCTGACGCTGAAGTCGCTGCTGGGCGCGGTGCGTAAGTTTGGCGTGGAAGTGGTTGGCGAAACCAATGTGCCATTCAATCCAGAGATCCATCAGGCGATGTCGATGATGGAATCAGAAGAGATGGCACCCAATCACGTGCTGATGGTGATGCAGCGCGGTTACACCCTCAACGGTCGCCTGCTGCGTCCGGCGATGGTGGCAGTGACCAAAGCCAAAGGCTAATCCGTCGCTATCATAACAACGGCCGCTTAATGCGGCCGTTTGTTTTTAAGGCAGCACCGGCATCCAATCGATGGGTGACTGGCCTGATTGGTTCAGCAGCGCATTCGCCTTTGAGAAGTGTTTGCTGCCAAAAAAGCCGCGATGCGCGGAGAGCGGGGAAGGGTGCGGCGCTTTCAATACATGATGGCGTTGCGTATCAATGATGCTGCCTTTCTTCTGCGCATGCGAACCCCACAGCAAGAAAATCACCCCTTCGCGATGCTGATTGATGGCGCTAATGACGTTATCAGTGAAAGTTTCCCAGCCGAAGCGCGCGTGCGAATGGGCCTTGCTGGCTTCCACCGTTAACACGGTGTTCAACAGCATCACGCCTTGCGTTGCCCAGCTTTCAAGAAAACCGTGCGTAGGGCGCACAAAGCCTGGTATATCCTGCTCCAGCTCTTTGTACATATTCAGTAATGACGGCGGGATCGCCACGCCGGGCAGCACAGAAAAGGCCAGACCATGCGCCTGATTTGGGCCGTGATAAGGATCCTGGCCCAAAATCACTACTTTGATATCGCCCAGTTCGGTCAGCCGGAAGGCATTAAACACATCCTTCTGCGGCGGATACACCGTTACGCCAGCAGCGCGTTCATTGGCCACCGCTTTCAGCGTTTCCACGAAGTAAGGTTTCTCTTTCTCTTCAGCCAGCACGTCGTGCCAGGTCAGCTTCTCAGCCATCATTGACTCCCTGCAAAATAGTGCGCCTAGCTTAACGTGTCGGACTCAACAGCAGAAGGGTAAAAATAATTTGAATATTTACGTAAAAAGTTATCGAGTGAAGTTGTTATGAATCATGTTGTTAGGTTTTCAGCTTGCAATAGTGACTGGACGAAATTGATACAGGTCAAAACGGCGGGTTTCTTGCAGTGATATACCACAGCATTCCAAAACCTTATGAACCTCGCTGTCCGGTTGCGACAGCGTAAAGCCCTGGAGACCTACTATGATTACCGGTATTCAAATTACTCAGGCAAATAATCCACAGCTGTTGAACTCATTCTGGCTGCTGGACGATGATAAAGCCGAAGCGCGCTGCCTGTGCGCCAAAGGGGATTTCGCGGAAGATCAGGTTGTTGCTATCAGCGACCTCGGCGAAATCGCTTACCGTGAAATTCCACTTGAGCAGAAGCCGCAGGTGCGCATCGAAGGTGGTCAGCATCTGAACGTCAACGTGCTGCGTCGCGAAACGCTGGAAGATGCCGTCAATCATCCGGAAAAATATCCGCAGTTGACCATTCGCGTATCTGGCTATGCCGTGCGCTTTAACGCGCTGACGCCAGAGCAGCAGCGTGACGTGATTACACGTACATTCACCGAAAGCCTGTAATTGCAGCGCTGACGAAAAGACACACAGCAATACAAGCCGCGCCAATGTTGATTGGCGCGGCTTTTTTTATAGGCCGAGTTTAAAAGAAGGCTGCTTGAGGGCATTTGATAGCGAAAGTGCTTTTTCGCTACGCTTAAAACAAAAAAATCGCCTCAAAAGAGGCGATTAATTACAGCGAGTGCTGTTTTATTCCGCACCAGACTCGGGTGTATCGCTACCGCTTGGCTTGCGGCGTTTACCCACATTTTTGGTATCGCGATGGCGTTGTTTGACGCGCGGTTTCTCTTGTTCTTTCTCTTTACGCTCTTGACGCTTCGCAAGGGCTTTTTTCGACGGTTTTCCCGTCACTTTAGCACTTGGCGCACGGCTTTCCGGACGCAGCTCATCAATCACACGCGCTTTCAACGGCTCGTTGATGTAACGGGTGATTTTGCCCAGCAGCACGTGATCGTGCGCTTCAACCAGCGAGATGGCGGTACCTTTACGGCCTGCACGCGCGGTACGGCCGATGCGGTGCAGATAGGTATCGGCGGTGCGCGGCAAATCGTAGTTAATCACGTGCGAGATATCGTCAATGTCGATACCGCGCGCAGCAACGTCAGTGGCAATCATCACCGTAACGCGGCCATCATTCATACGTTTGATCGCTTCGTTACGATTAACCTGCACCATTTCGCCTTCGAGATAGCTGGTGCGAATGCCGGCTTCATGAAGCCAGGTGACCAGCTCATGCAGACGTTCACGTTTACGCACAAATACGATGACGCGGGTGGCGTCTGGCTGTTTCAACAGGTGAATCAGCAGCTTGTTTTTATGCTGCAGATCGTCGGCGCGGTAATACCATTGCTGAATCTTTTTACGTTCGCTTTTGCTTGGGTCGGCCTCAATAAAGACTGGCTCGTTGAGCAAACGCTCGGCGAAGTCTTTAATGTGATCGCCTTCCAGCGTCGCCGAGAATAGCAGCGTCTGTTTGCGCCAGCGGGTTTCTGCGGCGATGGTCTCGATGTCCTGCGCGAAGCCCATATCGAGCATACGGTCAGCTTCATCAAGAATCAGCGTTTCTACTGCGCGGCAGTCAAAGTTCTCTTCTTTGATGTACTGCAGCAAACGGCCAGTAGTCGCGACGACGATGTCCTGGTTTTCGCTGAACACTTCGGCATGGTTCATATACGCCACACCACCGGTGATGGTGGCGATATCCAGATGCGTGTGTTTAGCCAGTTCGCGCGCGTGATCGGCAACCTGCATCGCTAGTTCGCGCGTTGGGGTGATGATTAGAATGCGTGGTGGGCCTGATTTCTTGCGCGGGAAATCGAGCAAGTGCTGCAAAGCGGGCAGCAAAAACGCTGCAGTTTTCCCCGTCCCGGTTGGAGCCGAACCCAGAACGTCACGGCCTTCCAGCGCGGCAGGAATGGTCTCGGCCTGAATAACAGTAGGGCGAGTAAAGCCTTTTTCCTGCAAAGCTTGTAGCAGGCTTTCGTCGAGTTCGAGTTCGGAGAATGTGGTTACGGTCATGGTCTACCTCAGTTTGGGGCGCTGATTATAGACAGAACGAATATAATCTTCATCTGTTTGTGTAGGTATTACAGGCGCAGGTGAATTCCCATCGCCACCACGTTACACTTCCGGCAGTAAAAAATTCAATGGTAGTGAAGTATGTCTCAGGACCAGCCGCAGGTGCGGCCGACGTTAAGAAAAGATGGTTTTACCTTTAAGCAATTTTTCGTGGCGCACGATCGCTGTGCGATGAAAGTCGGCACCGATGGCGTGTTAATCGGGGCCTGGGCGCCAGTGGCAGGTACGCGTCGTATCCTCGATATTGGCTGCGGCAGCGGGTTGATAGCGCTGATGCTGGCGCAACGCACGCCCGATTCGGTAGAGATTGATGCGGTCGAACTGGAAGCCAGTGCGGCGCAACAGGCGCAGGAAAATATGCAGGCCTCGCCGTGGGCAAATCGCATTCATGTGCACCATCAGGATATTGTCAGCTGGAGCGAGCAGTGTGAAAAACGCTTTTCGCTCATCGTCAGCAACCCGCCGTTTTTTGCGCCCGGCATGGCAACAGGCAGTGTCGCGCGTGATACCGCACGCAGCACCGCCACACTCGACCATCTCACGCTGCTGCGCTGTGCCGCCCAGTTGATTGAAGAGGAAGGACTATTTTGTGTGGTGCTGCCGGCTGAAGCAGGCGAAGCATTGATTTCACTGGCGCTGGCGGATGGCTGGCATCTGCGTTATCGCTACGATGTCGCTGCCTATGCGCAGCGCCCGCCGAATCGCGTGGTGTTGGGCTTTTCGCCCTCCGCCGGCGAAACGTTGCTGGAACGTCTCGCCATTCGTGATGAAGATAAAAGCTATTCAGCCGACTGGCTCAGCCTCGTGAAAGACTTTTACCTATTCCGCTAACTTCGGGCTGCAGGATGGTTGGTAACGCTTCATCCAGCAAATCGGGATTGTCGAGGGTAAAGTGCAGCCCTCGGCTCTCCTTACGCTCCAGCGCACAGCGCACCATCAGTTCGGCGACCTGCACCAGATTGCGCAGCTCGAGCAAATTGTTAGAGAGACGGAAGTGCGCGTAGTACTCGTCGATCTCCTGTTGCAGCAAATTAATGCGCCGCAGTGCGCGCTCCAGACGCTTAGTGGTGCGCACAATGCCCACGTAATCCCACATGAATAGCCGCAGTTCATGCCAGTTATGTTGGATCACTACGCGTTCATCGGCATCATCAACGCGGCTTTCGTCCCACGCGGGCAGATGCTCGACCGCCGCGACGTCCGGCAAGCGTGCGATCATATCTTCAGCCGCTGACCAACCATAGACCAGGCACTCCAGCAAAGAGTTGGATGCCATACGGTTTGCGCCATGCAAGCCGGTATAGCTCACTTCACCTATCGCGTACAGCCCATCCACGTCAGTGCGGCCTTGCCGATCGACCATCACGCCGCCGCAGGTGTAATGCGCTGCTGGCACAATTGGAATCGGCTGTTTGGTGAGATCGAGGCCAAAGGTCAGCAACTTTTCGTAAATCATCGGGAAGTGCGCGCGCACAAAGCTTTCCGGCTGGTGGCTGATGTCAAGATACATACAATCGACGCCTAACCGTTTCATCTCATGATCGATGGCGCGCGCCACAATATCGCGCGGCGCCAGCTCGGCACGCTCATCAAAGTCAGGCATAAAGCGCGTGCCGTCAGGACGCAACAGCCAGGCGCCTTCTCCGCGCAGTGCTTCCGTCAGCAGAAAGTTTTGCGCCTGCGGATGGAATAAACAGGTGGGATGGAATTGATTGAATTCGAGGTTCGCCACGCGGCAACCGGCGCGCCATGCCATGGCAATGCCATCGCCAGACGCTACGTCCGGATTAGTGGTGTACTGATAGACTTTTGCTGCGCCGCCAGTGGCTAGCACCACGGCGCGCGCGCGACAGGTTTCCACCTGCTCACGCTTACGGTTCCAAATCCACGCGCCAACCACGCGACGCTTGCCGGGCAGGCCAAG
Organism: Pantoea sp. JK; assembly: GCF_026130245.1. Classification (NCBI taxonomy): domain Bacteria; kingdom Pseudomonadati; phylum Pseudomonadota; class Gammaproteobacteria; order Enterobacterales; family Erwiniaceae; genus Pantoea; species Pantoea sp. JK. The sequence continues at coordinate 68,847 of NZ_JAINFN010000005.1, forward strand.
CTTATCGGAGAGAATCAAATCCACCGCATTGGTGCGTTCGATAATGCGGATGTTGGGATGGCTCAACGCCCGGCTTACCAGCGTGGTTTCTACCGCGCGGCCGGTGGCATCGGCGCTGTGCAGAATGCGGCGATGACTGTGTCCACCTTCGCGCGTAAGGTGATAACGCGCTTCGCCATCAGCCTGCGGCTCTTTGTCGAAGGCGACGCCGTTATCAATCAGCCACTGTACGCAGTGACGCGCGTTGCTGGCGATAAAGCTCACCGTATCGCGGTCGCACAAACCTGCGCCGGCAACCAGCGTGTCTTCAACGTGTGATTCGATGCTGTCTGTTTCGTCAAACACCGCCGCAATCCCGCCCTGCGCATACAGCGTTGAGCCCTCATTCACCTGCGCTTTACTCAGCACGGTAACCTGATAATGCGGCGCTAAGCGCAGCGCTAACGATAAACCTGCCGCACCGCTGCCGACGATGAGGACATCACACTGATATTCCGGGAGAGAAGTCATGGTGTTTAATTTACTAAACAAAAGGTGGCTTGAGCATAAGCCCGGATGGGGATGCTGTGAAGTATTTTGAACAAATTGCGCGGAAAAATTATTCAGCAAAGGAAGATAATAACGTGAATTCAGTAAGTTAACTCTGAAATTGCGCACAACGTGTTTTTTATATCAAACACTCTGAAAATTCAGGTAATAAAGGTGAAAATGACGGCGTCATAAGGTACTCTGCCAGCGATTATCGGTGCCGCAAAAGACACCACCAGCGTGGCAAGTCGCTACACTGAAAGACAATCAACAACAATGATGTCGTGGTTCCGATACGGAAAAATTCTGGTCGTAGTGAACTTCAGACCATTTGGTCACTCTAAGCGCATGCTTGCTCAGAACAATGAGATGTGCTGGCAGTTCACTTACGCATAAAAAAGTTTTGGGGAGATATTACCTCGGATGAGCGAGCAGTTAACGGATCAGGTTCTCGTTGAGCGGGTTCAGAAGGGAGATCAAAAGTCCTTTAATTTACTGGTGATTCGATACCAGCATAAAGTGGCGAGCCTGGTTTCACGCTATGTTCCGTCAGGCGATGTGCCTGATGTGGTTCAGGAATCTTTTATTAAAGCGTATCGCGCACTGGAATCGTTCCGTGGCGACAGCGCCTTTTATACATGGCTGTACCGCATCGCGGTCAATACAGCAAAAAATTATCTGGTTGCTCAGGGGCGACGTCCGCCATCCAGTGATGTGGATGCAATTGATGCGGAAAATTTCGAAAGTGCAGGTGCACTGAAAGAAATTTCGAACCCTGAGAACTTAATGTTGTCTGAGGAACTGAAACAAATCGTCTTTCGTACCATTGAGGCGCTTCCCGAAGATCTTCGTATGGCCATTACCCTCAGGGAATTGGATGGCCTGAGTTACGAAGAGATTGCCGTCATCATGGATTGTCCGGTCGGTACCGTACGTTCGCGTATCTTCCGTGCACGAGAGGCTATTGATAATAAAGTTCAACCGCTTATCCAACGTCAGTGATAACGGCTACTGGAAGGGTACCAAGGCATGCAGAAAGAAAAACTTTCCGCTTTAATGGATGGTGAAACATTAGATAACGAGCTGTTGGCGTCGTTATCTAAGGATGCGGATCTTCAGCAAAGCTGGGAAAGCTACCATCTCATCCGCGACACCTTACGAGGTGATATCGGAGAAGTGCTGCATTTTGATATCTCCGCACGTGTGGCTGCGGCCATCGAAAACGAGCCGGCACGCATAGTCACTTCGCTGATCCCTGAAGCGCAGCCTGAGCCGTCACGTTACGAGAAGATGCCGTTCTGGCGTCGCGGTGGCAGTTGGGCGGCACAGCTGACGCAAGTCGGTGTTGCTGCTTGTGTTTCACTGGCGGTGATTGTCGGTGTTCAGCACTACAACAGTTCACCCACCGGCAGCGCGACTGAAGCGTCCGATTCACCGGCATTCAATACCTTGCCGATGATGGGTAAAGCTTCTCCGGTTAGCTTAGGCGTGCCTTCTGAAGCCTTTGACACCAACAGCTCTAATCAGCAGGTGCAGGAGCAGCGTCGTCGCGTCAATGCCATGCTACAGGATTATGAACTGCAACGTCGTCTGCATGCCGATCAGGTTCAGTTTGAGAAAAACGATCCGCAACAGGCTCAGGCTAATGTTCCCGGAAATCAGTCGTTAGGAACTCAGCAGCAGTAATGAAGCAGCTTTGGTGTGCCGTTAGCCTGCTGGCAGGCAGCCTGTTTTGCTCATCTATCGCCTCGGCGCAGACCTCTGCGTCCGGGGTGTTGTTACAACAGATGGAGCAGGCAAGCCAGAACCTTAACTACGAATTTGCCTACATCAATGTCTCGCGTCTCGGCATTGAATCCCTGCGTTATCGCCACGCGGTTATCGACAATCGTATCTTCGCCCAACTGTTGCAGATGGACGGGCCGCGCCGTGAAGTGATCCAGCGTGGAAACGACATCAGCTATTTCGAGCCGGGATTAGATCCCTTCTCGCTGCCGGGCAATCACATCATCGATGCGTTACCTGGTTTGATGTTTGCCGACTTCTCCCGTTTGGGTGAAGCCTATGATTTCATTCCTGTTGGTCGCTCGCGCATGGCCGATCAAATGTGCGAAGTGGTGCGCATCGTGTCACGTGATGGCACGCGCTACAGCTATGTCGTGTGGCTGGATGTGGATACCAAATTGCCGCTGCGCATCGATCTGCTCGATCGTGATGGTGAAACGCTGGAGCAGTTCCGCGTCATCAGCTTTGCCGTCGATGAAGGCGTGCGCAACTTGATGCAAGGGCTGGAGAAGGCCAACTTGCCGCCATCGCTGTCTTTACCGGCGGGTGATAAAGTTGAACTCAGCTGGCAGCCAGGCTGGCTCCCGGCGGGCATGAAACTGATCTCACAAAGTCGCCGTGATATCCCGTCGATGAACAAAACGGTCGAATCGCGCCTGTACAGCGATGGTCTGTTTAGCTTCGCCATCAACGTTACGCCAGCCGATAAAAGCAGCAGCGTGCAGGCATTGCGCACTGGGCGTCGTACGGTGCAGACAGAAGTACGCAATAATAACGAAATCACGGTGGTGGGCGAGTTACCGCCAGCCACGGCTAAACGTATTGCGGACAGCATAGATTCGGGTTCACCAAAATGATGAGAGAATGGGCCACCGTGGTGGCGTGGAAAGAAGGCATTGCCACCCTGCACACGGAAGCGAAAACGTCTTGTAACAGCTGCTCAGCGCGTAAAGGCTGCGGCAGCCACGCGCTTAATCAGCTGGGGCCGAAAAATGCCCACGTGATGACTATCGCCAGTGCGGAGCCGTTGCAACCCGGCCAGCGCATCGAGTTAGGCATCCGCGAAAGCAGTTTGTTGGGTTCCGCTTTGCTGGTTTACATGACGCCGCTGTTTGGCCTGTTTTTAGTGGCGGGCATCTTCCAAATGCTGTTCGCCAGCGATCTGGCTGCGGCCTGTGGCGCGCTCTTAGGCGGCATCGGCGGCTTTATCGTAGCAAAAGGTGTATCCAAACTCTTCGGCGATCGCGAGGCTTTCCAGCCGGTGATTCTTAGCGTTGCGTTACCGCCTGATGCGTTGCGCGTGGAAAGCGAAGCGTGATCCCCGTCCAGGCCGCATTTGATGCGGCCTTTCTCAATCGGCTTAACCGCTGAAATCTGTTGCGATTCCCCACAGTTCCATTCTTTAACGCGCGGCGTTAACAGTGTAATATGCGTCGTCATTAATGAGGCCGACAGGGTTCCGGGTAAAGCTCACTTTCCTGAATGTGTCCGTGCTCAAGTTTCCCACTGATTTTCTACGTGAAGATATTCATATAAATGAAGCACATACGAAATTTCTCCATCATCGCTCACATTGACCACGGCAAATCAACGCTCTCTGACCGTTTGATTCAAATTTGTGGTGGCCTGAGCGATCGTGAGATGGCGGCGCAGGTTCTGGACTCCATGGATCTGGAACGTGAGCGCGGCATTACCATTAAAGCGCAGAGCGTGACGCTCGATTACAAAGCGCTGAACGGTGAAACTTACCAGCTCAATTTTATCGATACTCCCGGTCACGTTGACTTCTCCTATGAAGTTTCCCGCTCGCTGGCGGCGTGTGAAGGAGCATTGCTGGTGGTCGATGCAGGGCAGGGCGTTGAAGCGCAGACGCTGGCAAACTGCTACACCGCAATGGAAATGGATCTGGAAGTGGTACCGGTACTGAACAAAATCGACCTGCCTGCCGCCGATCCAGAGCGCGTAGCGGAAGAGATTGAAGATATCGTCGGCATTGATGCGACCGATGCGGTGCGTTGCTCGGCGAAAACCGGCGTTGGCGTACCCGACGTGCTGGAACGTCTGGTGCGTGACATCCCGCCGCCAGAAGGCGATCCGGAAGGTCCGCTGCAGGCGCTGATCATCGATTCCTGGTTCGATAACTACCTGGGTGTGGTCTCGCTGATTCGTATTAAGAACGGCACGCTGCGCAAAGGCGACAAAGTTAAAGTCATGAGCTCCGGTCAAAGCTACAACGCTGACCGCCTCGGCATCTTCACGCCGAAGCGTGTTGATCGCAATGAACTGAACTGCGGTGAAGTAGGCTGGCTGGTGTGTGCGATTAAAGACATCCTCGGCGCGCCAGTGGGCGATACCCTGACCTTGCAGCGCAATCCGGCGGAGAACGTGTTGCCAGGCTTCAAGAAAGTGAAGCCACAAGTTTACGCCGGTCTGTTCCCGATCAGCTCTGACGACTATGAAGCGTTCCGTGATGCGCTTGGCAAATTGAGCCTCAACGATGCGTCACTGTTCTACGAACCAGAGAGCTCAACGGCGCTGGGCTTCGGTTTCCGCATCGGCTTCCTCGGTCTGCTGCACATGGAGATCATTCAGGAGCGTCTGGAGCGTGAATACGATCTGGATCTGATCACCACCGCGCCAACCGTCGTGTATGAAGTGGAAACCACCGACGGCGAAACTATCTACGTTGATAGCCCGTCGAAGCTGCCACCGCTGAACAATATTGCTGAGCTGCGTGAGCCGATTGCGGAGTGTCACATGCTGCTGCCGCAGGAGTTCCTCGGCAACGTCATTACGCTGTGTATCGAAAAACGTGGCGTGCAAACCAACATGGTTTACCACGGCAAGCAGGTTGCGCTGACGTATGAGATTCCGATGGCGGAAGTGGTTCTCGACTTCTTCGACCGTCTGAAATCAACCTCGCGCGGTTATGCCTCGCTGGATTATAACTTCAAACGTTTCCAGACCTCTGACATGGTGCGTGTCGACGTGATGATTAACTCAGAACGTGTTGATGCGCTGGCGCTGATTACTCACCGTGATAACTCACAATATCGTGGCCGCGATCTGGTGGAGAAGATGAAAGATCTGATCCCACGTCAGCAGTTTGATATTGCGATTCAGGCGGCAATCGGCAACCACATTATCGCTCGCTCAACGGTAAAACAGCTGCGTAAAAACGTCCTGGCGAAATGCTATGGCGGTGACGTGAGCCGTAAGAAGAAACTGTTGCAGAAGCAGAAAGACGGTAAGAAGCGAATGAAGCAGGTCGGCAACGTTGAGCTGCCGCAGGAAGCATTCCTTGCCATTCTGCATGTCGGTAAAGACAGCAAATAAGGATTTTTAATGGCTAACATGTTTGCCCTGGTTTTAGTGATCGCCACACTGGTCACTGGCATTATCTGGTGTATCGATCGCTTTAAATGGGCACCGGCGCGTCGTGCGAAGCAGGCTGCTGCGCAAGCGCAGGCTGGCAACGCACTCGACAGTAAAACGCTGGCGAAAGTAGCCGCGCAGCCGGGTTGGGTAGAAACCACCGCATCGGTGTTCCCGGTGCTGGCGGTGGTATTGATCGTACGTTCGTTTATTTTTGAGCCGTTCCAGATTCCATCGGGCTCAATGATGCCAACGCTGCTGATTGGCGACTTCATCCTCGTGGAGAAGTTTGCTTACGGCATTAAAGATCCGATTACTCAAACCACGCTGATCCCAACCGGCCATCCGCAGCGCGGTGATGTCGCGGTATTCAAATACCCGAAAGACCCAAGCGTGGATTACATCAAGCGCGTGATTGGCTTGCCGGGCGACAAAGTGGTGTTTGATCCTTACAGCAAAACCCTGACCATCAATCCGGGTTGCAGCAGCGGCAATTGCGACACGGCGCTGCCGGTGACTTACACTAACGTTGAGCCAAGCAACTTCATTCAGACCTTCAGCGGCTTTGATGGCAATGAAACCGGCAACGGCTTCTTCCAGGCACCGCAGGGCGAAACCATGAAGGGCGGCCTGCGTCTCGGCACCCGTAAAGAGACATTGGGCAACGTAACGCACGATATCTTGCTGGTAAACGAAGCGCAAAGTCAGGCAAGCATGTATTATCAGCAGCCGGGCCAGCCGCAATCGACCTGGATTGTGCCGCAAGGGCAGTATTTCATGATGGGCGATAACCGCGATAACAGCGCCGACAGCCGCTACTGGGGCTTTGTGCCCGAGAAGAATCTGGTCGGCAAAGCGGTGGCTATCTGGATGAGCTTCGAAAAACAAGAAGGACAGTGGCCGACCGGCGTGCGCTTTAGCCGCATTGGTGGGATTCACTAATTAGCTTCAAAAAAGGTTGGCCTCTCTTTCGGGAGGCCAGTGCACACCAAACAGAACAGGTTGGAACCTCAGCCCTGTTTCGTATGCAGTGATAGACGCACAGAACAACTGGAATAGCATGAACCCCATCGTCATTAACAAGCTGCAGCGCAAACTGGGCTACACTTTTACTCATCCGGATTTATTGCAGCAGGCACTGACGCACCGTAGCGCCAGCAGCAAACACAATGAACGTCTTGAATTTCTTGGCGATTCTATTCTCAGCTACGTGATCGCCAATGCGCTCTATCACCGCTTTCCGCGCGTGGACGAAGGCGACATGAGCCGCATGCGTGCCACCTTGGTGCGCGGCAATACGCTGGCGGAGATGGCGCGCGAGTTCGACCTTGGCGAATGTTTACGCCTCGGTCCGGGCGAGCTGAAAAGCGGCGGTTTCCGTCGCGAATCGATCCTCGCGGATACCGTTGAAGCCTTGATCGGCGGCATTTTCCTCGACAGCAGCATTCAAACCGTCGAAAAGTTAATTCTCGACTGGTATCACTCGCGACTGGAACAGATCAGTCCGGGCGATAAACAAAAAGATCCGAAAACGCGCCTGCAGGAGTATTTGCAGGGACGTCATCTGCCACTGCCATCGTATTTGGTGGTGCAGGTGCGTGGCGAAGCCCACGATCAGGAATTCACCATTCACTGTCAGGTGAGTGGCATGGCAGAACCGGTGGTGGGCATTGGCTCCAGCCGCCGTAAAGCCGAGCAAGCAGCCGCCGAACAGGCGTTAATTAAGCTTGGCCTCGAATAAATAGTCACATCGCAGCGTCGACAGCGACGCTGCCCAAGTCAGGACTCGAATGAGCGAACTCGAAACATATAGCGGCTTTGTCGCGATTGTAGGCCGACCAAACGTCGGTAAATCCACTTTGCTGAACCAGTTGCTGGGGCAGAAAGTGTCGATCACTTCACGCAAGCCGCAAACCACGCGTCACCGCATCATGGGCATCCACACCGAAGGCGCTTATCAGGCGATCTACGTGGATACGCCAGGGCTGCACATGGAAGAGAAGCGGGCGATCAACCGCCTGATGAACCGTGCCGCCAGTAGCTCCATCGGTGACGTTGAGCTGGTGATCTTTGTAGTTGAAGGCACGCGCTGGACGCCAGACGATGAGATGGTGCTCAACAAGCTGCGTGATAACAAAGTTCCAGTGGTATTGGCGATCAATAAAGTCGACAACATTCAGGACAAGAGCATTCTGTTGCCGCATCTGCAGTTCCTCAGCCAGCAGATGAACTTCCTCGAAATCGTACCGATCTCTGCGGAAAGCGGCAAAAACGTTGATGCTATTGCAGCAATTGCGCGCAAATGCCTGCCAAAATCTGAGCACCATTTCCCGGAAGATTATGTCACTGACCGCTCACAGCGCTTTATGGCGTCTGAGATCATCCGTGAAAAATTGATGCGCTTCCTTGGTGCTGAGCTACCTTACTCCGTTACCGTAGAAATTGAGCAGTTTGTGTCTAACGATCGCGGCGGTTACGACATCAATGGCTTGATCCTCGTTGAGCGCGAAGGCCAGAAGAAGATGGTCATCGGCAATAAAGGCGCCAAGATCAAAACCATCGGCATTGAATCGCGTAAAGACATGGAAGAGATGTTTGAAGCGAAAGTGCATCTCGAACTGTGGGTTAAAGTGAAATCTGGCTGGGCGGACGATGAACGTGCGCTGCGCAGCTTAGGTTACTCTGACGAAGGTTAATTGATGGAAGGCTGGCAACGCGCCTTTGTGCTGCACAGTCGCCCCTACAGCGAAACCAGCCTGCTCCTCGATCTGTTCAGCGAAAGTGAAGGGCGCGTCCGCGTCCTTGCCAAAGGCGCCCGCTCGCGCCGCTCTCAATTGAAAGGTGCACTGCAACCCTTTACGCCACTGCTGGTGCGCTGGGGCGGACGCGGTGACGTCAAAACGCTGCGCAATGCCGAAGCCGTTTCGCTGGCATTGCCGCTCAGCGGCATCACGCTCTATTGCGGACTCTACGTCAACGAGCTGCTATCGCGGGTGCTGGAGCAGCAAATTCCCTTCTCTGACATGTTCTTCGATTACCTGAATTGCATCCAAACGCTGGCGGCAGGCAACGGCTCGCCTGAACCGGCACTACGCCGCTTTGAGCTGGCGCTGCTTGGACATCTCGGCTACGGCGTGGATTTTTTGCATTGCGCCGGCAGCGGGGAAGAGGTTGCTGACGGCATGACCTACAGCTACCGCGAAGAGAAGGGCTTCATCGCCAGTTTGGTGGTCAATCAGCGCAGCTTTACCGGCCGCCAGCTGCGGGCGTTGTGGGAACGCGAATTCCCCGATGCCGATACTCTACGCGCCGCCAAACGCTTTACGCGTATGGCGCTGAAGCCCTATCTTGGCGGTAAGCCGCTGAAGAGTCAGGAACTGTTTCGCCAGTTTGTGCCAAAAAAGAAACCCGATGTGGCAAACGACTAGCGCTGGTCGTACCGCCTGATATATTCAGCGCGGTACACTGCAAACACACTGAACACATTTAAGGATTGTCATGGCTGAGTTGCTGTTAGGCGTCAACATTGACCACATTGCCACCGTACGTAATGCACGTGGCACAAACTATCCCGATCCGGTGCAGGCCGCGTTTGTAGCTGAGCAGGCCGGCGCCGACGGCATTACCGTGCATCTGCGTGAAGATCGCCGCCACATCACCGATCGCGATGTGCGCATTCTGCGTGACACCATCCAGACGCGCATGAATCTGGAGATGGCGGTCACTGACGAGATGATCGACATTGCCTGCGAAATCAAGCCGCACTTTGTTTGTCTGGTGCCGGAAAAACGTCAGGAAGTGACGACCGAAGGCGGGCTGGATGTGGCGGGCCAGCAGGATAAAATCAATGCTGCGGTGCGCCTGTTGAGCGATGCCAGCATTCTGGTTTCGTTATTTATTGATGCCGATCACCGCCAGATTGAAGCAGCGGTTGCCAGCGGCGCGCCTTACATCGAAATTCATACCGGCGCCTATGCCGAAGCGCCCGAAGGTCTCGCGCGCCAGGCAGAGCTGTCACGCATTCGTAAAGCCGCGACTTTCGCCGCCAGCCTTGGCCTGAAAGTGAATGCCGGCCACGGTTTGACCTACCACAACGTGCAGCCGATTGCTGAACTGCCGGAAATGCACGAGCTGAATATCGGCCATGCGATTATTGGTCGTGCGCTGTTCAGCGGTCTGGCAGATGCGGTCAGCGAAATGAAGCAGCTGATGCGGGAAGCGCGTCGCTAATGGCCATTCTCGGACTCGGCAGCGATATCGTAGAGATCGAGCGCATTGCGGGCGTCATTGAGCGCTCCGGCGACCGTCTGGCACGCCGCGTATTAAGCGAAGCCGAGTGGCAACAATATCAGGCGCACCAGCAACCGGTGCGCTTTCTTGCCAAACGGTTTGCGGTGAAAGAGGCGGCAGCAAAAGCCTTCGGCACCGGCATTCGCGGTGGGCTGGCGTTCAATCAGTTCGAAGTCTACAACGATGCGCTGGGCAAGCCGGGATTACGTTTCTTTGAGCAGGCCAAAGTGATTGCCAGCCAGCTCGGCGTGAAGCACGTGCATGTGACGTTAGCGGATGAACGCCATTACGCCTGCGCAACGGTGATTATCGAGAACTAAGGGTGCAACACCACGAACTTCTCCCACAGCGCCTCGCGGCTTTCCGGGTGCTGTGGATCGAGAATAATGGTGTTATCAATCGGGCAGACGCTTTGGCAGGTCGGCACATCATAATGGCCCACGCACTCGGTGCAGCGGTCGACGTCAATCTCATAGATCGCATCGCCTAAGCTGATTGCCTGGTTTGGGCATTCAGGTTCGCACATATCGCAATTGATGCATTTAGTGGTGATGAGCAGGGCCATAGCGGAAGTCCAATAACAGCAGAAAAGGCGCGGGTATTATACGCGCCTGATCTCATCAGACCAGCTTTTTCACCAACTCTTCGCTGTGGCGAATGTGGCTGGAGGCGCGTTCGGGATCGTTTTGTACCAGCGCCATAAACAACAGATCGGTCAGCGCCAGCTGCGCGCTGGTCGACGAGATCGCCGCGCTACGCGTGCTTTGCTCTTCCGCCACGGTGTAGAGGCAAACCGTGGCGCATTGCTGCAGGGCATTCGGCGTAAAACCGGTGAAGGCCAACACATCGGCACCGACCTGCGCGGCTTCCTGCGCCGCCAGATTGATTTCGCGGCGTTCGCCCGTATAGGAGATCGCCAGCAGCACATCGCCTGGCGCCATTGCTTGCACGCTGGCGAGCAAGGCGTGCATATCCTGTTCCGCCACCGCATTAATGCCGATCTTCATCAGCTTCCACGAAAAATCTTTCGCCACTAAACCGGACGCACCGATGCCGACCAGCAAAATACGATTAGCGTTTTTCAGCAGCTGCAAGGTTAGCAGCAGCTTCTCTTCGCTGTTGATATCCAGCGTGGCGCGGATCGCCGAGATCTTCTCGGTCAGCAACTTTTCGCCAACCACTTTCAGCGGATCGTCGCTGAGAATATGGTTATGCACGGTAATCGCATCGCGATCGGCCATCGACTCGCTCAGCGCCAGCTTTAGCGCCGGAAAGCCTTTATAGCCGAGCTTTTGGGCGAACTTCACCACGCTGGATTGGCTGACGCCCGATTCCTCGGCGAGTTTTTGTGAACTGAGATGCCGTGCACGATCCGGCTGCGACAGCAAAAAATCCGCCAGCCGACGCTCATTTAGCGCCAGTCGCGGGTAGAGCTGACGAATGCGCAGCAATGAACTCATGGTTCGATCCTTAATTCCTTTATCCGCAAACAGCGCGTAAACGCGAAGAATAAACTATTCAAATGGCATTGTAGTCATTGGAATTAAAAATAGCAGCTTTCGCCTCGAACGCCGAAGCTGGCTACACTGTAGTGCAGAAACCGCGAAGGATAGAGAAGGAGTGCTGTTTGACAAAGGGTACACAACGACGCGTGGTGTTTTTCGATCTCGATGGCACGCTACATCAGCAAGACATGTTTGGCACCTTTATGCGCTATCTGCTGCGACGTCAGCCGATCAATCTGCTGCTGGTGGTGCCGCTGTTGCCGGTGATCGGTCTCGGCATGTTGTTCAAAGGCCGCGCCGCACGCTGGCCGATGAGTTTATTACTGTGGGCGATCACTTTCGGCCACAGCGAAACACGTCTGCGCCAGCGTGAGGCTGAATTCGCCGAGTGGTTCCGCCAGCGTGTTACCGCATTTCCGGTGGTGCAGCAGCGGCTTACCGACTACCTCAGCAGTAACGATGCCGATGTCTGGCTGATTACCGGTTCGCCGCAGTCGCTGGTGGAGCAAGTCTATTTCGATTCGGCCTTCTTACCGCGCGTGCAGTTGATCGCTAGCCAGATGAAACCGGGCCGTGGCGGACGTTTGCTGTCAATGCGCTGCCTCGGCCATGAAAAGGTGGCGCAGCTGGAGGAGAAAATCGGCACGCCGCTGCAACTGTATAGCGGCTACAGCGACAGCAAACAGGACAACCCGCTGCTGTTCTTCTGTCAGCACCGCTGGCGCGTCACGCCAAGCGGTGAGCTGCAACAGCTGGAATAACGCTTCGATTCCGGCAGCAGCATCGCTATAATGCGCCGCCTTAAATGTCCGCAGGAGCTGCCCGGTGAACCCACAAACTGATGAATATTGGATGCGTTATGCGCTGGAACTGGCGAAGCGCGCGTGGGAGCAGGGCGAAGTGCCGGTTGGTGCGGTGCTGGTGCAGGGTGACAAGGTGATTGGCGAAGGCTGGAATCGGCCGATTGGTCAGCACGATCCTACCGCACATGCCGAGATCATGGCGCTGCGCCAGGGCGGCAAAGTACTGGAAAACTATCGTCTGCTGGATACCACGCTGTACGTCACGCTGGAACCCTGCGTGATGTGCGCCGGTGCGATGGTGCACAGCCGCATCACGCGGCTGGTGTATGGCGCTAAAGATGAGAAAACCGGCGCGGCCGGTTCACTGCTGGATGTGATTGGTCATCCCGGCATGAATCATCAAATTCAGATTGATTGCGGCGTGCTGGCGGAAGAGTGTGCCGGGATGCTGAGTGACTTCTTCCGCATGCGTCGCGAGCAGAAGAAGGCGCTGCGTCAGGCGCAGCGCACCGGTTAATTCATCGCAATTTTCGGTTCGACCGCCGGGTAACCGGCGCCTAATTCCGCTTCCAGCGCAGACTGCTGCGCTAAACGCTTCTCCTGCTCCTGCAAATATCCCACCAAACTGATCTGATACTTACGGATGTTCTCAACGTAGTTATAGGCTTCGTGGCCGCGCGCATAGCCGTAAGTGGTTTGCGTGTAGTAGCGCTTCTGACTGAGCATTGGCAGACGCAGCTTCACATCGGCCCAGCTGTCCGGATTGCCGCCCTGTTTTGCCGTCAGCTTGCGCACGTCCAGCATGTGCGCGTAGCCCATGTTATATGCCGCCAGCGCGAACCAGATACGTTCCTCTTCCGGAATGGTCTCCGGCACTTTCTCCATCATGCGCTTGAGATATTCGCTGCCGCCGCGAATGCTCTGTTCGGGATCGAGGCGATCGTCAACGTCGAGGCTATCGGCGGTATTGCGCGTCAACATCATCATGCCGCGTACGCCGGTTGGCGACGTAGCCTGCGGATTCCAGTGCGATTCCTGATAAGAGATCGCCGCCAGTAAACGCCAATCCATGCTGGCAGAATATTTCTCAAACAGCGGTTTGATATCCGGCAGCGTGTTATCAATGGCGCGCAGGAAGGTGCGGGTATCAACGTAGTCAAAGGTGCCAACGTGGCCGAGATACTTCTCTTCCAGCCGCGCCATGGTGCCTTCCTCGCCCATCTGGCTGTAGAAGTCGAGCATCGCAGCGCTCAGGCTGTCGTCATCGTTACGCGGCAAATACCAGGTTACCGGCTCTTCATCGGTCACATCAAATGCCACCGCCAGCTGCGGATGAATGCGCTGTAGCAGGCCGATGGTGACCGAATCGCCCACCGTATAATCGAGTTTGCCGTCGGCAACCGCTTCAAGCAGCGCTTTCTGGCCCTGATCGGTGGAGATAGCCCAGTCGAGATCGGGATAGCTGTCAGCTTTGGCGGAACGTAAAGTTGACAGATATGCCGAACCGGACTGCACAATCAGGCGGCCTTTGAGATCGCCCAGATTCTTCGGCCGGGGCTTATCAATGCGGTACACCAGCTGCTGCGACACCGAATAGTAGCTCGGGCCACTTTGGTAGTGTGCGAGGCGCTCGCTGTTGTAGATCAAGCCGGCAGCCAGCAAATCCGCTTTTCCGTCATCGAGGTCGTCAAACAGATCGCCGAGGTTAGGACGCACCTCAACTTCCAGTTTCACGCCCAGGTAATCGGCGAAGCGCTTCGCCAGCTCGTAATCCATACCGGCTGGTGCATTGTTAATGGTGTAGTAAGTCAGCGGAGAGTTAACGGTACTGATGCGCAGCACTCCGCGTGATTTGATCTGTGATAGCGCGTCTGTTCCGCCCCCGTACCACGGGATGGAAGGCCACAATGCTAGCGCAAGCAGCACGGTGATCAGACCGATAAACAGATAGTTTATTTTTAGGCGTTTCAAATAGTTGTCTCGTAATGGCTCACAGGCCTCTGTCTTTTAAAGGCAGTATTTATGTTGTTTTAACTCCCAGAGCGAGGGGCATTTTGCGCAACAAAAAGGGGCAGGGCAACTTTTATAGCAAGAATTGTGCAAAATTCAGCCAAACGCCAGGTGCCAGAATTTATGCGCAAACGGTTTCGTAACCCGTGCTGTTTCTCTATAATACCGCCCGTTTTCCCCTGTTGCGCCCAATGAAGCGTCGCCCGGCACTTCAAAGACGAGAGATCTTTAATGATGGAAATTCTGCGTGGTTCGCCCGCTCTGTCGGCATTTCGTGTAAACAAACTGCTGACCCGCTTTCAGGACGCTCACCTTCCGGTGAGTGATATTTACGCCGAGTACGTCCATTTTGCCGATGTTAGTGCACCGCTCAGCGCGGATGAGCAAGCCCGCCTGCAACGCCTGCTGAAATACGGTCCTTCTCTCGCCGAACACGCGCCACAAGGGCGTCTGTTGCTGGTAACGCCGCGTCCCGGCACTATCTCTCCGTGGTCATCGAAAGCCACCGACATTGCCCACAACTGCGATCTGCCACAGGTATTGCGTCTCGAGCGCGGTATGGCCTTCTATGTGCAGGCGCCTGAGCTGACGGAAGCACAGTGGCAGCAACTGGCTAGCCTGCTGCATGACCGCATGATGGAAACGGTGTTCGCTGACCTCAACGATGCGCAGCAGCTGTTTGCTCACCATCAGCCGCAGCCGCTGAAGAGCGTTGACGTGTTGGGCGCCGGTCGCAGCGCGCTGGAGCAGGCCAACACCACGCTGGGCCTGGCGCTGGCCGATGATGAGATCGATTACCTGCTTGATGCCTTTACTAAGCTGGGCCGCAATCCGAACGACATCGAGCTCTACATGTTTGCGCAGGCAAACTCTGAGCACTGTCGTCACAAGATTTTCAATGCCGACTGGATTATCGACGGCGAAAAGCAGCCGAAGTCGCTGTTTAAAATGATCAAAAACACCTTTGAACATAATCCTGAGCACGTGCTGTCTGCCTATAAAGACAACGCTGCGGTAATGGAAGGTTCCGAGGTTGGCCGCTTCTACGCCGATGCGCAGAAGGGCGAATACGAATTCCATCAGGAAGAAGCACATATCCTGATGAAGGTCGAAACCCATAACCACCCAACCGCCATTTCACCGTGGCCGGGTGCCGCGACCGGTTCCGGTGGCGAGATTCGTGACGAAGGCGCAACCGGACGTGGCGCCAAGCCAAAAGCCGGTCTGGTCGGTTTCTCGGTATCGAACCTACGTATTCCAGGCTTTGAACAGCCGTGGGAAGAGGATTTCGGTAAGCCGGATCGCATTGTCACCGCGCTGGATATCATGACCGAAGGCCCATTGGGCGGCGCGGCGTTCAACAACGAATTTGGTCGTCCTGCCCTGAACGGCTACTTCCGTACCTATGAAGAGCGCGTCAACAGCCACAATGGCGTGGAGCTGCGCGGCTACCACAAGCCAATCATGCTGGCGGGCGGCATCGGTAACATCCGTGCCGATCACGTGCAGAAAGGCGAAATCGTGGTGGGCGCCAAACTGATCGTGCTGGGTGGACCGGCGATGAACATCGGTTTGGGCGGCGGCGCGGCATCTTCGATGGCGTCTGGCCAATCAGATGCCGATCTCGACTTTGCGTCAGTACAGCGCGACAACCCAGAAATGGAACGTCGTTGCCAGGAAGTGATCGACCGCTGCTGGCAGCTGGGCGAAGCCAACCCGATTCTGTTTATCCACGACGTCGGCGCGGGCGGACTTTCGAATGCGATGCCAGAACTGGTGAGCGACGGTAATCGTGGCGGTAACTTCAACCTGCGCGACATCCTCAGCGATGAGCCAGGCATGAGCCCGCTGGAAGTGTGGTGTAACGAGTCGCAGGAACGTTATGTACTGGCGGTTGCCCCTGCACAACTGGCGCTGTTTGACGAGCTGTGTAAGCGTGAACGCGCACCTTATGCCGTTATCGGTGAAGCCACCGAAGAGCTGCATCTGAACCTCGCCGACAGCCATTTCGACAACAAGCCAATCGACATGCCGCTTGACGTGCTGCTGGGCAAAACGCCGAAGATGACGCGTGATGTTGCCAGCCAGCAGGCTAAAGGTGATGCGCTGCAGCGTGACGGCATTAGCGTAGCGGATGCGGTAAATCGCGTGCTGCACTTGCCGACCGTGGCAGAAAAAACCTTCCTGATCACCATTGGTGACCGCAGCGTAACCGGCATGGTCGCGCGCGATCAGATGGTAGGTCCGTGGCAGATTCCGGTTGCGAACTGCGCCGTCACCACCGCCAGCCTCGATAGCTATCACGGTGAAGCCTTCTCCCTCGGCGAGCGCGCGCCAGTGGCGTTGCTCGACTTCGCCGCTTCAGGTCGTCTGGCCGTCGGTGAAGCGCTAACCAACATCGCTGCAACCTCAATTGGTTCGCTGCAACGCGTGAAGCTGTCCGCAAACTGGATGGCCGCTGCTGGTCACCCGGGCGAAGACGCCGGCTTGTACGCTGCGGTGAAAGCGGTCGGCGAAGAGCTGTGTCCGGCGCTGGGTATCACCATTCCGGTAGGCAAAGACTCGATGTCGATGAAAACCCGCTGGCAGAATGGCAACGAACAGCGCGAAATGACCTCGCCGCTGTCGCTGGTGATCACCGCCTTTGCGCGCGTTGAAGATGTGCGTCGCACCGTGACGCCACAGCTGCAAGCGGATCAAGACAACCTGCTGTTGCTGGTGGATCTCGGCAACGGCGCGAACACGCTTGGCGCGACCGCGCTGTCGCAGGTTTATCGTCAGCTGGGCGACAAGCCTGCCGACGTGCGTGACGCCACGCAGCTGGCGGGCTTCTTCAATGCCATTCAGGCGCTGGTGGCTGAGCAGAAACTGCTGGCTTACCACGACCGTTCTGACGGCGGCCTGTTGGTCACGCTGGCGGAGATGGCCTTCACCGGTCACTGCGGTATCGAAGCCGATATCGCCGCGCTGGGCAGCGATGCGTTAGCCGCCTTGTTCACCGAAGAGCTCGGCGCAGTGTTGCAGATCAATGCAGCGGATCGTGCAGCAGTCGAGAAGGTGTTTGCTGACCACGGCCTGAGCGCTAACCTGCATGTGATTGGTAAAGCGTTGCCGGGCGATCGCTTCGTGATCCGTTCTGGCGACAGCGCGGTGTACAGCGAAAGCCGTACCACGTTGCGTACCTGGTGGGCAGAAACCACCTGGCAGATGCAGCGTCTGCGTGATAACCCAGCCTGTGCCGATCAGGAGCATGCAGCGAAAAAAGACGATAACGACCCAGGTCTGAACGTTCATCTGACCTTCAAGCCAGAAGAAGATGTTGCGGCACCGATGATTGCGACGGGCGCACGTCCGCGTGTGGCAGTGCTGCGTGAGCAGGGCGTTAACTCACACGTGGAAATGGCTGCCGCCTTCCATCGTGCAGGCTTTACTGCGGTTGATGTGCACATGAGCGATCTGCTGGCTGGTCGTCGCGGTCTGGAAGAGTTCCAGGCGCTGGTCGCCTGCGGCGGCTTCTCGTACGGTGATGTGCTGGGCGCGGGCGAAGGCTGGGCGAAATCCATTCTGTTCAATGGCCGCGTGCGTGATGAGTTCGAGAACTTCTTCCATCGCCCACAAACGCTGGCACTTGGCGTGTGTAACGGTTGCCAGATGATGTCGAACCTGCGTGAACTGATTCCAGGCAGCGAGCTGTGGCCACGCTTTGTGCGCAACCAGTCCGAGCGTTTTGAAGCGCGTTTCAGCCTGGTTGAAGTCGCGGCGAGTCCATCGCTGCTGCTGGATGGCATGGTCGGATCGCATATGCCAATCGCGGTATCGCACGGTGAAGGTTTTGTCGAAGTGCGTGACGGCGCGCATCTGGCACAGCTGGAGAGCAAAGGTTTAGTGGCGCTGCGCTTCGTCGATAACTTCGGCAAAGTGACAGAAAGCTATCCGGCCAACCCGAATGGTTCGCCTAACGGCATCACTGCGGTAACCAACGAAAGCGGTCGCGTCACCATTATGATGCCACACCCAGAGCGTGTGTTCCGTACCGTGAGCAACTCCTGGCATCCGGCGGAGTGGGGCGAAGACAGCCCGTGGATGCGTATCTTCCGCAACGCGCGCAAGCAGTTGGGATAAGCAAAACAAAGGCCGCTAAACAGCGGCCTTTTTCACATCTCTCGTAAGGTCGCCATTCATGGCGACCTTGCTAACATCCGCATGGGTTCCCAACTGTCGGAAAACAACGACAATCCCGCCTTTATGTTGTCGCCAAAAGGTGACACTTAAATTATTGATTTATATAGCGAGTAAATTAGCGTACTAAACTCGTTGCTAATCAGCGACACTTTTCACTGACCGTCCGGTCCGCTTTTCTCCCGGATCCCGCTTCCTGTCTGGTATTTCTCTGATAATAAATGCTATTTATTTATTGGCACGATACTTGCTATACTCCTTGCGTGGCTCATTCACCTGTTTATGATTGCCCCGCTTTAGCGGCTGAGCTCATAAAAACCGAATGACGCACCAAACGGAGCCTGTCGTCCACCTCACCGATAATCGTTTGCTCTACAACGTTATCAAACATCGGACGCAACGTTGAGTTAGGCTCCACCTAATTTGCAAGCGATGCTGCGGCGTCGCTCCCACGGCAGGCCAAAAGGCCTGCCGTTTTCATATCTGGCCTTTCTTCCCTTTTGATACTTCGCTAGCATGCCTGCAGCTCACATTTAAGGAAGCGCGGTTGTGATGAAATGGCGTCTGTTTCCCCGATCTCTGCGGCAGTTAGTGTTAATGGCTTTCCTGCTGGTTCTGCTGCCGTTATTAGTTCTGGCGTGGCAAGCGTGGGAAAGTCTTTCGGCATTAAGCAACCAGGCAGCCGATACCAACCGCAACACCTTTACCGATGTGCGTCGCAGTGAAGCGATGGCGCGAACCGCGCTGGAGCTGGAGCGCAGCTATCGTCAATATTGCGTGCTCGGCGATGTGTCGCTGGCGAAGCTGTATCAAACGCAATGGACGCGCTACGGCCAAATGCTCAGCAGCCACGCCGCCAGTTTACCCGATCTGCCCTCTTTTAAAGTGCTGCAAACCACCTTGCCGCAGCTGCAGCAGTTGCAATGCGACAACGGCAATCCTGAGGCACAAGCCGCCAGCGCGTTGGAGCGCTTTTCAGATAACAATACGCAAATGGTGCAGGCAACGCGCGAAGTGGTGTTTTCGCGCGGTTTACAGCTGCAGCGTGAAATCGCCGATCGCGGTCAGTTTTTTGGCTGGCAGGCGCTGATATTGTTCCTGATAAGCCTGGTGTTGGTCTTGCTGTTTACGGGAATGATCATCGGTCCGGTGAAACGGGTCGAACGTATGATCAATCGCCTGGGCGAAGGTAAAGCGCTGGGCGATAGCGGTAGCTTCCGGGGGCCGCGTGAGATCCGTTCGCTGGGGCAGCGCATCGTCTGGCTGAGTGAGCGTTTAAGCTGGCTGGAAGAGCAGCGCCACGAATTTTTGCGTCATCTGTCGCACGAGCTGAAAACGCCGCTCGCCAGCCTGCGTGAAGGCACTGAACTGCTGGCCGATCAGGTCGCTGGTCCCCTGAATGCCGAGCAGCAGGAAGTGGTGGCAATCCTCGATACCAGCAGCCGCCATTTACAGCGGCTAATCGAGCAGTTACTCGATTACAACCGCAAACTGGCCGATGGCCCAATGGCGCTGAAGCCCGTGGCGCTAAATGAAATCATTGATTCGGTGGTAAAAGTGCACTCGTTGCCCGCCAATGCGCGTGAAATGACGACTCATGTTGATCTGCAAGTGCATCATTGTCTGGCGGAAGCGACGCTGCTGCAGCGAGTGATTGATAACCTCTATTCGAACGCCGTGAACTACGGCAGCGAATCCGGTAACATCTGGCTGCAGAGCCAGCAGAAGGGCAACCAGGTGTGGATTGAGGTAGCAAACACCGGCACACCGATTCCGGCTGAAGAGCAGGCGATGATTTTTGAGCCCTTTTATCAGGGCAGCCAACAGCGCAAAGGGCCGGTTAAAGGCAGCGGGCTGGGTTTGAGCATCGCCAAAGATTGTCTGCGCAGGATGCACGGCGATCTGCAGTTGGTAACACGCAAGGATGCGGATGTCTGTTTTCGTATCATTCTGACGACCAGCGCCGGGAATGCCTGATTAATGAAATTAACCCTATTCAAACTTGTGGCCAGTGCCGTGCTGGTTTTGGGCCTCAGCGCCTGCCAGGCACCGTCACAAGATCGTACGCAGCATAATGGCGTCAGCGTGCCAGAACCGGACGTGCGCTTGCCGGATTATCTGGCGGCCGATTGCCAAAACGTGTGGCAAATCGAAACGCCAGCCTCCGCCGGCAATCCGCTCTATTGGCAGCGCGCCATGGATTGCGCCGAGCGCTTATCGCCGGCCGAAGCGCGGGCTGAAGCACGTCGTTGGCCGGTGCAAGGCTGGGCGCGCGCCTTCAAGCAGGGCATCTTGCTCGCTAACGGTAACGTCACGCCGGTTGAGCGCCGTGATTTTGTCACCACCTTAGACGGTTACAGCGCGGCGTATCCGGCGGCGGTGCGTCCGTTGTTGCAGCTGTGGCGCAGCAATCAGGCGGCTCAACTGGAGCTGAGTGAAGCGCGTGGACGCTACGCCGCTTTGCAGCAGAGTAATGATGCGGAGATGGATAACCTGCGACAGCAGCAAACCAAAATGCGTCAGTCGCTGGCCGATACCCAACGCAAGTTAGAGCGTTTAACCGATATTGAACGCCAGCTATCGTCGCGCAAAGCGCCCGACAGCAGCGACACATCGCACGGCGGCAGCGATGTGCAAAGTGAGGATCAGTAACCATGAAACAAGCCGCACGTTTATTGCTGGTGGATGACGATCCGGGCTTATTGAAACTGCTTGGCATGCGCCTAAGCAGTGAAGGCTATCAGGTCGCGACGGCCGCCAGCGGGCCAGAAGCCCTGCGCCATCTGCAAAAAGAGAAGGTCGATCTGGTGATCAGCGACCTGCGCATGGACGAAATGGATGGTCTGGCGCTGTTCGGCGAAGTGCAGAAACGTCATGCGGGCTTGCCGGTGATCATTCTCACCGCGCACGGATCGATCCCGGAAGCGGTATCCGCCACGCAACAAGGCGTGTTCAGTTTTCTGACCAAACCGGTTGATCGTGACGCCTTGTACAAAGCGATAGATGAAGCGCTGGCCCAGCGCGCGCCGATCAGCGATGACTGCTGGCGTGAAGCGATTGTGACGCGCAATCCGCAGATGCTGCGTTTGCTGGACCAGTCGCACATGGTGGCGCAATCTGACGTCAGCGTGTTGATCAATGGGCAAAGTGGCACCGGTAAAGAGGTACTGGCGCAGGCAATTCATGCCGCCAGCCCGCGCGCCACTAAGCCGTTCATCGCCATCAACTGCGGTGCGCTGCCGGAACAGCTTTTAGAGTCCGAGCTGTTTGGCCACGCTAAAGGCGCCTTTACCGGCGCGGTTAGCGCACGTGAAGGTCTGTTCCAGGCGGCCGAGGGCGGCACGCTGTTTCTCGATGAGATTGGCGACATGCCGCAGGCGCTGCAGGTGAAACTGCTGCGTGTGCTGCAGGAGCGCAAAGTGCGGCCGTTAGGCAGCAACCGCGATTTGGATATCAACGTGCGGATTATTTCCGCGACGCACCGCGACTTGCCCAAAGCGATGGAGAAGAAGAGTTTCCGCGAAGATCTCTACTATCGCCTAAACGTGGTGAACCTGAAGATTCCCGCGCTGCACGAGCGCGCTGAAGATATTCCGCTGCTGGCAAATCATCTGCTGCGCCAGTCGGCCGATCGCCATAAACCTTTTGTGCGTAGCTTCTCGGTGGATGCAATGAAGCGGTTGGTCAGCGCGGCATGGCCGGGCAATGTGCGCCAACTGGTCAACGTGATTGAGCAGTGCGTCGCCTTGAGTACCGCGCCGGTGATCGGTGATGCTTTGGTTGAACAGGCGCTGGCGGGCGAAAATACCGCGTTGCCCACTTTCGTCGAAGCGCGTAATCAGTTTGAGCTCAACTATTTGCGTAAATTGCTACAGATGACCAAAGGAAATGTCACCAACGCTGCGCGTCTGGCTGGACGTAACCGCACTGAATTCTATAAGCTGCTGTCGCGCCATGAATTGGACGCCAGCGAATTTAAAGAGTAGCTTGCTGCGGCGGCGGCAGGAACACGTATACTATATTTATCCGTCCATCATGGAGGGAGTTAAAAAGGATCTGTCATGAAAAAGATCGATGCAATTATCAAACCATTCAAACTCGATGATGTACGTGAAGCGTTAGCTGAAGTGGGCATCACCGGGATGACGGTCAGTGAAGTGAAAGGCTTTGGTCGTCAGAAAGGTCACACTGAGCTGTATCGCGGCGCTGAGTACATGGTTGATTTTCTGCCAAAAGTGAAAATCGAAATGGTGGTGGGTGACGATATCGTCGATACCTGCGTAGAAACCATTATGAAAACCGCGCAGACCGGCAAAATCGGTGACGGCAAAATCTTTGTCTTTGACGTGGCGCGCGTGGTGCGTATCCGTACCGGTGAAGAGGACGAAGAGGCGATTTAAGCCCCTTCGCGCATTGCCTGAAAAACCTGCCTTGTGCAGGTTTTTGTTTTACAGCACCTTGTGCGGGCCGAACACTTCGTAGTGGATGCGATCGGCATTGATGCCGGCGTCAACCAGTTGACGCGCGACAAACTGCATAAACGGCAGTGGACCACAGATCCAGAACTGACGATCGGCCTGATTGAGCGCGGCGGATACGCTTGCTAAATCCATCAAGCCTTGCGCGTCGTAACGTCCGGCGTCTGCACCTTCCGGCTGACGATACCAAACGTGGCTGGTGAAGTTTGGCAGGCGTTCGCCAAGGGATTTCACCTCTTCGGCAAATGCATGCTGCGAACCGGCTTCTGCGGCGTGCAGCCAGTTAACCGCCGCCGGATGTTGCTGCTGCGCCAGGTTAGCCAGCATCGCCAGCATGGGGGTTTGACCGACGCCAGCCGAGATCAGCGTAATCGGCGTAGCGGCTTCAGCCTGCAGGAAGAAATCACCGGCTGGCGCAGCGCACTGCACGATATCGCCCACCTGCGCGTTATCGTGCAGCCAGCCCGACACGCTGCCCAGCGCTTCGCGTTTAACCGCGATGCGATAAAACTGCCCATTGGGCTGGTGCGTCAGCGAATACTGGCGATGCTGGATATTTTCAAAACCTGCCGGTTGTAAGCTGATCGCCAGATACTGTCCCGGCAGGAAGGTTGCCACCGGCTGACCGTCGTTTGGCACCAGTTCAAAACTCTTGATTACCGAACTTTCCTGATTGATGGCGCGAATACGGAAATCACGCGCTCCGCGCCAGCCGCCGGTTTTCTCTTCGGAGGCTGAATAGATGGCTTCTTCACGCTGGATAAACACATCGGCCAGCACACCATACGCTTTGCCCCACGCGGTCAACACCTCTTCACCCGGATGCAGCAGCTCATCAATCGTCGCCAGCAGATTTTCACCGACAATGGCGTACTGCTCAGGCTGAATGTTCAGGCTGGCATGCTTCTGCGCAATTTTCTCCACTGCCGGCAACAGCACGGCCAAATTTTCCAGATTGCTGCCATACGCCACAATGGCGTTGAACAATGCTTCCCGCTGATTGCCGCTGCGCTGATTGTTCATGTTGAACACGTTTTTC
The DNA here is from genome assembly GCF_026130245.1 of Pantoea sp. JK. Lineage (NCBI taxonomy): Bacteria > Pseudomonadati > Pseudomonadota > Gammaproteobacteria > Enterobacterales > Erwiniaceae > Pantoea > Pantoea sp. JK. The sequence continues at coordinate 92,839 of NZ_JAINFN010000005.1, forward strand.
AGTTCAGGATGTTGCGTCAGTAAACGCTGGTAGAAATGGCCGGTAAGTTGCGGACCGATCTGGGCAATGGCGGGCAAGGTCGATTTGATGGTGGCGATGGTTTGCGCGTCGAGCATGGTGAAATCCTCAAGGTGAATTTAAACATGTATTTTAAATGCATCTTATGAGTAATCGCAGCGCCTGTAAATCCCCTGTTGTGATTAAGGATTAAGCAAAAGAGGTGCGAGCTGGCCCGCAAAGCTGAAATTCTTTCGCGATGAAAGTGAGCAAATTTCGTGATTTTCCGGTTTGCAAAAAAGCGTAAAAAACCCGTTCCAGCGCCATGCCAATCGTTTGCGCAAAAAGAGGGGATTGACGCTACCGTCACCTGTCAAAACCGTTTACACTGTTCGCCTTCGCCCCCTAGCCGGGGCCTAAACTGCCGTTAAAAAGTTAGCTGAGTCAGGAGAGTCCGGATGTTAAAGCGTGATATGAACATTGCCGATTATGATGCCGCGTTGTGGCAGGCTATGGAGCAAGAGAAAGTGCGTCAGGAAGAGCACATTGAACTGATTGCTTCTGAAAACTACACCAGCCCACGCGTAATGCAGGCCCAAGGTTCACAGCTCACCAACAAATATGCCGAAGGCTATCCGGGCAAACGCTATTACGGCGGATGTGAATACGTCGATATCGTTGAGCAGCTGGCGATCGATCGCGCTAAAGAGCTGTTCGGCGCAGATTTCGCTAACGTGCAGCCGCACTCGGGTTCTCAGGCCAACTTCGCGGTATATACTGCGCTGCTGCAGCCGGGCGACACCATTCTGGGTATGAACCTGGCGCACGGTGGTCACCTGACGCACGGTTCTCCGGTGAACCTGTCAGGTAAGCTGTACAACGTTATCCCTTACGGCATCGATGAAACCGGCAAAATCAACTACGAAGAGCTGGCTGAACTGGCGCAAACTCACAAGCCAAAAATGATCGTCGGCGGCTTCTCTGCTTATTCTGGCGTGTGTGACTGGGCCAAAATGCGTGAAATCGCAGACAGCGTCGGCGCGTACCTGTTCGTTGATATGGCACACGTTGCGGGCCTGATCGCGGCAGACGTTTACCCGAACCCGGTTCCTCATGCGCACATCGTGACTTCAACTACCCATAAAACCTTGGCGGGTCCGCGCGGCGGCCTGATCCTGGCGAAAAACGGTGACGAAGACCTGTATAAAAAACTGAACTCCGCGGTGTTCCCGGGTGGTCAGGGCGGTCCTCTGATGCACGTGATCGCGGGTAAAGCGGTGGCGTTCAAAGAAGCGATGGAGCCAGAGTTCAAGACTTATCAGCAGCAGGTGGCTAAGAACGCGAAAGCGATGGTGGAAGTTCTGCTGGAGCGCGGTTACAACATCGTTTCAGGTGGCACACACAACCACTTGTTCCTGATCGATTTGGTCAGCAAAAACCTGACCGGTAAAGAAGCCGATGCCGCTCTGGGCCGTGCCAACATTACCGTAAATAAAAACAGCGTACCCAACGATCCGAAGAGCCCATTCGTGACTTCTGGCGTGCGTATCGGTACCCCAGCGGTGACGCGCCGTGGCTTTAAAGAAGCTGACGTTCGCGAGCTGGCTGGCTGGATCGCTGACGTGCTGGACAACATCAACGACGAAGCGACCATCGAACGTACTAAACAGAAAGTGCTGGAAATCTGCAGCCGTCTGCCGGTGTACGCGTAAGCTTTACGCTGGTCGATGCAGTTCATAAAAGGATGGCGCAAGCCATCCTTTTTTTATTGCCGTCGCGGCAGCGCTCTGACAAAGTAGCGGCCACTCGTGCTGCTCAGCAGCATTTTTGCTGGAGGGAATATGGCAATCGGCTCCGCCAAATGGCTCGGTTTGGGCTACTTCACTTACTTCTTCTGTTACGGCATTTACCTACCTTTCTGGAGCGTCTGGCTAAAAGGCACCGGACTCGATGCGGAAAAAATCGGCCTGCTGCTGGGTTGTGGCATGGTGGCGCGTTTTGTCGGCAGTTTGCTGATTGCCTCGCAGGTAAAAAATCCCTCACAGCTGATCACCGCGCTGCGTCTGCTGTCGCTAATGACCTGCCTGTTCGCCATCGGTTATTGGCTGGGGCAACAGTGGATGTGGCTGCTGTTCGTGATGATCGGCTTTAATCTGTTTTTCTCACCACTGGTGCCGTTAAGTGATGCGCTGGCCGCCACCTGGACGCAGCAAATCGGTCTGACTTATGGTCCGGTTCGTTTGTGGGGGTCGCTGGCGTTTGTCATCAGTTCTGCCTTAACCGGTATGCTAGTTACTGCGTTCTCGTCTCAGGCGATTCTGGTGCTGCTGTCACTGGGCGCGATCGGCATGTTGGGTGGGATGATGTTAACGCCTGCGACGAAGCCGCAGGGCAGTGAACGTCAGACATCCACCGACGGTGGCTGGCAGGCATGGCGTGATTTGCTGCGCGAAAATGCGGTGTGGCGCTTTATGTTATGCGTGACATTGTTGCAGGGCGCACATGCGGCTTACTACAGCTTCAGCGCCATCTGGTGGCAGGAGAGCGGTTATGCCGCATCGATTATCGGCTATTTATGGTCGCTGGGCGTGGTGGCAGAAATCATCATCTTTGCTCTTAGCAGCCGACTGTTCCGCCGCTGGAGCGCGCGCGATTTGCTGCTGTTATCAGGCGTGTGCGCCATCATCCGCTGGACGATGCTCGGCTCCAGCACCGCCTTACCGTTGCTGATCGTGGCGCAGATTCTGCACTGCGGCAGCTTTACCGTCTGCCATTTAGCGGCGATGCGATTTATTGCCGCGCGCAAAGGTGCGCAAGTGATTCGTCTGCAATCGCTCTACTCGGCGCTGGCCATGGGCGGCGGGATTGCGGTGATGACCATGATTTGTGGTGTGCTGTTTGCTCATCTGCAAGGACATCTGTTCTGGGTGATGGCGTTAGTGGCGCTGCCGGCGCTGTTCCTGCGTCCACGCGCCGCTTAACTCTCCAGCAATTGGCGAATGCGCTGCTGCTGATGGCTACTCAGCGGCAGCTCAGCCTGAATCAGCGGCGGTGAAAACAGCGGCAACGAAATGGCATACGGCGTGATCACCAGCGCGATATCGCGCGGCGCGCCTTCACGCTGAAAATGCACAACGTCCTGATAGCTGATGTTAATCGGTAGCAGCGTCATTTCCCGTAGCTGCTGCTCCAGCAACTGCTCCAGCGCGGCATCCGCGCCTGTCAGCAGCAACACCTGCTTTTCCTGCAATGCACTCTCCTGCATCAGCCAGGCACCAAACAATACCGCCACCAAACTCACCTCTTCAGCACTAAAGCGCGTGGCAAAATTACGGCTGAAATGCTCAAGTGCGCGTTCAGTGGTGCGCAACAGGCGTGGATAGAGCCGTGCAACATCCAGCGCCACGCTGTTATCAATGCCGATGGCGAAATGACTGCGATCCAGCGCCTGCGCCAGATGCGTAAAGAGTTGCTGAGTAAGTTCGGATCGATTTTTGAAGGTGGTTTGTGCCAGTTGCTCAAAGCGCGTAATCAGCGCTTCCACTGACTGCATCAGCTTTACCGCTTGTGGATGTTCCAGTTGCGTAGCGGTTGGCGCGTGAATCAAGCTAAACAACAACGTCCAGAAGTCGGTTTCGCTCACATCCGGCGCTATGTGGCAGCGTTTCTGCCAGTGATGAATCACGTCGTCGGCGGCAGCACGTTCGGCTTTTTCCGCCAGCCATGCGCGTTGCCCTTCATTGAACAGCGCGTTTTGTCGCTGACACAGCGAATACTTCATGAAGATTTGCAGAAACAGGCGGTCGCGTGCGCTGAAGTCGCGCGCCAGGCGCAAACTGCAGTGCTGGATCAGCGCCTGCAGGTTGGTTTCATCCCACAGCGCTTTCTCGATTTTCAGTACTTTCAAGCGCTGACGCAGCACCGGGGCAAAATGCTCGCAGACAAAATCCTGCGACAAACGCAGCGCGCGTCGCAGCCAGTGGATCAGGCACAGCCGCCTGTCCAGTTCCGTCCCATGAATGCGGAAGCTGCCATCGACCATCTGGTGTAGCTCCAGTTGATGGTAACGCTGTATCTCCTCTCCCACATCCGCGATATCCTGTCGGGCGACAACAGGCGCCACGCCATTTAACTGGCAGAGCTTTTCAAGCGTCAACGCGGGAGCGGGCAGAAATAGCAGCAGTAACAGATGACAACGACGCTGGGAGCGGCTGAAGAGTGGTGCAGAGGAAGGTGCAGAACTCATCAATGGTTTATCCGCAGGTCACTTTTGAGCTAAGAATAGCTAACTCCACGCGGTAACCTTGCACTTTGTCGTGACTTTTGTTCAGAGCTTTAGGGCGGGTCACAATTTTTCTGGACCACTCTACACTTCACTTTAAAATTGTTACTTTATAACACATGAAAATTGCACTCATTACGTTTACGCTGTTGTTCAGCACCGCAGCCTGGTCACATCCGCACAGCTTTATTGACATGAAAACCGAGTTCATCAGTGACAACCAACATCTCAGCGGCATGAAAATGGTGTGGACCATGGATGAGATTACCTCCGCCGATCTGCTGTACGACGCAGGTAAGGCCAAACCTGGCGATGTGGTATGGAAAAAGCTGGCGGCGCAGGTGATGGCCAACGTGCTCGGTCAGCACTATTTCACTGAAGTGTGGCAGGACAAGAATCGGGTTAAATTCCTCAACCTGCCGAAAGAGTACAACTTATCGCGTAACGGCAACAAAGCGGTGCTGGAGTTCATCGTGCCGTTTGGCGAGCCACAGTTATTAAGTGCGAAGCAGTATCGTATTCAGACCTTTGATCCCAGCTATTTCGTTGATATGTATTACGATAATCCACAGGCATTAACCATGGACGACACCGTTAAATCGCACTGCCAAATCGAACTGCACACGCCGAAACCGGATGACTCGCTGAAGCAATATGCGCTGTCGCTGGATAAAGCCGATGCGCCGCCGGAGGATATGGACCTTGGCCAGCAATTCGCCCAAACGGTAACGCTGACATGTCACTGATTTCACTGCCTTCCCGCTCACGTCGTTTATGGCCGCTGTGGCTGATGGCGGCGTTATTACTGCTGGCGAGCGTACTGCTGTGGCAGCACTGGTCGCAGATTTTGCTGCAAAGCGTGCTGTGGCAAAAAGTCCTGAATCGCGAGATGACGCAGCTGTTGCAGCAGGTCGCTGAACAACCGCAGCAGGCGGGTGTGACGCTGATGCTGTTCAGCCTTGTGTATGGCGTGTTGCATGCGCTGGGGCCGGGACACGGCAAAGTGGTGATCACCACCTTCCTCGCCACTCATCCGGCAAAGTTGAAAACCAGCATGAAACTGACGCTATTGGCGGCATTGCTGCAGGGCGGCGTGGCGATTGGTTTGGTGACGCTGATGCTGGTGGTGCTGCAAACCTCGTCACGCCAGATGCATCTCGGCAGTTACTGGTTGGAGAAGGGCAGTTATCTGCTCATTGTCGCGCTGGGTGTTTGGGTCGGTTGGCGTGCATTACGATCGCTGCGCCAGCAATTGCGCCCTCAGCCAAAGCTGCAGATCCACTCTATTCGTCCTACACATCAGCATGATGAACACTGCGGCTGCGGTCATGCACATCTGCCTAGCGCTGCGCAAATGGATCAGGCGGTTAGCGCTAAAACGCAGGCGCTGGTGGTGTTTTCCATGGGGCTGCGGCCCTGTTCCGGTGCCATCATGATGCTGCTGTTTGCCAAAGTGATCGGCGTTTATGCGTGGGGCGTTGCCTCTGCCGTGGCGATGGCGGTGGGCACGGCGTTGACGGTTTCGGCGCTCGGCTTGTTAGTGCAGCGTTCCCGTGTGCTGGCGCAACGTTTAGGACAGGCTGGCGGCAGCCATCCTGCGGCCAGGCTGCTGGTTCCGCTGCTCGCCTTATTGGGCAGCGTGCTGTTAATCGTTGCGGGCGTTGCATTATGGCAAAGTGCTTCACCGGGCATTGGCGGCGGAATTCGTCCTTTTTGAAATTAGGATGTTTGGGTAGTGTAAATAACCCACTTCTGCAAGTGTTCCCCCCTCAATAGTTAATTAAATATCTCCTCCTGGTGTGCTGGTGAAAATAGATTTCTCTGTCTAAGATAAATTACACCAGTCAATGCTCTGGTGAATTGAGAAATTATAATATTTCAGAAAAACATTCTGCGAGGAGAAAACGATGCCTGAAACTCGGATTAATAATGGCAGCGTGGATACGGTGCACGAAGTGCATGGCGGCCTACCATTAAAGCGTATTTCCTGGAGCGCAGTGTTTGCCGGCGTTATCGCTGCGCTAATCATTCATCTTTTATTGGGGATATTAGGTACTGCGATTGGTGCAACATCCATCGATCCACAACAGGAACAAAATCCGCTGCAGCATCTGGGAACCGGTGCATTAATCTGGACTGGCGTGAGTATGCTGATTGCCATGGCCGTCGGTAGCTATGTGGCGGGACGTTTGGCACAGCGCGAAGGGGCGATGCACGGATTATTAATGTTTGGCGTCAGCACCATTTTGACATTATGGCTTGCCATTACCCTTGCGACTGGCGTTATTGGCGGTGCCTTTAATATTTTAGGTGCTGGCGTAAATGCCGTGGGCAATGGAATTTCCGCAGCTGCGCCATCACTGACCAATATGGCAAAAGAGAAGCTGCAGGAAAGTAATATCAATTTAGATGATTTAAAAAACGAATTACAAACCACGCTGCGTCAAACGGGTAAGTCAGAATTACAACCTGAGAATCTGCAAAAGGATGTAAATAACGAAGCCAATAATGCGCAAAATCAAGCGGAACAAACCGCACAAAATCCACAGAATGCTGATAATGATCTGGCTAATTGGTTGAAAGGCGTTATGAATCGTCATTCAGATACATTGCAGGCTGCCGATCGTGATGCGCTGAAAAATATTATTAAAGCGCGTACCGGTAAAAGCGATCAGGAAGTTGAGCAGATTGTGACGCAGACTGAAGAGAGCTACAAAAAAGCCGTACAGCAATATCAGCAATTGAAACAGCAAGCGGAGCAGAAAGCGCGTGAAGTGGCTGAGCAAGCGGCTGCCGCGACGGCGAAAGCAAGCTGGTTCACCTTCTTCATGCTGGTGATTGAAGCGGTACTGGCGGCCTTGATGGGACGCGTAGGACGCAAGACGCAACCGCGTCAGGTATTAAGTCACGAACGTCGGTAATAAAAAAGGCGGCTGATTCAGCCGCCTTTTCTCACTTAGCGCTTCAGCGCTTCACTCAATTCTTCACGCATCGATGCCAGCATCGCTTTCACTACGCGTGGGTTACCCGCAACGATGTTACCTGACATCACGTAACCGTGGTTGCCGGTAAAGTCAGTCACCAGGCCGCCCGCCTCACGCACCAGCAGTTCGCCCGCGGCAAAATCCCACGGCTTCAGGCCAATCTCAAAGAAACCATCAACGCGACCCGCAGCGGTGTAAGCCAGATCCAGCGCCGCTGAACCGGTGCGACGGAAATCGGCACACTGAGTAAACAGTTTGCCAACGATGTTGATGTATGGCGTTGCGTGCTGCTTCAACTTGAACGGGAAGCCGGTAGCCAGAATGGTGCCATCCAGATCGCGAGCCGTGCTGCCGCGCAGGCGATAGCCGTTCAGCTGGGCGCCCTGACCGCGTACGGCGGTGAAGAGTTCGTTACGCATTGGATCGTAAACCACAGCGACTTCGGTGCGGCCTTTAATGCGCACAGCGATAGATACTGAGAAGTGTGGAAGACGCTTGATGAAGTTGGTGGTGCCATCCAGCGGATCGATTACCCATTGAATGTCCTGATCTTCGCCCGCCAGTTCACCGCTTTCTTCGGTGATGATGGTGTGTTTCGGGTACGATTTACGAATTACTTCGATAATCAGACGTTCTGCGTCACGGTCAACATTGGTAACGAAGTCGTTGCTGCCTTTCTGGCTAGCTTCAACTGCGTCCGGGGTTTCATAATTCTTGGCAATTAAATTTCCGGCCTTGCGCGCTGCGCGCACGGCGATGTTGAGCATCGGATGCATCGGTATCTCTCGCTGGATGTTAAAGAACGGGGAAAACGGCGCGGAGTATATCAGTGTGTTCAGCAAATGTCCTCTTTTTATGTTAGGATGCGCGCCATCATTTCCCTGACCGCTTCTAATTATGCTGCAGAATATCCGAATCGTACTGGTAGAAACCTCGCACACGGGCAACATGGGCTCGGTCGCACGCGCGATGAAAACCATGGGCTTAACCAACCTTTATCTGGTCAATCCGCTGGTGAAACCGGATTCACAGGCCATTTCCCTCGCCGCCGGTGCCAGCGATGTCATTGGTAATGCGCGCATTGTCGATACCATGGATGAAGCCATTGCCGGCTGTAGTTTGGTGGTTGGCACCAGCGCACGTTCACGTTCACTGCCGTGGCCAATGTTGGATTCACGTGAGTGCGGCATTAAGAGCGTGGAAGAGGGCCAGCAGGCACCGGTTGCGTTGGTGTTTGGCCGCGAGCGCGTCGGCCTGACCAACGAAGAGTTGCAGAAGTGTCACTATCACGTCGCGATTCAGGCCAATCCGGAATACAGCTCACTGAACCTGGCGATGGCGGTGCAGATCATCGCTTACGAAGTGCGCATGGCCTGGCTGGACGCGCAGGAAAAAGCCGCGCCGACGGAGCAAGCTGTCGAGTCACCGTATCCTCTGGTTGACGATCTCGAGCGCTTCTATCAGCACATCGAGCAGATGATGCTGAACAGCGGCTTTATCCGTGAAGGTACGCCAAGCCAGGTGATGAGCAAGCTGCGTCGTTTATATACGCGTGCGCGTCCGGAACGCGATGAACTGAACATCCTGCGCGGTATGATGGCATCGTTCGAAAAGCGCAAAGGGAATGTGGATAATAGTTGAGTAAAACACCTGGTTAAATAGTTGAGTAAATTACTCGGTTAAATAGTTGACCGTTTTACTCAGGAATGTCAGACTGCATCCAATTCATCAGATAACCCGCCGATAACCGGACGGACGCTTACGAGGTTGTATGCTATGAGACTGACATCCAAAGGACGTTATGCCGTAACCGCTATGCTGGACGTTGCACTGCACTCCAATGAGGGCCCGGTGCCGCTAGCTGACATTTCTGAGCGTCAGGGCATCTCGTTGTCCTATCTGGAGCAGTTATTCTCGCGTCTGCGTAAGCACGGCTTGGTGGCCAGCGTTCGTGGTCCAGGTGGCGGTTATCTGTTAGGTAAAGATTCAAGCGCGATTGCTGTGGGCGCGGTAATTACCGCCGTTGACGAATCTGTCGACGCCACCAAATGCCAGGGCAAAGAAGGCTGCCAGGGCGGCGAGCGTTGCCTGACCCACGTTTTGTGGCGTGACCTGAGTGAGCGCATTAGCGATTTCCTCAACAACATCACGCTGGCGGAACTGGTGAATAATCAGGAAATCCTCGAAGTGGCCGATCGCCAGAACACGGTCGATAATCGCCGCTTCCAGCAGCATCGTGTGCAAGAAACCATCAACGTTAATCTGCGCGCGTAATATAGCTTAGCGTGGTTTTCCCAACCCTAAATGATCCGAGTTAGAGGAAGGCGGCAAGCGAGCGCATCCCCAGGAGCATACATAAGTATGTGACTGGGGTGAGTGAGTGCAGCCAACGCACCTATAACTTGAAGCATGACGGGTTCATACTGGAAAGGCCGATTCGTGCTATAAAGACGTATGATTTTTTATACGGAGTTTTAGCGCAATGAAATTACCGATTTACCTGGATTACGCAGCCACTACGCCTGCGGATCCGCGTGTCGCCACCAAAATGATGCAGTTCCTCACGATGGATGGCACTTTCGGTAACCCCGCGTCCCGTTCCCACCGTTTTGGCTGGCAGGCCGAAGAAGCTGTTGATGTAGCTCGCAATCAGATTGCGGAGCTGGTCAACGCCGATCCGCGTGAAATCGTCTTTACCTCCGGCGCGACCGAAGCGGACAACCTTGCGATTAAAGGTGCAGCGCAATGCCATCAGGCGCGCGGCAAGCACATTATTACCAGCCAAACCGAACACAAAGCGGTGCTCGACAGTTGCCAGCAACTGGCGCACGAAGGCTTTGATGTCACTTTCTTACAGCCGGGCAGCGACGGTATCGTCACGCCGCAGATGCTCGAATTTGCACTGCGCGACGACACGGTGCTGGTGTCGCTGATGCACGTTAATAATGAAACCGGTGTGATTCAGGATATCGCCGCCCTCGGCGCGCTGTGCCGTGCGCGTGACATCCTGTTCCACGTTGATGCCACGCAAAGCGTTGGCAAACTGCCGATAGACGTCACTGAACTGCCAGTGGATTTGATGTCCTTCTCGGCGCACAAGTTGTATGGACCGAAAGGCATCGGCGCGCTGTGGGTGCGCCGTAAACCGCGTCTGCAAATAGATGCGCAAATGCACGGTGGCGGCCACGAGCGCGGCATGCGTTCTGGCACATTGCCGGTGCATCAAATTGTCGGCATGGGCGAAGCCTACCTCATTGCACGTGAAGAGATGAGCAGCGAAATGGCGCGTCTGTCCGGGTTGCGCCAGCGTCTGTGGAGTGGCATTCGTCAACTGGGTAACGTGAACCTCAACGGTTCGCTGGATCAGGGCGCTCCAAACATCCTCAATATCAGTTTTGCCCACGTCGATGGCGAATCGCTGATTATGGCGCTGAAAGATCTGGCGCTGTCATCCGGTTCCGCCTGCACCTCGGCCAGTCTCGAACCTTCCTACGTGCTGCGCGCGATGGGCGTCGAACAGGAGCTGGCACACAGCTCGCTGCGTTTTTCGCTCGGACGCTTCACCAGCGCAGAGGAAATTGAGTACGCTATCGAGCTGGTCAACAAAGCGGTAACCCGTCTGCGGGCGCTCTCGCCTGCAACAAACGCCCGCTAATTCATGCACCCCTTGCGCCGGTTCTGGCGCAAGGTGACACCTAACGCAAACGGAGCCACGCGATGACAACACAACCGATGATAATTACGCTCAGCTCCCAGGCCGCCGACGCGCGCTGGGGTGAAAAAGCGCTGCTGAGCAGCAACGAAAGTGGCATGACCATTCACCTGACTGGCGCAGATGCGCTGATGAGCATCCAGCGCGCGGGTCGCAAGCTGGACGGTCAGGGCATTCGTCACGTCGGCCTGCAGGGCGAAGGCTGGGATTTGGAGAAGTGCTGGGCATTCTGGCAAGGCTATCGCAGCCCGAAAGGCAAACGTCAGGTCGAGTGGCCGGAATTTAATGAGGCCGATCAGGCTGAATTTGCGCGTCGCCTGAAGATTGTCGATTGGGTGCGCGACACCATCAACCTGCCAGCGGAAGATCTCAGCCCAGAGCAACTGGCACACAACGCGGTTGATCTGATCAATGAAGTGGGCGGCAAAGCGGTGAGCTATCGCATCACCAAAGGCGACGATCTGCGCGAGCAGGGTTATGCCGGACTTCACACCGTGGGTCGCGGTTCTACCCGCTCGCCGGTATTACTCGCGCTCGATTACAACCCAAGCGGCGATGAAAGTGCGCCGGTTTACGCGTGTCTGGTCGGTAAAGGTATCACCTTCGATACCGGCGGTTACAGCCTGAAGCAAAGCGCTTTTATGGACTCGATGAAGTCCGACATGGGCGGCGCGGCAACCTTGACCGGCGCACTGGCGCTGGCGATTTCACGCGGTCTGAATAAGCGCGTGAAACTGTATCTGTGCTGCGCCGACAACATGGTCAGCGGCAACGCGTTCCGTCTGGGCGACATCATTCGCTATCGCAACGGTAAAACCGTGGAAGTGATGAACACCGATGCGGAAGGTCGTCTGGTATTGGCTGATGGCCTGATTGATGCCAGCGAGCAGAATCCGGAACTGCTAATCGATGCGGCAACGCTGACCGGCGCGGCAAAAACCGCACTGGGCAACGATTACCACGCGCTGTTTACCTTTGACGATGTGCTGGCGGAATCGCTGCTTGGCAGCGCGACCGGCGAAAACGAAGCCTTCTGGCGCTTGCCGCTGGCCGAGTTTCATCGCAGCCATCTGCCTTCGAACTTTGCCGATCTGAATAACATTGCCAGCCCGTCACATGCGGCAGGTGCCAGCAGCGCGGCGGCGTTCCTGTCGCATTTCGTCAGCAAATATCAGCAAGGCTGGCTGCACATTGACTGCTCCGCGACGTATCGCAAAGGCGCGGTGGATCAGTGGTCCGCTGGTGCGACCGGTTTGGGTGTGCGCACCGTCGCCAATCTGTTACTAAAATAGTCCTCATCACGGCAGGCGTAAGCTTGCCGTCTTTTTTGGAATACGATAAATGAGTAACCGTCTTGAAGAGGTGCTGAAGCTGGCGGCCACCGAGCCTGCGCACCGTCCGGAATTTTTCCAGCTGCTGCTGGAAGCCGATGTTTGGGTGCCAGGCGAAAGTCCCGCTGAGCAGTTTGATGCGACTTCGCCGGTGGAATTACAGCATTGGGAAAAAGAGGGTGGTGGCAGCGTGATCCCGTTCTTCACCTCCGAAGAAGCGATGGGCGAGGCAATCAAAGATGAGCAGCCTTATCTGCGCATGCCGGTGCGTACGCTGTTTGAGATTACGCAAGGCGAAACGCTGTTCCTCAATCCGAAGCTGCCTGCGGGCAAAGAGTTTTCGCCGGGTGAAATCGCCCATTTGATTGGCGAAGAGGGCAGTGCGCTGAGCCAGCAAACCGTGCTGGAAGGTGGCCAGGCGCTGCTGTTGTCCGAAGTGGCCGAGCCGCCAGCGCAGATGATTGATTCACTGACGCAGCTGTTTGCCAAGTACAAGCAGGTGCGCCGTGCTTACATCGCCAGCATTCGCGAAAGTGCCACCGAAGAACCCAACCTGCTGATTGGTATCGAAGCCGATAGCGATATCGATGAGATTATTCAGGCGGCGGGCGGCGTAGCAACAGACACGCTGGCCGATGATGCGCCGATTGATATCTGTGAAGTGGTGAATGAAGATCGCGGCGTAAGCCACTTCTTTACTGCCCACATCACGCCATTCTATGAACGTCGCTGGGGCAGTTTCCTGCGCGATTTCAAGGGCAGTCAGCGGATTATATAATCCGCACCTTACATGTAGGGTCGCCATTTATGGCGACCTGCTATCACTTCTCGATCGGTAAATCGTCGCGGCTGCCCCATTCGCCCCACGAACCGTCGTACAGCGTCACATCCCGCACACCCAACGACGTCAGCGCCAGAATCACCACCACCGCCGTAACACCCGACCCGCAGCTGGCGATCACGGGCTGATCCAGTTTTACGCCCGCCAGAGCAAACAGATCGCGCAGTTCCGCTGCCGGTTTCAGTTCACCATTTACCACCAAACTGTTCCACGGCACGTTCAGGCTGTGAGGAATATGCCCGCGCAGCAATCCCGGACGCGGTTCATCCACTTCGGCGTTAAAACGGTTGGCCGCGCGTGCATCAATAATTTGCGCGCCGCCTTCGTGGCTGATCAGCAGCACGTCAGTCAGGCGTTTCACCTGTGTGCCATCATAAGTCGCTTCGAATTCGCCCTCCGGCAAACTAACCGGTCCGGTGGCGACATCGAAACCAGCCGCTTTCCAGCCCTGCAATCCTCCGGCCAGAATCGACACATTTTCGCAGCCAAAGGCGCGCAGCATCCACCATGCGCGCGGTGCCGAGAACAGATTGCCTTCGTCATACACCACCAGATGTTTATCCTGGCTGACGCCCAATTCACGCATCGCCACCGCAAAGGATTCGGCGCGCGGCATCATGTGCGGATAAGGCGAGGTGTGATCGGACAACGCTTCGATATCAAAGAACGGGGCATTCGGCAGATGGCCAGCCAGATATTCAGCCTGCAGATCGCGTACGGCTTCCTGGCCAGGCGGCAACATGCGGGCGTCAAGCACCTGCAATGTTTCCTCGGTGTAATGTTCTTTCAACCAATCAGCGGACACAAATATGGCTGTCATAGCAACCTCTTCTCAGCAAACGGGAAACGACCAGTGTCCGGGAATGTGAACGCTATCTCAAGGGTGTGATTGCTAAAGTTGGCGGGTTGATGTGAAATTGCGCGAAATTACGTTTTCTTAACTTCTGGGACTGGTGAGGGAATTACCATGGCAAAACGTTTTAACCGGCTGCTGCTCAGCGCGCTGATCGGTGGTCTATTACTGGGCGGCTTAACCTCGACGATTCACGCGCAGGAAACGGCAACTGCAGCAACAACGCCGCAATCGCTGTCCGTTATCGATCTCTCCGAACTGCAACTCGACGGCGCTGCGGCGCTGGTGTTGACCTTCAACGCGCCGCTTGATAGCAAACAGGATTTTGCCGCGCACGTGCACATTACCGATGATAAAAGCGGCAAGGTCGACGGCGGCTGGGAGCTGGCGCAAAACGGTAAAGCGCTGCGTTTTCGCCATCCTGAACCGTCGCGCAAGTTGACGGTTAACGTCGATGCCGGTCTCAAAGCGGCCGATGGCAGCACCTTATCCACGCCATTTAATCAAACACTCACCACGCGCGATATCCAGCCGATGGTGGGTTTTGCCAGTCGCGGATCGCTGCTGCCGCTGCGTCTGACGCAGGGTTTGCCGGTGCTGGCATTAAATGTGAATAACGTCGACGTCGATTTCTTCCGCGTGAAAAGTGCCTCGCTGGCCGATTTTCTCGCCCAGTGGGATTACGGCAACAACATGTCGTACTGGGAATCGCGTGAGTTGCTGAAAAATGCCGATCTGGTTTACGGCGCACGCTTCGATCTCAATCCGGCGCGCAACACGCGCGAGAAAATGCAGCTGCCGCTGGGCGATGTCGAGGCGCTGAAACAGCCGGGCGTCTATCTGGCGGTGATGAAACAGGCCGGAACCTACAACTACACGCAGCCGGCGACACTCTTCACATTGAGCGACATCGGTTTGTCGCTGCATCAATTCCCCGAACAGCTGGAACTGTTCGCCCAAAGCCTGTTCAACGGCGCGCCGCTGGCTGACGTTAGCGTGCAATTGCTGGATGAAAAAGGCAAACAACTCGCCAGCGGCACCAGCGACAGCAACGGTCATCTGCGCTTGCCGGCGAATGCCAAAGGCAAACTGCTGTTGGCAACGCAAAAGGGCCAAACCTCGCTGATCGATCTCAATCGTCCGGCGCTGGATCTGGCTGAATTTCCGATTGATGGCCAGCAAGGCTATGACAAACAGTTCTTCGTATTTGGTCCGCGCGATCTCTATCGTCCAGGTGAAACGGTGATCGTTAACGCGCTGCTGCGTGATGCTGATGGCAAACCGTTGCCGCCGCAGCCGGTGAAAGCCGACGTGGTGCAGCCGAATGGCGAAGTGTCGCAGACCTTTGTCTGGCAGCCAGATAACGGCATCTATCAACATCGCTTCGCCTTGCCCGCTTCCGCAATGACTGGCGAATGGACGCTGCGCATCAACAGCGGCGACAACCAGCCGCGCAGCTGGCCGTTCCATGTAGAAGACTTCCTGCCGGAGCGCATGTCACTGGATCTAACCAACCGCGCGCAGCCGGTGGCGTCGGATGACGACATTACTTTTGCGGTCGAAGGCCGCTATTTGTACGGTGCGCCTGCCGCAGGTAACGAGTTGCAGGGGCAGCTGTTCCTGCGCCCGGCACGTGAAGCGGTTGCCGCGCTGCCAGGCTATCAATTTGGCGACATCACTGAAGAGCTGAAACGTTCGCTCGATGATGTGGACGAGAAGCTGGATGAGCGCGGCAAGTTGCAACTCAACGTTGAGAGCAGCTGGAAAGAGAGCCATTCGCCGCTCAATCTGATTCTGCAAGCCAGCCTGCTGGAGACCGGCGGCCGTCCGGTGACGCGCCGTGCGACTCAGGCAATTTGGCCGGCTCCGGCGCTGCCCGGCATTCGTCCGCTGTTTAACAGCGAATCGGTGTATGACTATCGTAGCGACCGTTATCACGATGAGCCGACCGTGGCGGAAAACAGCCTTGCGGAGTTCGACGTGGTCTACGCCAATCCGCAGGGCGAAAAACTGGCGGCGTCAGATCTTGATGTGCGCCTGATCCACGAACGCCGCGACTATTACTGGAGCTTCTCCGACAGCGAAGGCTGGCAGTCGCGCTTCGATCAAAAGGATCTGCAGGAGGAGCAGCAGCGCATCACCATTGCGGCGGGCGGCAGCCAGAAAGTGAGCTTCCCGGTGGAGTGGGGCACCTATCGCTTGGAAGTGCATGCCGGCGACAACATCATTAGCAGTGTGCGCTTCCAGGCCGGATATGGGTGGCAGGACAACACCAACGGCACCGGCGCGCTGCGTCCGGATCAGGTCAAACTGAAAATCGATAAAACCGCCTATCAGGCGGGCGACACCGCGCACGTGCAGGTGGAATCGCCTGCTGCCGGTAAAGGTTATCTGATGGTGGAATCCAGCAGCGGCACGCTGTGGTGGCAACCGCTGGAGGTTCCGGCCGGCGGCGCAACCATTGATGTACCGATTAGCGACAGCTGGAAGCGACACGATCTCTATCTCAGCGCCATCGTGGTGCGTGATGGCGACAAAGCCAGCGGCGTCACGCCGAAACGTGCGGTGGGCTTGCTGCATCTGCCGATGGCGACCGAAGCGCGTCGCCTCAGCGTAGCGCTCGACGCGCCAGATAAAATCCGTCCTGAGCAGACGCTAAAAGTGAAGGTCAAAGCCAGCCGTGAAGGTGGCGCGTTGCCGCAGCAGGTGCAGGTATTGCTCTCGGCGGTGGACAGCGGCGTGCTCAACATTACCGATTACAAAACCCCGAACCCTTGGGACGCGTTTTTTGGCCGCAAGCGCTATAACGCCGATCAGTACGATGTGTTTGGTCAGCTGATTGAAGGCGGTGGCAAGCTGGCCGCGCTGCGCTTTGGCGGTGACGGCGACGATGCGGATGCGCTGTCGCGCGGCGGTAAAAAACCGGTCACCGAGGTGCAGATTGTGGCGCAGCAATTGCAGCCTGTAACGCTGGATGCCAACGGCGAAGGTACGCTGGAACTGCCAATTCCGGCGTTTAATGGCGAATTGCGTTTGATGGCGCAGGTGTGGAGCGCCGACAGCTTCGGCTCGGCCGATCGCAAGCTGGTGGTCGCTGCGCCGTTGATCAGTGAACTGGCGACACCGCGTTTCCTTGCCAGCGGCGATCAATCCACGCTGGCGCTGGATCTCACCAACCTCACCGATCAACCGCAGACGCTGAAAATCAACGTCACGGCCAGTGGCCAGATCGCGCTCAACGGCCAGATCCCCGCCAGCTTGCAGCTGGCGAAAGGCGCGCGCACCACTTGGCAAATTCCGGTCAAAGCGCAGGGCGGCTTTGGTGAGGGCGATGTGCAGGTCAAGGTGTCCGGCATGAGTTTGCCGGGCGAAACGCTGGCAGCCAGCGAGCGCAAATGGAAAATTGGCGTGCGTCCGGCTTATCCGGCACAAACGCTAAGCTTCGATAACGTGATGCAAACCGGCCAAAGCTGGCAGGTGATGGCGAGCGCCTTCAACGGCTTGCAGCAGGATACTTTGAGCGGACAGCTGTCGCTCAGCAACCGTCCACCGCTGAATATCGCCAGCTATATCAGTTCGCTGTATGCCTATCCTTATGGCTGCCTTGAACAGACCGCCAGCGGCATTTGGCCGTCGGTGTTCACCAACCATGCGCAGTTGACGGCGATGGGCATCAAAACCAGCAATGATGAAGCGCGTCGTGCCTCGATTGATACTGGCATCGCGCGCCTTGCCGGCATGCAGCGCGGCAACGGCAGCTTTGGTTTGTGGAGCAAAGAGAGTCAGGAAGAGTTTTGGCTGACGGCTTACGTCACTGATTTCCTGCTGCGCGCCAGCGAAGCCGGCTACAGCGTGCCGGATGGCGTGATTACCCGTGCCGACGAGCGTCTGCTGCGCTATCTGCAGGATCCCACGCAGATCGAAACCAGTTGGAGCAGCGATGCCGATGGTTTGCGTTTCAGCGTGCAGGCCTATGCCGGATTGGTGCTGGCACGTCAGCAGCAGGCACCGCTCGGTGCGTTGCGTGCGCTGTATGAAAAACGCGATCAGGCGAAATCGGGTCTGACGATGGTGCAGCTTGGCGTGGCGTTGAAGCTGATGGGCGATCAACAGCGTGCACAACTGGCGCTGGCGCAGGGCATTGGCCTGGAACGTAAGCCGAACAACTGGCTCGGCGATTACGGCAGCCCGGTGCGCGATCGCGCGCTGATTCTGTCGCTGCTGACGGAAAACCAGCTGCTGCCGGAGATGCAAGGTCCGTTGCTGATCGATCTGGCGAAAGCGGTGCACGGACAGCGCTGGTTCTCGACGCAGGAAAACAACGCGTTGTTCCTCGCCGCCCGCACCTTGCAGCAGCATAAAGGCGAAAGCTGGCAGGCGACACTACAAGGCAAAGCGGAACCGCTCAGCAGCAATCAGCCGCTCAATATTGGTATGACGGAAGATCAGCTGCGTCAGGGCGTGTCGGTGAAAAGCGACAATTCGTCGCCGCTTTACGGCACGCTAAATGTGGTGGGCTATCCGCGCACCGCACCGTCGCCGATGAGCAACGTGCTGCAGATCAGTCGTGAGTACTTCACGCTGGATGGTAAGCCAGCGGATCTCACCAACCTGAAAAGTGGCGAACTGCTGGTGGTGCGGCTCAAAGTCGCGGCCAGCGAGCGCGTCAGTGATGCGCTGGTGGTGGATCTGCTGCCTGCTGGACTTGAGCTGGAAAACCAGAACCTGAGCGACAGCAGCGCCAGTTTAGGCGACAGCGCCGATGCGCTGAAAGAGAGCATGATGGATATGCAGCAAGCCAACATTAAGCATATCGAATTCCGTGACGACCGTTTTGTCGCCGCGCTGGCGCTGGATGGCTACACGCCGGGCACGTTGTTGTATCTGGCGCGTGCGGTGACGCCGGGCAGCTATCGCCTGCCTCCGCCGCAGGTGGAATCGATGTATGTGCCGGAATGGCGCGCGATTGGCAGCACGCCGGAAAAACTCAATGTGCGTTAACCCTTAATGTCTGGAAGTAAGCGACTAAAGCGGTGGCGCTGGCTGCCACTTTTTTTACTGATTTTACTGGCCGCGCTATGGCTGCTGGATCGACTTACGCCATTGCCGCTGCGTGATTTGCAGCCGGCGCGCGTGGTAGTAGCCGAAGACGGTACGCCACTGTGGCGCTTTGCTGACCAGCAAGGCGTGTGGCGCTATCCGGTGACGCTGCAGGATGTCTCGCCCGCTTATATCGAGGCGCTGCTGACCTACGAAGACCGCTGGTTCTGGCAGCATCCCGGCATCAATCCGATGGCGATTATGCGTGCCGTCGGGCAGAACGTACTGCATCACGGCGTGGTCTCCGGCGGCAGCACGCTCACCATGCAGGTGGCGCGGCTTATCGATCCGCAACCGCGCACGCTGCGCGGTAAAGTGGTGCAGGCGTGGCGCGCGCTGCAGCTTGAATATCATCTCTCCAAACGCGATATCCTCACGCTGTATCTCAATCGTGCCCCTTTTGGTGGCACGGTTGAGGGCGTTGGCGCGGCAAGCTGGATGTGGCTGGGCAAACCGCCGTCCCAGCTCACCAAAGGTGAAGCGGCGCTGCTGGCGGTGCTGCCACAGGCACCAAGCCGCCTGCGTCCGGACCGCTGGCCACAGCGCGCCGAAGCCGCACGCAATAAAGTGTTGGATCGCCTTGCGCAATATCACGTCTGGTCAGTGCAGGATGTCGCCGATATCAAACAAGAAGCAGTGTGGCTGCCGCCGCGCCAAATGCCGCAACGTGCGCCGCTGCTGGCCCGACGCTTATTGTCGCTGTCACCCGACAACAAAATCACCTCAACCCTTGATGTGTCGCTGCAGCGCGAACTGGAGAATCTGGCAGCGTCGCTGAAAAGCAACTTGCCGCCGCGCACTTCGCTAGCGCTGCTGGTGGTGGATCACCAAAATATGAAAGTGCGCGGCTATGTCGGCTCGGTGGATTTCAATGACGACAGCCGTTTTGGTCACGTCGATATGATCGCCAGCGTGCGATCGCCAGGATCGGTGCTGAAGCCCTTTGTCTATGGCATGGCGCTGGACGATGGACTAATTCATGGCGAATCGCTGCTGCAGGATGTGCCGCGCCGCTTCGGTGACTATCGTCCCGGCAACTTTGACTCGGGCTTTCACGGACCGGTGAGCGCCAGCGATGCGCTGGAGCGATCGCTCAATCTCCCGGCGGTGCAGTTGCTGGATGCGCTGGGGCCAAAAACCGTCGCCGCGCGCTTGCGTAACGTCGGATTGAATCTGCGCTTTCCTGCCGGTGCAGAACCCAATCTGTCGCTGGTGCTGGGCGGCACCGGCGCACGCATGGATGAGATTGTGGCGGCCTACAGCGCCTTTGCCCGTCACGGCAACGCGGCGCAGTTGCGCTGGCTGACGACACAGCCGCTGCAGGAGAGGCCGCTGTTGTCGCCGGGCGCAGCATGGATTGTGCGGCGCATTCTGGCTGGCGCGGCGCAACCGCCGGCCAGCGGCGCGGTGCCGGAGATTGCGCCTTTGGCGTGGAAAACCGGGACCAGCTACGGCTATCGCGATGCATGGACGATTGGCATTACCCCGCGCTATCTGATTGGCGTGTGGGTTGGGCGACCCGATGCGACGCCGGTCGTCGGGCAATTTGGTTTTGCCTCGGCGGTGCCGGTGATGAATCAGGTCAATAATTTGCTGGCAGGACATATGCCGGTGAACGGTGCGTCGCGCGATCCGCGTCCGCAAGCGGTCAGCGCCATGAACATTTGCTGGCCTGGCGGTCAGCCGTTGCCCCTCGGCGACGAGAACTGTCGTCAACGTCGTCAGAGTTGGGTATTGAATCAAACCGTGCCGCCAACGCTGCTGGCGCCGGGGCAGGAAGGCGTTAATGGTTTGCGCCAGCGCTACTGGCAGAACCGCCGGGGATTACGCGTGGCGGCCGATTGCCCGGATGCACAAAGTCACGAGCGCCTGATGTGGCCGCTGCCGCTGGAACCCTGGCTGCCGGTTGCTGAACGCCGTGCGCAGCGCTTGCCACCGATCGATCCCGCTTGTCCGCCGCTCAATCAGGGGAACGCGCCGCCGATGGTGATTACCGGTGTGATCAACGGCCAGCGCGTGCAACCGCTGCCGGGCAAAGTGGTACTGGTGATGCCGGTCGCGGTGCAGGGCGGACAAGGTGAGCAGCGCTGGTGGTTTTTAAACGGGCAGCCACTGGAGCGGGACGCGAATAATAAGGGTGCGGCGCTGGTGCTGGATGAGCCGGGCAGTTATCAACTGGTGGTGATGGATGAAGCGGGGCAACTCTCATCGGTGTCATTTATCCGCGGTTGAGTGCATGGATATGGCATACTTTTTGCCTGCGCGCCCCGACAAAAATCAATTATTTTCAATAATTCCGCAAATCGCTAATAGGCAACGCGCTGTGATATCCCTATAATCGGCGCGTTTTCTTACCGGGAGGAGCTCCCGGATTCTTCAGGATGCTAACTAGAGGTCAACATGGCAATCGAACGTACTTTCTCAATCGTGAAACCAAACGCCGTCGCTAAGAACGTGATTGGTGCAATCTATAACCGTTTTGAAAGCGCGGGCTTCAAAATCGTTGGCGCAAAAATGCTGCACCTGACCAAAGAGCAGGCTGAAGGCTTCTACGCTGAGCATAAAGGCCGTCCATTCTTTGATGGTCTGGTTGAATTCATGACTTCTGGTCCAGTTGTGGTTTCTGTACTGGAAGGCGAAAACGCCGTTCAGCGTCACCGCGATCTGATGGGTGCAACTAACCCAGACAACGCGCTGGCAGGTACTCTGCGTGCGGATTACGCGGACAGCTTCACCGAGAACGCAACCCACGGTTCTGACTCTGCTGAATCTGCAGCACGCGAAATCGCGTACTTCTTCGCAGAAAACGAAGTCTGCCCACGCACTCGCTAAGTGCGTTGATCGCCTAAGCGGACACGCGTCTTTACAGCTGTTCAACATCTGTAAAACGGTTCCCCTGGCATCATGCAGCAGATTTAGTACAATTATACGCCCTTGTTGAGCCCGCCTCAGCGAGGGCGCTGTTTTTTTCCTACTATTAACCAGAGCCGTAACGTGTAACAACGAGGCCAGAGAACATTATGTCCGAACAGATTGTGACGCCGTCGTCCGCTTCCCCCGTGGTTGTTTCCCCAAAAAACGAAAAAATTAACCTGCTGGATCTTAACCGTCAGCAGATGCGTGAATTCTTTCTTGAGATGGGCGAAAAGCCGTTCCGTGCCGATCAGGTCATGAAGTGGATGTATCACTACTGCTGCGATGATTTCGAGCAGATGACCGACATCAACAAAGTGCTGCGCGGTAAGCTGATGCAGCGCGCTGAAATCCGTGCGCCGGAAGTGGCGGAAGAGATGCGTTCCACCGATGGCACCATTAAATGGGCGATTCGCGTGGGCGACCAACTGGTTGAAACCGTCTATATCCCTGAAGCGGATCGCGCAACCTTGTGCGTCTCTTCGCAGGTAGGCTGTGCGCTGGAGTGCAAATTCTGTTCGACGGCGCAGCAGGGCTTTAACCGCAACCTGCGCGTATCAGAAATTATCGGCCAGGTATGGCGCGCCGCGAAAATCATCGGTGCCGCGAAAATTACCGGTCAGCGTCCGATCACCAACGTGGTGATGATGGGCATGGGCGAGCCGCTGCTGAACCTGAACAATGTGGTACCAGCAATGGACATCATGCTGGACGACTTCGGTTTCGGCCTGTCAAAACGTCGCGTTACGCTCTCCACTTCGGGTGTAGTGCCGGCGCTGGATAAGCTGGGCGACATGATCGACGTAGCGCTGGCAATTTCGCTGCACGCGCCGAACGATGCCATTCGTGACGAGATCGTGCCGATCAACAAAAAGTACAACATCGAGACTTTCCTTGCGGCGGTAAAACGCTACATCGGCAAGTCCAACGCCAATCAGGGCCGTGTCACCATTGAGTACGTGATGTTGGATCACGTCAATGACAGCACCGACAACGCGCATGAACTGGCGGCACTGCTGAAAGAGACGCCGTGCAAAATCAACCTGATTCCATGGAACCCGTTCCCCGGCGCGCCGTATGGCCGTAGCTCCAACAGCCGTATCGATCGCTTCTCCAAAGTCCTGATGGATTACGGTTTCACCACCATCGTGCGTAAAACCCGTGGTGACGATATCGACGCTGCTTGTGGTCAGCTGGCGGGCGATGTGATCGACCGTACCAAGCGTACGCTGCGTAAGAAAATGGCGGGTGAAGCCATCTCTGTGAAGGCGCTCTGAAAGCCAGCGCCTGCTGATATTCACCGGGCGTAACTCATGTCAGTCTCTCCGCATATTTTTTATGGAGAGACTGAAATGCGTAAAGGATTACCCGTCGCGATTCTGGCTAGCTTTGTTGTAACCGGTTGTGTCAATCATCCCGCAAGGCAAAGCGCAGCGGATATTCGTTTGCAGCTCGGATTGCACTATCTGGCGGTGAAGGATTATGCCGCTGCACAGCGCAATTTATTGCGTGCTCAGCAGGCAGCGCCGAAAGATTATCGCGTCCCGTTGGCCCTTGCTCGGGTGGCACAGGCGCAGCAGAACAGCGCACAAACCCGCTGGCACTATCAGCGGGCGCAGCAGTTAGCGCCGCTGAATGGTTATGTGGCTAACAATTACGGTGCGTTTCTCTGCGGTTTAAGGCAGTATGACGAAGCGCATCAACAGTTTAAGCTGGCCATTGAGGCGCAGGAAATCGATGCTCGTCAGGATGCATTCCTGTTTTCGGGCTATTGTTACCTGCAGGCTGATGAGAGTGCCGCAGCGCGCGAGCAGTTAGGTTATGCGCTGGATGCCGCACCGGAGCAGGGCAGTCAACTGCTAAGGGAAGTGGAAAGGCGGCTTGAACAGCAGGAACAGCAGTCGGTTCCGCTGCTTTTAGAAGTTTACCATCAGCGTTTGCCGGCAACGGCAGAGAGCCTGTGGTTACAGATACGTTTCGCCGCGCAACAGGGAAACGCTGCTGACGTTACACGTTATGGCGACCGGTTGGCGCGAAGTTTTCCACAATCGATACAGTACCAGCGTTATTTAGCTAATGAATACTGAAGCCACTCAAGAGAATTCTGCAGTACATTCCACAGGTGAACGCCTGCGTCTGGCCCGTGAGCAGATGGGGCTGACCCAGCAAAACGTCGCTGAACGCCTGTGCCTGAAACTTACTACCGTGCGTGATATTGAAGAGGATAAGTCACCTGCTGATTTAGCCTCGACATTCCTGCGCGGTTACATTCGCTCCTATGCCCGTCTGGTGCATGTGCCGGAAGATGACCTGCTGCCGATGATGGCAAAACAGGCTCCGGTGCGCGCGGCCAAGATCGAGCCAATGCAGAGCTTCTCATTGGGTAAGCGTCGTAAAAAGCGCGATGGCTGGCTGATGATCTTCACCTGGTTGGTGATTTTTGTCGTAGTCGGTTTAACCGGTGCGTGGTGGTGGCAGAACCATAAAGCGTCCCAGGCTGATTTGGTGTCGATGGCCGATCAAAACGGCAGCGGCGACAATAGCCAGTCGATTCCATTGGGCGACAACAGCACCGACAGCAATGCCGATGCAGATACCAACGCAGCCGGTACGCCAATTGATAACGGTGCTGGCGCTGTCGCCACGCCGGAAAGTAACACCGCCGCACCTGCGGCGAGCACTAGTACTCCAGCGCAAACCAACGGCAGCGACAACGCCGTGGTTTCGCCGAGCCAGGCACCAATTGATACGGCGCCGCCAGCGGCGACGTCTCCGGCGCCAGCGAACAGCGTTCCTGCCGGCCAGATGCCTACCGGGAATGCGGCAGTCAGCCAACCGGCAGGCGATCCGAATGCCATCGTGATGAACTTCAAAGCCGATTGCTGGCTGGAAGTCAGCGATGCGACCGGCAAGAAGTTGTTCAGCGGTCTGCAACGTAGCGGCGGTAAGCTGAGTTTGTCCGGAACGGCTCCGTATCGTCTGAAAATTGGCGCACCAGGTGCGGTTGACGTGCAATATCAGAATCAGCCCGTTGATTTAAGTCGTTTTATCCGTAATAACCAGGTTGCCCGTCTGACGCTGGGTGCGCAATAACGCGCAGCGCGCTTTCCGGGTAATTGTGGAGAGAGAATATGCATAACGAAGCACCCATTATCCGTCGCAAATCAACACGGATTTACGTCGGCAAGGTGCCAGTTGGCGATGGCGCGCCCATCGCCGTTCAGTCAATGACCAACACCCGCACCACTGATGTGGACGCCACCGTTAACCAGATTCGCCAGCTTGAGCGCGTCGGGGTTGATATCGTGCGCGTCTCTGTTCCTACGATGGATGCGGCTGAAGCCTTCAAACTGATTAAGCAACAGGTCAACGTGCCGCTGGTAGCGGACATTCACTTTGACTATCGCATCGCACTAAAAGTCGCTGAATATGGCGTGGATTGTCTGCGTATCAATCCAGGCAACATCGGCAACAATGAGCGTATCCGCCAGGTGGTGGATTGTGCGCGTCATTACAATATTCCGATCCGCATCGGCGTGAATGCCGGTTCGCTGGAAAAAGATCTGCAGGAAAAATACGGCGAGCCCACGCCGCAGGCGCTACTCGAATCCGCGATGCGCCATGTGGATCATCTCGATCGCCTCAACTTTGATCAGTTCAAAGTGAGCGTCAAAGCCTCCGACGTGTTCCTTGCCGTTGAGTCCTATCGTCTGCTGGCGAAAGCCATCGATCAACCGCTGCACCTCGGTATCACCGAAGCGGGCGGCGCGCGTGCGGGTTCAGTGAAATCGGCGATCGGTTTAGGTTTACTGCTGGCCGAAGGCATTGGCGATACGCTGCGTATTTCGCTGGCGGCCGATCCGGTTGAAGAAGTCAAAGTCGGCTACGACATCCTCAAATCTCTGCGCATTCGTTCGCGCGGCATCAACTTTATCGCCTGCCCGACCTGTTCGCGTCAGGAGTTTGATGTCATCGGCACGGTGAATGCGTTGGAAGAGCGTCTGGAAGACATCATCACGCCGATGGATATTTCCATTATCGGATGCGTGGTGAACGGTCCGGGTGAAGCGACAGTGTCTACTCTTGGCGTGACCGGTGGCGCCAAGAAAAGCGGCTTCTATGAAGATGGTGTGCGCCAACGTGATCGTCTCGATAACAACGACATGATCGACCAGCTGGAAGCGCGTATTCGCGCCAAGGCCAGCATGCTGGATGAAAGCCGCCGCATCAACGTGCAGCAGCTGGAAAAATAATCGTGGTGCGCGCCTGTCGCGTGCCAGTTTGTGATTGAACCTGTGCGGTTTCATCCTCATAAGGTATGATGCCGCTCAGGTTTTTTTGTCTTAAAGAGATTCTAACGTGGCGAAGAATATTCAAGCGATTCGCGGGATGAACGATTACCTGCCGGCGGATACCGCGATTTGGCAGCGTATTGAAGGCACCCTGAAGCAGGTGCTGGCCAGTTATGGTTACAGTGAAATCCGTCTGCCAATCGTTGAGCACACCCCGTTGTTCAGCCGCGCGATCGGTGAAGTCACCGACGTGGTTGAGAAAGAGATGTACACCTTTGAAGACCGCAACGGCGAAAGCCTGACGCTGCGTCCGGAAGGTACCGCAGGTTGCGTACGCGCCGGTATTGAGCACGGCCTGCTGTACAACCAGGAACAGCGTTTGTGGTACACCGGCCCGATGTTCCGCTACGAGCGTCCGCAGAAAGGTCGTTATCGTCAGTTCCACCAGATGGGTGTGGAAGTCTTTGGTCTGCAAGGCCCGGACGTGGATGCTGAGCTGATTATGATGACCGCGCGCTGGTGGAAAGCGTTAGGTATCGCCGAACACGTTGAGCTGGAACTGAACTCTATCGGTTCGCTGGACGCGCGCGCCAACTATCGCAGCGCGCTGGTGGCGTTCCTGGAGCAACATCAGGACGTACTCGACGAAGATTGCAAACGCCGCATGTACACCAATCCACTGCGCGTGCTCGACAGCAAAAATCCTGACATCCAGAAACTGTTAAATGATGCGCCAACGCTGGGCGAGTTCCTTGATGAGGAGTCGCGCGAGCACTTCAGCGGGCTGTGCGCCTTGCTGGACGACGCGGGCATTAAATATCGTATCAACCAGCGCCTGGTGCGCGGCCTCGATTACTACAACCGTACCGTGTTTGAATGGGTGACCAGCAGCCTCGGTTCGCAGGGCACCGTATGCGGTGGCGGACGTTACGATGGTTTAGTTGAGCAGTTGGGTGGCCGTGCCACGCCAGCGGTTGGTTTTGCCATGGGCATGGAGCGTTTGGTGTTGCTGGTGCAAGCGGTTAATCCAGAATTTGAACCGACGCGTATTGTTGATGTCTATGTTATCGCTTCGGGGCAGGGCGTTCAGTCCGCCGCGATGCAACTGGCGGAAAAACTGCGTGATGCTGATCCGGCATTGAAGCTGATGACCAACTTCGGTGGCGGTAACTTCAAGAAGCAGTTTGGACGTGCAGACAAGTGGGGCGCACGCATTGCGCTGGTGCTGGGCGAAGATGAAGTGAAAGCGGGCCAGGTTGTGGTGAAAGACTTGCGTACTGGCGATCAACAGACGCTGGCTCAGAGCGACGCCGCTGCGACGTTGCGCACGCTGCTGCAGTAAGCGCAGCACTGCAACAGCCATTTTAAAGAGAGGGATTGCGTGGAAGTTTACAGCAACGAAAACGAACAAGTTGACGCGCTGCGTCAGTTCTTTGCCAACAATGGCAAATTCCTGGCCGTTGGCGTAATCATCGGTATCGCTGCGCTGGGTGGCTGGCGTTTCTGGTCCAGCCATCAGGAAGGAACCGATAAAGCGGCATCAGCAGAATATCAACAGCTGACCAGCGCGATGCAGGCGGACAAGCCGGATTCGCTGCAAGCGGTCGCCACTTTCGCCAGCGAAAACAACAACACCTACGGTGCGTTGGCGTCGCTGGATCTGGCGAAGCAGTATGTTGAAACCAATCAGCTCGATAAAGCGATCACTCTGTTACAGAGTGGGCTGAAAGATACCAAAGATGCCAATCTGCAGGCGGTGATTAACCTGCGTCTGGCACGCATTCAGTTGCAGCAAAGCCAGGCCGATGCCGCACTTTCTACCCTTAACAATGTTAAAGGTGATGGCTGGACAGCCATTGTGGCGGACATTCGTGGCGAAGCACTGCTGAGCAAAGGCGATAAGCAGGGCGCACGTGATGCCTGGAGCAAAGGTGCTGAATCGCAGGCCTCTCCTGCGCTGAAGCAAATGCTGCAGATGAAGATGAATAACTTAAGTTAAGCCAGTCAAGAGAGCGCACATGGAATTACGTAAATACCTGCTGCCAGGGCTGATTTCAGTCACTCTGCTCAGCGGTTGCTCGCTGTTCAGCGGCGAAGAAGATGTAGTGAAAATGGCCCCGCTGCCTAAAGTGGAAAACCAGTTTACGCCGCAGACCGCGTGGAGCACCTCAGTCGGCGACGGCGTTGGTGATTTCTATTCCAATCTGCATCCAGCCTGGCTGGACGGTACCGTGTATGCTGCGGATCGTTTTGGTGTAGTTAAAGCGCTTGATGCCAGCAATGGTAAAGAGAAGTGGAAAGTTGATCTCTCTGAGAAAACCGGCTTCTTCTCGAAAAACATCTCGGCACTGCTTTCTGGCGGCGTAACGGCCAGCGGCGATCGCATCTACATCGGTAGCGAACGTGGTCAGGTATTTGCGTTGAATACCAGCGATGGTGGCATTGCCTGGCAGACCAAGGTCGCCGGTGAAGCGCTGTCGCGTCCGGTAGTGAGCGACGGTTTAGTGCTGATCCACACCAGCAACGGTATGCTGCAAGGTCTTGATCAGAGCACTGGCGTAATCAAATGGACCGTCAACCTCGATATGCCTGCGCTGTCACTGCGCGGTGAATCAGCCCCGACCGTGGCCTTTGGTGGCGCAATTGTGGGTGGCGATAATGGCCGCGTGAGCGCAGTCATCGTCAACCAAGGTCAGCTGATTTGGCAGCAGCGTATTTCGCAGCCAAGCGGCGCCACGGAAATCGATCGCCTAAGCGACGTCGATACTACGCCAGTCGTTGTAAACGGTGTGGTTTATGCGCTGGCGTATAACGGTAACCTCACCGCGCTGGAACTGCGTTCTGGTCAGGTTCTGTGGAAACGTGAGATTGGCGGCGTGAAAGACATGGTGGTGGATGCGGGTCGTATCTATCTGGTCGATCAGGATGACCGCGTGATTGCCCTGAATGCTGACGGTGGCGTAGCCATCTGGCGTCAAAGCGATCTGCTGCATCGTAATCTGACCTCGCCGGTGCTGTTCAACGGTTATCTGGTTGTCGGTGATAGCGAAGGTTATCTGCACTGGATTAACACCCTTGACGGCCGCTTCGTGGCGCAGCAGAAACTGGACAGCGATGGCTTCCAGACTGAACCGGTTGTTGCCGGTGACAAGCTGCTGATCCAGGCGAAAGGCGGAGAAGTTTACGCCATCACCCGTTAAGGATTTGGCTCTGCGGGAACGCGTTTCCCGCTCGCTTACACGGCTCCTGATTCGTCAGGGGCCGTTTCGTTTTTAGTCAGGCATGGTATTCTTTGCGCCTTCAGCCTGACGCCTGGCGTCAAATGTCGTTATAATCACGCCATTCGGGCGAATTATTTTAAAAACTGAGGCAAGTGTTATGGTACCTGTGGTCGCGCTGGTTGGGCGTCCCAATGTGGGAAAATCTACGCTATTTAACCGTTTAACACGCACACGTGATGCGCTGGTGGCGGATTTTCCTGGACTGACTCGCGATCGCAAATATGGTCGCGCCGAAGTGGAAGGGCGCGAATTCATTGTTATTGATACCGGCGGTATTGATGGCACCGAAGAGGGCGTAGAAAACCGCATGGCGGAGCAGTCGCTGCTGGCGATTGAAGAAGCCGATGTGGTGCTGTTTATGGTGGATGCGCGCGCGGGCGTAATGCCGGCGGATCAGCAAATCGCTAATCATCTGCGTGCGCGTGAGAAAGCCACCTTTGTGGTCGCCAACAAAACTGACGGTATTGACCCGGAAGCGGCGGTGCTGGATTTCTATGCGCTGGGCTTAGGCGAGATTCACGCCATTGCAGCTTCGCATGGCCGTGGCGTTAACAGCCTGCTGGAAACCGCACTGTTGCCGTGGATGGAAGAAATTGTTCCAGAAGTCGAACTCACTGAAGAAGAAGAGAACGCCGCCTATTGGGCCGATTTAGAAGAAGAGAGTGAGAAGGCGCTGGAGGAAGAGGAAGAAGAAGACTTCGACCCAACCACACTGCCAATCAAACTCGCCATCGTCGGCCGCCCCAACGTGGGTAAGTCAACGCTGACTAACCGTATTCTTGGCGAAGATCGTGTCGTGGTCTTCGACATGCCTGGCACCACGCGCGACAGCATCTATATTCCGATGGAACGTGATGGACGTGAGTATGTCCTGATTGATACCGCTGGCGTACGTAAGCGCGGTAAAATCACCGAAACAGTCGAGAAATTCTCGGTTATTAAAACGTTGCAAGCGATCGAAGACGCTAACGTTGTGATGCTGGTGATTGATGCGCGTGCCGGAATTTCCGATCAGGATCTGTCGCTGCTTGGCTTCATCCTGAATAGTGGGCGCTCACTGGTGATCGTGGTCAACAAATGGGATGGCATGACGCAGGAAGCCAGAGATGAAGTCAAAGAGATGTTGGACTTCCGCCTGGGCTTTATCGATTTTGCGCGCATCCACTTCATTTCAGCCCTGCACGGCAGCGGCGTCGGTAACCTGTTCGAATCGGTGACCGAAGCCTACGACTGCTCCACCAAACGTGTGGGCACCGCCATGTTGACGCGCATCATGACCATGGCCGCCGACGATCACCAGCCGCCATTGGTGCGTGGTCGCCGCGTGAAGCTAAAGTATGCGCACGCCGGTGGTTATAACCCGCCAATCGTGGTGATTCACGGTAACCAGGTGAAAGATCTGGCCGATTCCTATAAACGTTACCTGATGAACTACTTCCGTCGTTCACTCAACGTGATGGGTACGCCGATTCGCATTCAGTTCAAAGAGGGCGATAACCCGTACGCGGGCAAACACAACCTGTTGACGCCAACGCAGCAGCGTAAACGCCAGCGTCTGATGTCGCATCTGAAGAAGAACAAGCGTTAAGATGATAAGGGCCCAGCAGGGCCCTTTTTTTATGAACCTGTAACGCGTAGGGTCGCCATTCATGGCGACCGCCATCCAAAGCGCAGAGGATGATTGATGAATTTTTCCTGCCCAGCCTGCCATCAACGACTCACTCACAATGAAACCGGTTTTAACTGCCCCAACTGTGAACGTCATTTCGCACACATCGCCTCATGCCCGGATTGCCACCAGCCGTTGCAGGTGCTGAAAGCCTGCGGTGCGGTGGACTACTTCTGCCAGCACGGCGACGGCCTAATTTCCAAAATACGTGTCGAATTCATCCCTGACTTAACGTCGCAATAATAAAAGTCACGATAAGCCGTCATATTTATGAATAGCTTACGGCTGGATTTGTAGCAAAAATGCTATTAACCAGTGACTGCCGCGTTATGGATATTCACTTTTTATTGTACCAGGTGGTACAATCCTGCCGCCTTGTAGCGAGAATCACTCTCACCTGCGTTGTGTCCTCGCTCACAAGCGCCGAATCACGGGCATTGCACCCGTACCAATAGATATAAAATAAAGCGTAACGGAATTATTCCTGTCTCCCGCTGCGGCTGGAGCCTTGTTATCGGCTGCCACAGATTTACTGGCGCCAGCGCTTTATTTTTTCAGGAGAGTTTTTGTTATGGCAGAAAATTCCGCTCGTCCCGGCAAAGGGCTGAGCATCTGGTCCGTACTGTTTGGCCTGGTCCTGCTGGCTATCGGTTTGTTCTTCGCTATCGGCGGCGGCAAGCTGGTTGCGCTCGGCGGTAGCTGGTACTTCCTCATCGCCGGTATCGTCATGCTGCTGTCGGCCATTCAGTTCTTCCGTCGCAAATCATCCGCCGTCACCCTGTTTATTCTGGTGTTCGCTGGCACGTTGATTTGGTCACTGTTTGATGCAGGCTTGCATTTCTGGCCGCTGGTATCACGTTTGATGGTGCCGGCCGGTTTGATGCTGTTTGCATTCCTCACCTGGCCAGCCCTGCGTAAAAGCGAAGGCAAAAGCTCTCTGGCGAAAGCCTCTTATGTGCTCTCTGCGGTGATCGCGGTGGGCATGGTGGCGACCTTCGTGCAGATGTTCCAGCCGCATCCTACCGTGGCGTTTGACGGTAAACAGCTGCCGTTAATTCCGGTCGATAAAGCAAAACCTCAGCAAGACTGGAGCAGCTACGGCCGTACGCCGGGTGGCGACCGCTTCGCTGCCATCGATCAGATCACGCGTGACAACGTTAAAGATTTGCAGGTTGCCTGGACTTTCCACACTGGCGATACGCCAATCAGCCCAACCGGTAACGGTGCGGAAGATCAGCAAACCCCATTACAGGTGGGCAACACGCTGTTCCTGTGCACCCCGCATAACAATGTGATTGCGGTTGCCGCAGACAGCGGTAAGGAAATCTGGAAACGCGAAATCAACGCGCAGGCAGAAGTGTGGAACCGCTGCCGTGGCTTAGCCTATTTCGATGCGACTAAACCGCTGCAGCAGCCAACCGAGCCGGGTTCAACGCCGGTTACTGCCGCTGTGCTGCCTGCTGGCGATACCTGTCAGCGTCGTATTCTGATGAACACCATTGATGCGCGTCTGATTGCTATCAACGCCGACAACGGTGAGCTGTGCGACACCTTCGGTACGCACGGTGTGGTTGACCTGAAAACCGGTCTGGGCAGTGCGCCAGATCCGCAATATCAGCTGACGTCACCGCCAGCGATGGCCGGTACCACTGTTGTTGTGGGTGGTCGTGTCGCCGATAACGTACAGACCGACATGCCTGGCGGCGTGCTGCGTGGTTTTGACGTCATCACCGGTCAGATGCGCTGGGCGTTTGACCCAGGCAACGACGACCCAAATGCGGTGCTGATGCCGGGTAAAAATTACACCCGCAGTACGCCAAACTCGTGGGCGCCAATGTCTTACGATCCGGCAATGAACACCGTGTTCCTGCCGATGGGTAGCTCGTCAGTGGATCTGTGGGGTGCGAACCGTACCAAACTGGATCACACTTACGGCGCATCAATTCTGGCGTTGGATGCCACCACCGGTAAGCAGAAGTGGGTTTATCAGACCGTGCATAACGATCTGTGGGACTTCGACCTGCCAATGCAGCCGAGCCTGGTCGACTTCCCGATGAAGGATGGCACCAACAAGCCAGCCGTCGTTATCGGCGCGAAAACCGGCATGATCTGGGTGCTGGATCGCCTGACCGGCAAGCCTTTGACCAAAGTTGAAGAGCTGCCGATGCCGCAGGGTCACATCCCGAACGAGCAGTACACCAAAACTCAGCCGCACTCTGTGGAAATGCCAAATATCGGCAACCAGAAAATGACGGAGTCGGATATGTGGGGTGCAACACCGTTTGATCAGCTGGCGTGCCGTATTGCCTTTAAAGGCATGCGTTACGATGGTCTGTTCACCGTGCCGGATACCGATAAATCCCTCAGCTTCCCAGGTTCACTGGGCGGTATGAACTGGGGCGGTATCTCGTTTGACCCGAACAACCAGTACATGTTCGTTAACGATATGCGTCTGGGTCTGTGGGTACAGATGATTCCACAAGACACCAGCAAAACGGCGGCCAGCAACGGTGGTGAAGCTATCAACACCGGTATGGGTGCGGTTCCGCTGAAAGGCACACCGTACGCGGTGAACAAAAACCGCTTCATGTCGCCGCTGGGCATTCCGTGCCAGGCTCCGCCGTTCGGTACGCTGTCAGCGATTGACATGAAAACCCGTCAGATCGTGTGGCAGGTGCCAGTGGGTACGGTAGAAGATACCGGTCCGTTTGGTATCAAAATGCGCGCGAAAATGCCAATTGGTATGCCGACCTTAGGCGGCACGCTGGCAACGCAGGGTGGCCTGGTGTTCATCGCGGGTACGCAGGATTACTATCTGCGCGCTTTCGATAGCTCAACCGGTAAAGAAGTGTGGAAAGCACGTCTGCCAGTCGGCAGCCAGGGCGGTCCAATCAGCTATGTTTCGCCGAAAACCGGCAAACAGTACATCCTGATCTCCGCAGGCGGTGCACGTCAGTCGCCAGACCGTGGTGATTACGTGATTGCTTACGCGCTGCCAGACAGCAAGTAAGTTAAAAAAGGAGAAAGGCCGACATCATGATGTCGGCCTTTTTTTTATCACCCTCCGTGGCACATCTCTTCCTTTAAGGCACCTTAATTACTGCTGCTTAGAAGGGCGACGGCTTTTTTGACCTCCTTTTCTTCCAGCTTCCCTGGCTCTTTCAGGATCGTTTCTGAAATTACCCCCACTGACTTTGCCGCCAGCGCTACCGGCTTCCCTGGCGCGCTCCGGGTCCTCTGCAAAGTTCCCGGCACCACCTCGTTGCTTTTTTTGTGTCATAGCAGAGACCTCATCTAAGGGTGTTTTCTTCGACGTGGACTAGCTAGCCACATAATGAGTATAGTCAATCAGTTACGCTCTGCCTTGAGAGATCTCCGATAACCTATTCACCGTCTCGCCACAGCGATTGCAGCTCGGGGGGCGCCAGTTGTTCGGGAATTAAAATCACGAAACTTCCCGCTTCGCGATGGGTAGCATAGGTGATTTGAATGCGGTAGTAGCGCTGATCGCCACGACCGACATTTGCCGCCTGATCTTCCGTTTCCCCCAAGGGCATTGCTTGTTCCAGTACTTCGCAGACGCGCTGCTTTTGCGGTTCCGGCAGTTCCGCCAGCGCAAAGCGCCGTTCGCCGCGCAGTTTAGGGATAAAAGCGATTCCGCCTTCCCGCGCCAGCTCGATGATTGCGTCATCGGTCAGTTGGATGTCCATGTTACGCCTACCTGCTGCCAGGCGGATTGGATCTTTTCCGCCACTGAGCTGTTGAATCGTTGATTGGCGTGCTGCACGGTAAAGCGCGCAAAGGTGCTGAAATCGGCATCCTGTGGCAGCGTTTCGTCGCACAGCGTGTCGTACCAGGCTTGACCGGCCTGTTCCCACGCAAAGCCGCCCAGCGCTTTAGCGGCGAGGTAAAAAGCGCGATTGGGAATGCCGGAATTGAGGTGCACGCCGCCGTTGTCGTCACGCGTTTCGATATAGTGCGCCATATCGGCCGGTTGCGGATCTTTACCCAGCACAGGATCATCGTAGGCCGTTCCCGGTGACGACATTGAGCGCAATCCGCGCCCGTTGATGCCCTGCGCCAGTAACCCTTCGCCGATAATCCAGTCGGCCTGATCGGCGCTCTGCTTGAGGTGAAATTGCTTCACCAGCGAACCAAACACGTCAGACATCGATTCATTCAGCGCGCCTGCCTGCTGGAAATAGATCAATCCCGCTTCGGTTTCTGTCACGCCGTGCGTCAGCTCGTGCGCCACCACATCCAGCGCGATAGTGAAGCGATTGAAAATCTCGCCGTCACCGTCACCAAACACCATCTGCTGCCCGTTCCAGAAGGCGTTCTGATACTCCTTGCCGTAATGCACGGTGCCATCGAGCTTGAGGCCTTTATTGTCCAGCGAGTTGCGTTGGTAGATTTGCCAGAAGAAATCGTGGGTAATGCCGAGATAGTTCCAGGCTTCTTCGGCTGCAACATCACCATTTCCCGGCTGGCCTTCTTCGCGCACCAACGTGCCGGGCAGATTTTGCGTTCCTTCGGCGTCATAGATAGCACGCAGCACCGTGCCTGGCTGAGCGGTGGCGGTGCTTGCTGGTTTAGCGTTATGTTCGCCCATCAAGTGCTGGACGTGGGTGAGGGTGCGGCGCGCGTAGTCTTGTTGCGCGCCGGAGCAGTTATCAATGATATTGCGCAGAATGTAGGGAGGAATAACGCTGTAAGACATAAAAAACTCCTGGCCATTGAGGTACATGCCAGAAGTATAGTTTTCCCGCTATGAACGCGCTTTGCGGCTCCGGGATTTCTGCGGTTCGAGTGCGGTAACCTGGCTTTCCACCCAGCCATCGTCCAGCCGGGTGCGCAGCAAGTCGCCTTTGCTCAGCTGTTGGGTTTTCTTCACCACCTGACCTTGGGTGTCGGTGGTTACGCTGAAGCCACGCGCCAGCGTCGCCAGCGGGCTCACGCCTTCCAGCTGTGCCGCCAGCGTGCCAAAGCGCTGACGATTGTGATTGAGCTGCTTCTCCATGCCCTGCTGTAAGCGATAGTGCCATTGCTGGAGCTGCTGCTGAGCGCGCAGAATACGTCCCTGCGGCTGCTGGGCGTTAAGGCGTTGCAGCAGGCGATCCTGCTGACGGTTGGCCACCCGCATGCGCTGGTCCATTGCTTCACCGAGACGGCGCTGCAGCTGGAAGAGCGCGGTTTGCTGGCGTGCCAGACGCAGCTGTGGATGCTGCTGCTGCAAGCGGTGCTGAATGCGCGTGAAACGACGCTGCTGCTGAGCCAGATAGAAATCCATCGCCATCTCAATGCGCTGCTGCTGCGACTGCAAACGGCGCAACAGTTCAAGCTGATTACGGCTCACCAATTCTGCCGCAGCAGACGGCGTCGGCGCACGTAAATCCGCTACGAAGTCAGCGATAGTGACATCGGTTTCATGCCCAACGGCGCTGACAATCGGCAGGCGGCTGGCAAAAATCGCCCGCGCCACACGCTCGTCATTGAAGCTCCACAAATCTTCCAGTGAACCGCCGCCACGACCGACAATCAGCACGTCACACTCATCGCGCTGGTTAGCCAGCTCAATGGCACGCACAATACCAGCCGGCGCATCCACGCCTTGCACCGCGGTGGGATAGATAATCACCGGCAGTGAAGGATCGCGTCGATGCAGCACGCGCAGCACGTCGTGCAGCGCCGCGCCGGTGGCGGAGGTAATCACGCCCACCTGACGCGCCGGATCCGGCAGCGGCTGTTTAAACTGTTGATCGAATAAGCCTTCCGCGGCTAAACGCGCTTTCAGCTGTTCAAATTGCTGCTGCAGCAAGCCTTCACCGGCCGGATGCATGCTTTCGATAATCAGCTGATAATCGCCGCGCGGCTCATACAGCGTGATGCTGGCGCGCACTAACACTTGCTGGCCATGTTGAGGACGGAAGGTGACGCGACGATTGCTGTTGCGGAACATTGCGCAGCGCACTTGTGCGCCATCATCCTTCAACGTGAAGTACCAATGACCGGAAGAGGGCTGAGTGAAATTTGAAATTTCAGCGCTGAG
The DNA here is from genome assembly GCF_026130245.1 of Pantoea sp. JK. Taxonomy (NCBI): domain Bacteria; kingdom Pseudomonadati; phylum Pseudomonadota; class Gammaproteobacteria; order Enterobacterales; family Erwiniaceae; genus Pantoea; species Pantoea sp. JK. Next base: position 130,143 of record NZ_JAINFN010000005.1, read on the forward strand.
CCACACCAGGCCCATCTCATTTTCCAGCAGTTGGCGCACCGTGGTGTTCAGGCGGCTGACGGTAAAAATATTGGCGGTTGGCGGTAGCGACATGTGATGTAGATCAAATTTTAAATCAGAGGGTTAATCAACTGATACTACATTGCTTGCCCTGAGGATCAAGACTTTTTCTGAAAAAACACTGGAGGCAATCGGTTTCGGCCTGTATAATGCCGCGGCAATATTTTATCTGTTTTAATCGCCCCCAGGTGGAGATATTGCAATGTTAAGAATCGCTAAAGAAGCCCTCACATTTGACGACGTTCTGCTCGTTCCCGCTCACTCCACTGTTTTACCAAACACCGCTGATCTCAGCACTCAACTGACGAAAAACATCCGTCTTAACATCCCAATGCTCTCTGCTGCCATGGACACCGTGACCGAAGCCGGTCTGGCCATTGCACTGGCGCAGGAAGGGGGGTTGGGCTTTATTCACAAAAACATGTCAATTGAGCGCCAGGCAGACGAAGTTCGTAAGGTGAAAAAACACGAAAGCGGCGTAGTTACCGATCCGCAAACCGTGCTGCCAACCACCGCGCTGGCGGCGGTGAAAGAGCTGACCGAACGTAACGGTTTCGCCGGTTATCCGGTAGTGAACACCGAGAACGAGTTGGTGGGCATCATCACTGGCCGTGACGTGCGTTTTGTTACCGACCTGACGTTGCCGGTTTCTGCGGTGATGACCCCGAAGGAGCGTCTGGTCACGGTGAAAGAGGGTGAAGCCCGCGAAGTTGTGCTGCACAAAATGCACGAGAAGCGTGTTGAGAAAGCGCTGGTTGTTGATGACAGCTTCCACCTGCTGGGCATGATCACCGTTAAAGATTTCCAGAAAGCCGAACGTAAACCTAACGCCTGTAAAGATGCGGAAGGCCGCCTGCGCGTAGGCGCGGCGGTAGGTGCTGGTGCAGGCAACGAAGAGCGTGTCGATGCGCTGGTGGCTGCTGGCGTTGACGTGCTGCTGATTGACTCGTCACACGGTCATTCTGAAGGCGTGCTGCAGCGCATTCGTGAAACCCGTGCAAAATACCCGAACCTGGAAATCATTGGCGGCAACGTCGCTACCGGCGCAGGCGCACTGGCGCTGGCGCAGGCTGGCGTGAGCGCGGTGAAAGTGGGTATCGGCCCTGGCTCAATTTGCACCACGCGTATCGTTACCGGCGTTGGCGTTCCACAGATCACCGCCGTTTCTGATGCAGTTGCCGCGCTGGAAGGCACCGGCATTCCGGTTATCGCTGATGGCGGTATCCGCTTCTCTGGCGACATCGCAAAAGCGATTGCAGCAGGCGCAGCGGCCGTGATGGTTGGCTCGATGCTGGCCGGTACCGAAGAGTCTCCGGGCGAAATCGAGCTGTATCAGGGCCGTTCGTTCAAGTCTTATCGCGGTATGGGTTCATTGGGCGCGATGTCTAAAGGCTCTTCAGACCGTTACTTCCAGAGCGATAACGCCGCTGACAAACTGGTACCGGAAGGTATCGAAGGTCGCGTTGCCTATAAAGGCCGCCTGAAAGAGATCGTGCACCAGCAAATGGGCGGCCTGCGCTCTTGCATGGGCCTGACCGGTTGCCCAACCATCGACGATCTGCGTACCAAAGCGGAGTTCGTGCGCATCAGCGGCGCGGGCATCAACGAAAGCCACGTGCATGACGTGACCATCACCAAAGAGTCGCCAAACTACCGCATGGGTTCATAATCCCGTAAAATTTAGCGCCCGGCACTTGCCGGGCGCTTTTATTATTAAGTCCATCCCAATGGAAACGCCTCAATGACGACTGAAAATATTCATAAACATCGTATTTTGATCCTCGATTTTGGTTCTCAGTATACGCAGCTGGTTGCGCGCCGCGTGCGCGAACTGGGTGTTTACTGCGAGCTCTGGGCGTGGGATGTCACCGAAGAGCAAATTCGCCAGTTCAACCCGAACGGCATCATTCTTTCAGGCGGCCCGGAAAGTACCACCGAGCTCAACAGCCCACGAGCCCCGGAATACGTGTTTAACGCCGGCGTGCCCGTGTTGGGTGTCTGCTACGGCATGCAGACCATGGCGATGCAGCTGGGCGGTAAGGTCGAAGGCTCTAACGAGCGCGAATTTGGTTATGCGCAGGTTGAAGTGCTGACCCAGAGTGCGCTGGTGCGTGACATCGAAGATGCGATTAGCGCAGCAGGTAAACCGCTGCTGGACGTGTGGATGAGCCACGGCGACAAAGTCACCGCCATCCCAGCCGGTTTCGAAACCGTTGCCAGCACCGAAACCTGTCCGTTCGCCATCATGGCGAATGAAGAGAAGAAATTCTACGGCGTGCAGTTCCACCCGGAAGTGACGCACACGCGTCAGGGCCTGCGCATGCTCGAGCGTTTCATTCGTGACATCTGCGGCTGCGAAGCGCTGTGGACGCCAGCCAAAATCATCGAAGATGCGGTTGAGCGCATTCGTCAGCAGGTTGGCGAAGACAAAGTGATCCTCGGCCTGTCAGGCGGCGTGGACTCTTCTGTGACCGCGATGCTGCTGCACCGCGCCATCGGCGAGCGTCTAACCTGTGTGTTCGTCGACAACGGTTTGCTGCGTCTGAATGAAGCTGAGCAAGTAATGGATATGTTTGGCGACCACTTCGGCCTGAACATCGTGCACGTGGCGGCTGAAGCGCGCTTCCTTGATGCGCTGGCGGGCGAGAACGATCCAGAAGCCAAACGTAAAATCATTGGCCGCGTATTCGTTGAAGTGTTCGATGAGCAGGCACTGCGTCTGGAAGATGTGAAGTGGCTGGCGCAGGGCACCATCTATCCTGACGTGATCGAATCGGCGGCTTCTGCCACCGGTAAAGCGCACGTAATCAAATCGCACCACAACGTGGGCGGTTTGCCAAAAGAGATGAAGATGGGCCTGGTTGAGCCGCTGAAAGAGCTGTTCAAAGACGAAGTGCGTAAAATCGGTCTGGAACTCGGCTTGCCGTACGACATGCTGTATCGTCACCCGTTCCCAGGTCCAGGTTTGGGCGTGCGCGTGCTGGGCGAAGTGAAGAAAGAGTACTGCGACCTGCTGCGTCGTGCAGACGCCATCTTCATTGAAGAGCTGCATAAAGCTGACCTGTACAACAAAGTCAGCCAGGCGTTCACCGTGTTCCTGCCAGTGCGTTCTGTTGGCGTAATGGGCGATGGGCGTAAATACGATTGGGTAGTTTCACTGCGTGCGGTGGAAACCATCGACTTCATGACCGCGCACTGGGCGCACCTGCCGTACGATTTCCTCGGCCGCGTCTCTAACCGCATCATCAACGAAGTGAACGGCATCTCACGTGTGGTTTATGATATTTCAGGTAAACCACCTGCGACGATCGAGTGGGAATAAAGTCTGCTTTGATTACTGCGTAAAAACGAAGCCCGCTTAATTGCGGGCTTTTTATTTCAAACGTTCTGGTGGCAAATGAAACGGCTAAATGAATCGCATAGTTAGTGAATACAAACTCACTCGTTTCGATGCAAGATAGCGAGTGATTTTTATTCATCAGGATGCCGTCGATGTTGCCTTTCAAAGCCGTAATGATCTCTTTTCTTTGCATCATCTTGCTTTCATTAGGCGCGAGTCTGGCGCAGGCAACGCGAAGCGGTGAGCTCACCTCTGAACGCGGTGGCTGGGCGTCCGCAAGGCGTGATTCTGCCGGCATCGCACCGGATCCTCAGCGTTATGCGGCAGAAGCTATCGTGCAGGTTTATGCGGCACCGACCTATGGCTGGAAGGGCGCCGTGGCGGTGCATCCGTGGATTATCTTCAAACGCGCCGGTGAAACCCGCTACAACCGCTATGAAGTGATTAGCTGGGGCAGCGGCGATAAGGTGCGGCGCAACAGTAATCTCCCGGATGGCTACTGGTACGGCGCGAAGCCGCGTCTGCTGGTTGATCATCGCGGCAGTAGTGCAGAAGCGATGATTCCGCAGATCGAAGCGGCGATAAAATCCTATCCGTGGCCGACGACCTATCACGCCTGGCCTGGACCCAACAGCAATACTTTTATGGCGCATATTGGCCGCGAGGTACCGGCGTTGAAGCTGGATCTACCGGCTAACGCGCTCGGCAAAGATTATCGCTCGCTGCTTAATCCGGTGGGTTTACCGCCGTCAGGTCGCGGCGTGCAGCTTTCGCTACTGGGTGTGTTGGGTGTGACAGTTGGCGCGGAAGAGGGGCTGGAAGTGAACTTACTGGGATTAAACATGGGCCTGGATTTCACACCGTTCAGGCTGCGTCTGCCGTTTATTGGCGGCATCGGGCAGGACAATGTACAGCGCGACAATCCCTAAAAATGGCCCCGATTTGGGGCCGTTTTTTTAGCAGACGCCAAAATCGCCGTCTTCGTGATACGGATTTACGGTATCGGCTCTGACTTCAATTTCGCGCTTGATGTGATCGTCAACACGAGCGCACCACAGCATATCGCCTTCCACGCGCAGCACCTGCATCTTTGGGCCACCGGTCTTAGACTGCACAAAATCATCCACGTTAAACATGCTTCTTCTCCATCAGGTCAGTGTTAACAACAGAGTCTATATGCACTTCATGGGCTGTGCGCTTGATTTTGTGCGCTGTCTTCCAGCACAAAACACAAGCACAGCTCGTTGAGACCGTTCTGGTTATTTACCGCAGCATTCACCGCTGAAATAGTATCGAATTATTCTATTGTTGTCAGTTGACAACTTGGTGCGGTGAGCATAAGGTAACCAGCGATGTCAGACAGGAAGCGGCATCCGCATAAAGCGGTAGAAGAAGCGTTGCGGTATGCGGAAGCGAGAGGTTGGAAAATTGCAATCGGCGGCCACCATGCGTGGGGCAAGATGTACTGCCCAGATAACTCGGCAGAGTGTCGATGTGGGGATTACTGTATTACCTGCATCTGGAGCACGCCAAAAAATCCTGAAACGCATGCCAAACTGTTACGGCGGGTGGTGGATAACTGCAGTGAAATTCCTAAGCGGATTAAGTGACGAGGAGTGAAACATGGAATTTGAGTTTACGCTGCGTTTTCAGCTTAACGATGAAATCGACACTGATGAAGCGCTTGAGCGTCTCGGCTCGCAAGGTTGCGATGATGCGTTAATTGGCGCGGGTGTGGCGGGAAAATTAAGCATGACGTTCAGCCGGGAAGCCAGCACTGCACAGGATGCGGTGCGCAGCGCGTTAGATGATGTTTTTCAGGCATTGCCAGATGCTGAACTGATCGAGGCCGCGCCGGATTTAGTCGGGCTGACCGATATTGCAGAGTTGATAGGTGTTTCGCGGCAGAACATGCGTAAGCTAATGCTGAGCCACAGCCCGCAGTTTCCACGCCCAATTCATGATGGAAAAACAGCGTTATGGCATTTAATTGATGTGCTGGAATGGTTAAATCAGCGTGGTTCAACGCGGGTCAATCCAGCATTGAGTGAACTGGCGCGCGCAACGTTGCAACTCAATTTACAGCAGATGCTGCAACGTTACGCACACTGTTTAAAGCCTTAATGATGCAGCAAAAAGATCGTCGCCAGCCCGAGGAAGATAAAGAATCCGCCGGTATCGGTGATGGCGGTGATCAGCACGCTGGAGCCAACGGCAGGATCGCGTTTCATCTTAGTCATGATTAACGGAATCAGCACGCCCATCAGCGCGGCCAGTAGCAGGTTCAGCACCATCGCCAGCATCATTACGCCGCCGAGTTGCAGATTGTCGTACATCAGCCAGGTGACGCCGCCCATAATACCGCCCCAGAACAGGCCGTTTATTAATGCCACGCCGAGTTCACGCATGATCAGGAACGAGAAGTTACCTGGTTCAACCTGATGCAGCGCCAATGCGCGCACAATCATGGTGATGGTTTGATTGCCGGTATTGCCACCGATGCCCGCAACGATAGGCATTAGCGCCGCCAGCGCAACCAGTTGCGATATGGTGGCTTCAAACAGGCCAATCACGCGCGAAGCGACAAACGCGGTACACAGGTTAACCGCCAGCCAGGCCCAGCGTTTGCCCACCGCTTTACGCACCGGCGCAAACACGTCTTCGCCCTGGCTGATACCACCCATTTTACGGATGTTGCTTTCATTCTCTTCGTTCACCAAATCGACCACGTCTTCAATGGTGATACGGCCAATCAGCTTACCTTGTGCATCGGTTACCGCAGCGGAGATCAGGTTATAACGTTCGAACGCACTGGCGGCGTCTTCCGCTTTGTCGTTGAGTTGAAACGTAGTGGGATGCGGATTCATCACTTCGGCGACCAGCATCTTCGGTTTGTTGAGCAGAATATCCGTGAGCGTGAGTTCGCCCTGCAGTTGGTTCTGTTCATCGGTGATAAAGATCTTATCGGTGCCGTCAGGCATTTTTTTGCCTTTACGCAGATAGCGCTGCACCGTGGCTAAGGTTACGTCAGAGCGTACCGTCAGGATGTTGAAATCCATGATCTGCCCGACGCGGTCGCGATCCAGTTCGATCACACTCATCAACCGTGCGCGCAGGCTTGGCTCAAGAGTGGTGAGCAGACGTCCGGTTAAATCACGCGGCAAGTAGCGCGCCAGATATACCTGATCGTCGATATCCAGCGGCTCGATGGCATGCAGAATATCGCGATCAGACATTTCTTCCGTCAGGCTGGCCCAAACGGTTTCTGAAGCCTCAACCAGCACGTGACCGCGCTGCGCCGTTGGCACTAAACGCCACAGCGCCTGACGCTCTTCTTCCGGCAAGGCTTCGAGGATGTCGGCTAAATCCGCGGCGTGTAATTGTTGTAGCTCACGCTCTAATCCATGACGCCAGTCGGTGATGTCACGCAGTTCGGCGGCATTAAGATCGACGGATTTATCCAGCAGAACATCAACCAGATCATGCTCGTTGAGCAGTAGGTTGAGGATGTGATGGCGGGTTTCAGCTAATTTTTGTGAATGCGAAGCAGACATAACGCGTTCCTTGTGTCTGTAAAGTCAGCTCACAGTGTAGCGCGTTGCGGGTAACAGGACGTAAAAAGCAGTATTGTCTCAAAGGACAATGTTTAGCAGCGACAGGCGACCCGCAATTTTTTAGCGCGAATCACTGGTGCTCAGCGTGACCGGTTCAGGGATGGCTTTCTTTTGCTGATGATGCTCGATGGCACCGGGAATGATGAAAATCAGGCGGCCAAACAAAATTAAGAAGCTGACCAGTAATACCACGCGGGTCATGGTACCGGTTTTGGGACGTCTTCGTGCAGAGATAGCGCTGTTCACGCGGGGTGGTTCCTGTAATTGCCCGGTTGGGCGGAGGCAATATTTAGTCACACTTAGATCGCTAAAGCAATCGCTGTGTGAAAAATGAGCAAAAAAGGTTCAGCACATTGATCAACATCAGACAAAGTAACGGCCGCACAAGGCGGCCGTTATCTCAGTAGCTGGCTTTCTGCGCCAGCAGCGTGGCGAAACGGCATTTAATACGGTTACCGTTTTCATCACGACGATGCAGTTCACCGACATCTTCGTTGTACTTCACGATGTGCCAGTTGCGGTAATAGTGGCTGAGCTCACCGGATTTAAACGCAAACGGGAAGTTTTGCGTATTGGGATAATCATCGGTATCCATCGCCGCCACAATCAGGTTGTAGCCATATTTACGCGTGCTGGCCTGCATATCGGCAATCAACTGCGGAATGGTTGCCGGCTGCAGGAACATCATCACCACGGTCGACAACACAAACTGATAGGCGCCGTTGAACCGCACGCTATTGAGATCGCACAGCTCGGTGTGAATGTTCTGCAGATTCTCTTCCGCGATGATGCTGTTCAGGCGTTCCAGACTGGCGGGATTGCTGTCCCAGGCCGTCACCTCAAAGCCATGCTGATTGAGAAACAGGCTATTGCGGCCCTGGCCGCAGCCCAAATCCAGCGCTTTCCCCACCTCAAGATGAGGCAGGGCCGCCAGCACTTCAGAATGGGTCGGCGTGAGACCGTATTTTTCAGCGTAATAGTTATCGGGGCGTGTAGTCATAACCAGATTGCGGGCCAACTGCCCGCTTTACTCCTCTTCTTCCAGCATCAGTTTCCAGCCGGTGACATCATTCCAGTAAGCTTGCTCGCGCTCCAGATCCAGCTGCACCAGCGTATTCTGGCTCAGGAAGCCGGCAGGGAAGGTCAGCGTCCAGTGGCCGTCGTCGGTGCTGAGCTTGAGCGAATCTGGTTTAGTGGTCGCCTGGCGCTGATTATTCAGCAGCGTGCCAAGACGCAGCAGGAAAACCATCGGCAGAAACTGTTTCTTTTTAAACAAGGTGAAACGTGGCATCTCATCCTGCTTCACCGCTTTGCGGTGATAACGTACCAGCGTCGCCAACAGCATCTGTTGATCCTGATTAAAGCCCGGCATGTTGGAGTTTTGCAGGATGTAGGCCGAATGGCGCTGCATGCCGCTGTGATTGATGGTCAATCCCACTTCATGCAGCAGCGCGGCCCACTTTAGCAGCGCCGACAGTTGTGGATTGGCTTGCTTTGGATTCTGCTCCTGCCACTGCAAATAGAGCTTTTCGGTGGTTTCCAGCACGCGGCGCGCCTGATCGCTATCAATCGCGTAGTGATTGGCCAGACTTTGCGCGGTGCGGCTGCGAATATCCTGATGGCGGAAACGGCCTTCCATCTCATACAACACGCCTTCCCGCAGAGCGCCGTCAGAAAGACGCAGTTCGCGAATCGCTAACGCATCAAACACGCCACACAAAATCGCTAAGCCCGGCACAAACACCGCTTTACGCTCTTCCGACAAGCCCGGCAGGCTCAGCGCGTTGAACGACTTATGCTTCAGCACTTCGGTGGTCAGCAACTCCAGCGTTTCGGGCGTAATCAGTTTCTCTTTTTCGCCCATCGCCAGCAGCACTTCGCAGGCGGCTTTGATGGAGCCCGAAGCGCCCAGCGCATATTGCCAGCCGTGCAGACGATATTGCCACGCCATGGTTTCCAGCTTTTGCGCAGCGGAGAGGCGCGCACGGCGGAAGTTTTCGGGCGTGATTTCTCCTTTCGGGAAGAACAGATTGGCGAAGCTGACGCAGCCCATGCGGCGGCTTTCTACCAGCTGTGGCTCAAAGTCTTCACCAATCACCAGTTCAGTTGAGCCGCCGCCGATATCAATTACCAGCTTGCGGCCTTTTTCCGGCTGCGTGTGTTCCACGCCCATGAAGATCAAACGCGCCTCTTCGTTGCCGGAAATCACTTCGATTGGATAGGGAATCACTTCAGCCGCGCGCTGCAAGAACTCTTCGGCGTTGCTGGCGATACGCAGCGTATGCGTACCGACGATCGTCACGTTGGCGGCACTAAAGCCCTGCAAACGTTCGGCGAACAACGCCAGACAGCTCAGCCCGCGCTCAATCGCTTCTTCGCTCAGGCGATTGTGCGCATCCAGCCCATCGGCCAGATGCACGCGCTGTTTCAGGCGTCCCAGCACTTGCAAAGCGCCATCCACCACGCGGGCAATGACCATATGGAAGCTGTTCGAGCCGAGGTCGATTGCCGCGAATTCTTGAGGTTTCGGCGTACTTTTATGTGAGATTGGCATAGGCGTTATTCGGGTTGTTCCAGTTTCTTGATGTAGTCGTAAATGGCCAGCTGCGAACGCACCTTTTTACGGTTGCCGCGCGGCACATAACGATTACTCAGCTCTTTATCGACGATGCGGGCTTTCACCGTATCACTAAACAGAATGGTGATAATGTCCAGAATGCGTTGCTTCACGCGTGGATCAAGAATCGCCACGGCAACTTCAATGCGGTGATCAATGTTACGCGTCATCCAGTCCGCGGAAGAGAGGAACACCTTTTTCTCGCCGCCGTTCTCAAAAATATAGACGCGGTCGTGCTCGAGATAGCGGTCAACGATGCTGGTAATGCGAATATTTTCGCTGATGCCTGGTAAATCGGGGATCAGCGAACACATGCCGCGTACCAGCAGATTCACTTTCACGCCTGCCGACGAGGCGGCATACAGCCGATCAACTAAACCATTATCCACCAGGTTGTTGATCTTCAATGTAATGCCGGCAGGATTGCCTTGCTGCGCGTTGGCAATCTCGGCATCAATGAACTTATACAGCATGTCGCGTGAGTTCTGCGGCGACACCAGCAGATGCTCGAAGGTGACCGGGCGATACGGATTCTCAATAAAGTTGAACACGCGGCGCACTTCATTGGTGATACGCGCATCGGCGGTCAGCAAAGAATAGTCAGTATAAATGCGCGCGGTTTTTTCGTTGAAGTTCCCGGTACCGATATGCGCATAACGCACTATTTCCTCACCTTCACGGCGCGAAATCAGGAACAGCTTGGCGTGAATTTTCAGACCCGGCGCGGAGAAGATCACATGCACGCCCGCTTCGGTCAGGCGTTTCGCCCAGCGGATGTTGGCCTCTTCATCAAAGCGCGCCTGCAGTTCCACCACCACCGTGACTTTCTTACCGTTATAGGCGGCGTGAATCATCGCATCCATGATGCGCGAGTTTTTCGCTACGCGGTAAATGTTGATCTTAATCGCCAGCACGTTCGGGTCGAACGAGGCCTGACGCAGCAGCTCCAGCACATGCTCAAAGGTGTGATACGGATAGTAGAGCAGCACATCGCGATTGCGGATGGCGTCGAAACCGTTGCGGAAGCCGTCGAAGCCGATGTGACGAATCTGCGGCAGCGGACGGTTTTCCAGATTGCTTTTGCCGACGTTCGGGAAGCCGATGAAATCTTTGAAGTTATGATAGCGGCCGCCGGGCACAATCGAATCGTAGTTCGAAATCGACAGCTTATGGCGCAGCATTTCCACCATCGCATCCGGCATATCGCGCTGATAAACGAAGCGTACCGGCTCGGCATTGAGACGCTGCTTCAGACTCGACGACATCAGCTCCAGCAGGCTCGATTCCATCTCCGTTACCAGATCGTACTCGGCATCGCGCGTCATCTTCATCGAATAGGCATTCAGCGTATCGTAATCGAAGAAGCCTTTGAAAATTTCATCAAGGCAGTAGCGCAGGATGTTATCCAGCAGAATCATCGGTTTGCGGCGACGTGGTGACTCAGCCGGCAGGTTAATAAAGCGCGGCACTTTATCCGACGGAATCTCCAGCAGCGCATAACGAATATCGTCGCCGCGAATGATCTCCACCGCCAGATAGGTGTAATCGTCTTTCAGGAATTCGATCAGATCGGTGTCATGGTTAATCAGAATCGGCGTGACGTGCTGGCGTAATTGATGTTTGAAGTAGTAGCGCAGCCACTCTTGCTGATTCGGTGACAGCTGGCGTTCGTTAATCAGGAAGATCTGATTACGCGCCATTTCCAGCAGCAGATCGTTATACAGCGCATCAAACTCTTGATCCGACTTCTGTACCCGTAGCTGAATTTTCTTTAACAGATGTCGCAAAGAGGTTGGTTTGCCTTGCTCTTCGCTGATCAGAATCCGCCGCTTGAGATCGGCAAAGCGGACTTTATAGAACTCTTCGAGGTTATTGGAATAAATTCCCAGAAAGCGCATGCGCTCAATCAGCGGATTACTTTTATCCGAGGCTTCCTGTAACACACGTTCATTGAAGCTTAACCAGCTTAATTCTTTTTCTATATACAGCTTATCCTGACCCATTCTGACTCCGAGATGCTGATGCTGGACGGAATGTCCGGCGGAAAATGCACAAAAATGCGTTACCGCTCAGTGTCCGTCACCATTATGGCGAGAGTATGGCAGGCTTGTCCAACGTCAAAGGTTGTCTTATCAATCAGCTACGGGCAACATAGCGACTTGTTTCCACCGGTAACCTGGCCTGCATGAGCATAAATCGTATTCCCGTCCACTTTAGCGACCGTCGTCGACGCGCCAATGATAATGTAGTGCGCCGCGTTGTCACAGCTTGCGGCGTGGGAATTTTGCTGCTGATGTTACTGCTGTTCTTCTGGCTGATCTGGGTGGTGCTGCCGCTGTTTAGCGCGCCCGGAATGCATGCCACCACCAATATTCAGCTGTGGGACAAAGCCCCAATGCTGGCGATGGGCAGCGACGGGCATTTGGGCTGGCGCATCAGCCGCAACGAAGCGCGCTTTATCCCGCTCGATGGTCAACCTGCGGCACCTGCACTGGCGCTGAATGGCAAGCCTGATGCGGCGATCGCAAGCCCAGATAACCGCAGCGTGCTGCTCAATATGCAGGGCGAACTGCTGTTAATGCAACCGGTTATCCGCAACGGCAGCGGCGAATGGGGTTTCCCGCTCGGCGACCGTCCGCTGCGCTTACCGCAAGGCCCGGTCAGTAATATGGCGCTGACGTCGCTCAACGATCATCAATGGTTGATTGCCGCGCAAACCGCAGCCGGCATCAGCCTGCTCACGCTGGAAAATACGCAAAAGGTGAATCAGATCCTGTTGCCGCAGCAGCAGGCCGATCATCTGCTGCTGTCGCCGGACGGCACCTTACTCTACGCCAGCAGCGGGCGCTTACTGCGCGTGTGGCAAATCACGCCGGATGGCGCGCAGCTACGCGAAACCCAAACTCTCAATCTGCCACCGCAAAGTCTGCATATGCTGGCCGGTGGACGCACCTTGCTGATTCAGGATGCGCAAGGCGTGCAGCAATGGTTCGCTATCGCCAGTGATAAAGGGCCGCGTCTGCAACAGATTCATACCTACAACGGCAGCCAGCAGGCGCGCGGCATCACGCCTGAACCGCAGCGCCGCGTGTTTGCCACTTACGATGCGCAGGGCAAGGTTCAGCTGTTCGCCAGCAAGCAGCAGGGCGCGATCTTAATCCGCCAGTTGGCACCGGGCATTCAGGCGCTGGCCTTCGCGCCGCGCGGTGATGCCTTGATCATCGAACGCGCCGGGGAATGGCAGCAGTTTGCTTTAGATAATCCGTGGCCGGATTTCACCTGGCGCAACCTGTGGCAGAAAATCTGGTACGAAAACTATCCGCAGGCCGATTGGATATGGCAATCCACCGCGGCGGGCGACAGCTATCAAGCCAAGTTCAGCCTGATGCCGCTGGTGCTGGGCACGCTAAAAGCTGCCAGTCTGGCGCTGTTGTTCGCCACGCCGCTGGCGCTGGCTGCCGCGATGTATACCGCGTGGTTTATGTCGCCGGGTTTGCGTCGCTGGGTGAAACCGGCGATCGAAATGATGGGCGCGCTGCCAAGCGTGGTGATTGGTTTGATCGCTGGCGTGTGGCTGGCGCCGCACATCAGTACCGCGCTGGTCGGCGTGTTGCTGCTGCCGCTGGTGCTGGCGGCCACCTTACTGTTGTGCGGTGTGCTCAGTCCGCGGTTGCCTGCCAGCTGGCGACGTCCCGGCTTTGAAGTGATTTTGCTGCTGCCGGTGTTGCTTGTGGTTACGCTGTTAACGCTGTGGCTGCCAACGCTGTTCTGGCCGGACATTGGCGAGCGTTTAGCGCATTACGAACAGCGCAACCTCTTAGTCGCTGCGCTGGCGATGGGTTTTGCACTGGTACCGCTGATTTTCACCTTATCGGAAGATGCGCTGTTCAGCGTGCCGGGCGCGCTCGGGCAGGGCTCGCTGGCGCTGGGTGCCACGCCGTGGCAAACCCTGACGCGTGTGGTGCTGCCGGGCGCCTCGGCGGGCATCTTCGCTACATTAATGATTGGCTTTGGCCGCGCCGTCGGCGAGACGATGATTGTGCTGATGGCCACTGGCAATACGCCGGTCAGCGAAGGCGGCTTATTTGCTGGTCTGCGTGCGCTCTCCGCCAACATTGCCATTGAGATGCCCGAAGCCGCAGCGGGCAGCGCGCATTACCGCATTCTGTTCCTCAGCGCGTTGATATTGTTGATCTTCACGTTGGTGATCAACACCATCGCCGAGTTGATTCGTCAGCGTCTGCGTCAACGCTACAGCCAGCATGAGGGCCACGGATGACGGCGATGAAACAGAACGATCGCTGGCGCTGGCTCACCGCCGGGGCTGTCGCGGTTTGCCTGCTGGCGTTTACCTTGTTGATTGGTTTGCTCGGCTGGCAAGGCGTGCGCGCTTTCTGGCCGCAGCCGGTCGATCAATATCAGTTCCAGCCACCGGAAGGCAGCGCGGTGATGGTGCTGGGCGAAACCTTGCAAAAGCAGCAGCAGGGCGAACAGTGGCGCTATGTGGTGAAAACTGGCAACCGTGACTTTGCCGCGCCGGATTTCCGCGTGCTTTACAGCCAGGGCGAGGCGAAAACCCGTCGTCCTGTCGAGGTGTTGGTGCTGCAGCGCCGCAACGGCGGCAATGCGTATGGCTGGCTGGTGGAGCTGCGCCAGGATAATGAAGTGATGACCGCGCAAAGCCGCGATGCCTTGCTGCATCAGCGTTTGCAGCAGGTACATGAGCAGCTGCGCCAGGCGAGTAACATCCGCCGCATTGAGATGGCGCGCCTGAATGCACAGCTGGAAAGCCTGCAGCAGCAGGCCGATGAGCAGCAGCGTAACGGCAGCTTCAGCCTGGAAGTGCAGTCCGAGTTTGATGCCAACCGCACGGCGTTACAACGCCGCTTCAACGCGCTGGCGCAGCAGTTAACCCATCTGCAGCATGAAAGTCAGCGCGATACGCTGGTGCTGCGCGATGTGAACGGCGTGGATCACACCATCCCGCTGGCGCAGGTGGTGGATGCGTGGTATCCGAATGCCATGACGTTGACCAACAAAACGCTGCACTTCTTCAGCCAGATTTGGCAATTCGTCAGCGATTCACCGACTTCCGGTGGCGGCGAAAGCGGGGCGTTTCCGGCAATTTTTGGTACCGTGCTGATGGTGCTGTTGATGTCGATCATCGTCATGCCGCTTGGCGTCATCGCTGCGGTTTGGTTGCACGAATACGCTGGACGCAATGCGCTGACGCGGCTGGTGCGCATCGCGGTGGTGAATCTCGCCGGCGTGCCATCGATTGTCTACGGCGTGTTTGGCCTCGGCTTCTTTGTCTGGCTGATTGGCGGCACCATCGACCAGCTGTTCTTCTCCAGCGCCTTACCCAATCCCACTTTTGGTACGCCGGGCTTGCTGTGGGCCGCGCTGACGCTGGCGCTGCTGACGCTGCCGGTAGTGATCGTTGCCACCGAAGAGGGATTGTCGCGCATTCCGGATAATCTGCGTCAGGGATCGCTGGCGCTGGGCGCAACGCAGGCGGAAACGTTGTGGCGCGTGGTGCTGCCGTTGGCGGTACCCGCCATGCTCACCGGCCTGATTCTGGCGGTGGCGCGTGCGGCTGGAGAAACCGCGCCGCTGATGCTGGTGGGCGTGGTGAAGATGGTGCCAGAGCTGCCGGTTGATGCGGTATTCCCTTATTTGCACCTCGATCGTAAATTCATGCACCTCGGTTTTCAGATCTACGATTTGGCGTTCCAGAGCCCCAATATCGATGCTGATCGACCGCTGGTTTACGCCACCGCTTTGCTGCTGGTGGTGATCATCCTGTCGCTCAATCTGCTGGCGATGGCGCTGCGCCATCGGCTGCGTGAGCGTTACCGGCTTATGACGCACTAAAAAGGTTTCTGATGACGCCCGACTACGACATTGCCCTTCGCGTTAATCAGCTGTCGCTGTGGTATGGCGAACGCCAGGCGCTGAATAACATTGATCTGCAGATCCCGAAAAACCGCATCACGGCGTTGATTGGTCCTTCCGGCTGCGGCAAATCGACGCTGCTGCGCTGCTTTAATCGCATGAATGATGTGATCGATCGCTGCCGCATCGAAGGCGAGATTCTGCTGGATGATTACGCGGTGATGCAGGCGAATCAGGATCTTCCCGCACTGCGTCGCCGCATTGGCATGGTATTCCAGCGGCCGAATCCGTTTCCTAAATCGATCTACGAAAACGTGGTTTACGGCCTGCGCTTGCAGGGCGTACGCGATCGTCGCGTGTTGAATGAAGCCTGTGAACGTGCGCTGCGTGCAGCGGCATTGTGGGGCGAAGTGAAAGATCAGCTGGGGCAGAACGCCTTAACGCTCTCTAACGGCCAGCAGCAGCGCCTGGTGATTGCGCGCGCCATCGCCATTGAGCCGGAAGTGTTGCTGCTGGATGAGCCCACCTCGGCACTTGATCCGATCTCAACGCTGGTGATCGAGGAGCTGATGACCACGTTGAAGCAGCATTTCACGCTGGTGTTAGTGACGCACAATATGCAGCAGGCGGCACGCGTGTCGGATTACACCGCGTTTATGCATAACGGACAATTAGTGGAGTTTGACGAAACAGATCGCATCTTCACGTCGCCAAAAGCGCGGCGTACCGAAGATTACATTACGGGACGGTTTGGGTGATGGTGCGGACGTGATGAAGGTCGCCATGAATGGCGACCCTACGTTAGTCGTGTGCATATCCCTGTGGCGGCAATGGTTTATCATCCAGCCACGCTTTACCTTCACGCATCTGCAAACGCCCATCAACAAACCAGCTG
The DNA here is from genome assembly GCF_026130245.1 of Pantoea sp. JK. Lineage (NCBI taxonomy): Bacteria > Pseudomonadati > Pseudomonadota > Gammaproteobacteria > Enterobacterales > Erwiniaceae > Pantoea > Pantoea sp. JK. The sequence goes on from NZ_JAINFN010000005.1 coordinate 146,564, forward strand.
ATCACCAGCGGATAGATCGCGTGTTCCTGATGCTGCACGCGCGCGCTGATCTCGTCTTCGCTGTCGCCAGCAAACACCGGCACGCGCGCCTGCAAAATAACCGGTCCGCCATCCAGCTCGTCAGTGACAAAGTGCACTGAAGTGCCATGCTCTTCGTCGCCGTTTTCCAGCGCCTGACGATGCGTGTGCAAGCCCGGATATTTCGGCAATAACGACGGATGAATATTCACCAGACGATCGTGATAGTGCGCGACAAAAGCGCTGCTGAGGATGCGCATATAACCGGCCAGCACCACCAGATCCGGCGCGTAAGCATCAATCTCCTGCATCAGTTGGCGATCAAAGGCTTCGCGGTCGGCAAAATCACGGGCAGCTAACGCATGCGGCGGGACATTGGCTTCCTGCGCGCGCGTTAAGCCATAGGCGCTGGCTTTATTACTGAAAACGGCAGCGACGCTGCCGTTGATACGCCCGCTTGCGCAGGCGTCGAGGATGGACTGAAGATTGCTTCCGTTGCCGGAGATCAGTACAACCAGTTTCTTCATGGATTGATAACCACACGCTCTGCAGAATCAGACGCTTTAATCACACCGATTTTCCACGCTTTTTCGCCCGCGTCGGTCATCAGCTGTACCGCTTTATCGGCTTCTGCCGGGCTCAGCGCAATCACCATGCCCACGCCGCAGTTAAAGGTGCGGTACATTTCGTGACGGCTGACGTTGCCTGCCTGCTGCAACCAGCTGAACACGGCTGGCCACTGCCAGCTGCTCTCTTCCAGCACCGCCTGGGTGTTGTCTGGTAGCACGCGCGGGATGTTTTCCCAGAAGCCGCCGCCGGTCAGATGCGAAATCGCATGCACATCAACCTGTTCGATCAGGCGAAGGATGTTTTTCACATAGATACGGGTTGGCGCCAGCAGGTGATCGGCCAGTGACTTGCCATCCAGCTGTTTAGTGGCCGGATCGGTCTGGCTGACTTCAAGAATCTTGCGCACCAGAGAATAACCGTTCGAGTGCGGGCCGCTGGAACCCAGCGCGATCAGCACGTCGCCGTCCTGCACTTTCGAACCGTCAATGATTTCTGATTTTTCCACCACGCCGACGCAGAAACCCGCCACGTCGTAATCTTCGCCGTGGTACATGCCTGGCATTTCAGCGGTTTCACCGCCGACCAGCGCACAACCCGACTGCAAGCAACCTTCGGCGATGCCGGTGATGACCGATGAAGCGGTATCCACATCCAGCTTGCCGGTCGCGTAATAATCGAGGAAGAACAGCGGCTCAGCACCCTGAACAATCAGGTCGTTAACACACATCGCGACCAGATCGATGCCGATGCTGTCATGGCGTTTGAGATCCATCGCCAGACGCAGCTTGGTGCCGACGCCATCGGTTCCGGAGACCAGCACAGGCTCGCGGTACTTCTGCGGCAGCGCACAGAGCGCGCCGAAGCCGCCCAATCCACCCATGACTTCCGGGCGGCGGGTTTTTTTCACTACGCCTTTAATACGGTCAACCAGATCGTTACCAGCATCGATATCAACACCGGCGTCTTTGTAGCTGAGAGAGGTTTTGTCGGTCACTGCGGAATCCCCACGCGAGTTGCGGTTGGTGGCAAAAATTAAGCGCGGCAATTCTAACAGCGCAGGCAAACGTTTGCGAGTCCCATCTCATGCTGCCTTTGCATCGCCTCAGATTTTCGCCAATCCTTAGATGACGCAGGCTATTGACCGATGACATATGGCGCAGCGGCGAAAAGGCGGTATAATCCGGCGATTTTTTTTAGCTCAACTCAATTCCGGGAGAACAATCATGAAGATCGTGGAAGTCAAACACCCGCTGGTCAAACATAAACTGGGCCTGATGCGTGAGCATGATATCAGCACCAAGCGTTTCCGCGAGCTGGCCTCGGAAGTGGGCAGCTTGCTGACCTATGAAGCCACCGCCGATCTGGAAACCGAGCGCGTCACCATCGAAGGCTGGAATGGTCCGGTTGAAATCGATCAGATCAAAGGTAAAAAAATCACTGTAGTGCCGATTCTGCGTGCTGGCCTCGGCATGATGGAAGGCGTGCTCGAGCACGTGCCAAGCGCGCGCATCAGCGTGGTTGGCGTGTATCGTGATGAAGAGACGCTGGAGCCGGTACCGTATTTCCAGAAGCTGGTGTCGAACATTGAAGAGCGCCTGGCGCTGGTGGTCGACCCGATGCTGGCAACCGGTGGTTCAATGATCGCTACTATCGATCTGCTGAAGAAAGCCGGTTGTACCAGCATTAAAGTGCTGGTGCTGGTGGCCGCACCTGAAGGTATTGCCGCGCTGGAGAAAGCGCATCCGGATGTGGAGCTTTACACCGCATCAATCGATCAGGGACTGAACGAGAAGGGTTACATCATTCCTGGACTCGGCGATGCCGGGGACAAGATTTTCGGAACCAAATAAAAGAAACCAGCCGGCCAGAGAGTCGGCTTTTTTTTGTCTAAAAATATTCAATGGGGATAGCGAAAAATATGACCCGTCGTGCAATCGGCGTTAATGAACGCCCACCGCTTTTACAAACCATTCCACTCAGCTTGCAGCATCTGTTCGCCATGTTTGGCGCAACTGTGCTGGTGCCGATTCTGTTCCACATCAACCCGGCCACGGTGTTGCTGTTTAACGGCGTTGGAACACTGCTCTATCTGTTTATCTGTAAGGGCAAAATCCCGGCTTATCTCGGTTCGAGTTTTGCCTTTATTTCGCCGGTGCTGCTGCTGTTGCCGCTGGGTTACGAAGTGGCGCTGGGCGGTTTTATTCTCTGCGGTTTGCTGTTCTGCCTTGTGGCGCTGATCGTCAAGAAAGCCGGTACCGGCTGGCTTGATGTGATGTTCCCACCGGCGGCGATGGGCGCGATTGTCGCGGTTATCGGTCTGGAACTGGCGGGCGTGGCGGCGAATATGGCCGGTTTGCTGCCCGCTGACGGCACATCACCAGACAGCAAAACCGTGATCATCTCAATGGTCACGCTGGCGGTTACCGTGTTTGGTTCGGTGCTGTTCCGTGGTTTCCTCGCCATCATCCCGATTTTAGTCGGCGTGTTGGTCGGCTATGCGCTCTCTTACATGATGGGGATTGTGGACTGGACCGCAGTGGAAAATGCGCCGTGGTTTGCGCTGCCAACCTTCTACACGCCGCGTTTTGAGTGGGTGGCGATGCTGACCATTCTGCCAGCCGCGCTGGTGGTGATTGCCGAGCACGTAGGTCACTTAGTGGTTACCGCCAACATCGTGAAGAAAGATCTGATCCGCGATCCGGGCCTGCACCGCTCGATGTTCGCCAACGGATTATCCACCATGATCTCCGGTTTCTTCGGCTCCACGCCGAACACCACTTACGGCGAGAACATCGGCGTAATGGCGATTACCCGCGTTTACAGCACCTGGGTAATTGGCGGCGCGGCGATCTTTGCCATTCTGCTCTCCTGCGTCGGCAAACTGGCGGCGGCGATTCAGGCGGTTCCCGTGCCGGTGATGGGCGGCGTATCGCTGCTGTTGTACGGCGTGATCGGCGCATCCGGTATTCGTGTGCTAATCGAATCTAAAGTGGATTACAACAAAGCGCAGAACCTGATCCTGACCTCGGTGATCCTGATCATCGGCGTGAGCGGTGCCAAAGTGCATATCGGCGCGGCCGAGCTGAAAGGCATGGCGCTGGCAACCATCGTTGGCGTTGGCCTGGCTTTGATCTTCCGTTTAATCAGCGTATTACGCCCGGAAGAAGTGGTGCTGGACGCTGAAGAGAAGCGCGAAAGTTAAGGCTGCAAGCCGGGCAGGGAAGCCCGGTTCATCTCCGGCAAAGATCGTGATAAACTTGCGCGGTTTTCTGCCCGCTCATCCGTTGAGGTACTTCTGAACACGCCGGCACAGCTCTCATTGCCACTCTATTTACCCGATGATGAAACCTTCGCCAGTTTCTGGCCGGGGGAAAACACGTCTCTGCTGGCGGCGCTGCAAGGCGCACTTTCTCAGCAACACGGTAGCTATCTCTATTTCTGGTCGCGCGAAGGCGGTGGCCGCAGTCATCTGCTGCACGCAGCCTGTGCGGAACTCTCGGCGCGCGGCGAAGCGGTGGGCTATGTGCCGCTGGATAAGCGCACCTGGTTTGTGCCGGAAGTACTGGAAGGGATGGAGAATCTGGCGCTGGTGTGCATCGATAATATCGAGTGCATTGCAGGCGATCCGGAGTGGGAAATGGCGATCTTTGATCTCTACAACCGCATTCTGGAAATCGGTAAAACGCGTTTGCTGATTACCGGCGATCGACCGCCGCGCCAGCTGAATCTCGGCTTACCGGATCTGGCGTCACGCCTCGATTGGGGGCAGATTTACCGTTTGCAGCCGCTCTCGGATGACGACAAATTACAGGCGATGCAGCTGCGTGCTGGATTGCGGGGTTTTGAGTTGCCGGAAGATGTCGGACGCTTCCTGCTGAAACGCCTCGACCGTGAGATGCGCACGCTGTTTGATACGCTGGATCGTCTCGATCGCGCCTCCATCAGTGCTCAGCGCAAACTCACCATTCCCTTTGTTAAAGAAGCGCTGGAACTTTAGAGAATCTCCAGCACCGCTTCAGGCGGACGGCCAATACGCGCCTGTTCGCCATTGATCACGATTGGGCGTTCGATCAGTTTCGGATGTTCTACCATCGCCTGCAGCAGCTGATCCTCGCTTAACGCGCTATTCGCTAAAGCCAACTCTTTATACAAATCCTCTTTGCGGCGCATCAGTTCGCGTGCGCTGTGCATGCCGAGCTGTTGCAGCAGGCGCTGTAGCGTTGGCACATCGGGCGGCGTCTCAAGATAGAGCACCACTTCAGGCTCGATACCTTTTTCCTGCAACAGCGCCAGCGTCTCGCGGCTTTTGCTGCATCGCGGGTTGTGATAAATGCTGACCATCTTCTTATCCTTTTTGGTAAACCTTAAAACGCTTCTGCAGTTCACGGAACTGATCGATACGTGCGTCATAGCGCGCCTGTTTAAGGCTGCCGAGCGGCACCTGCGCGCTGGCGCTGCTTAAGGTGGAGATCGCCTGATCAAGCTGGCCGTTGAGCGCCAACCCTTCAGCGCGCGCTGAAAGTTCTTCATCGCGTAAACCCTGCGCCGCCGAAGCCTGCGCCAACAGATCAAAGGCGTTAACGTCGTCTGGATGGGCAAAGGTGTAGCGATTGAGAATACGGCTGGCGTTGGCTGGCTGTTTCGCTTCGACATAGGCGTTAGCCAGGTTCAGTTGCAGCACCGGATTGGTGCTACTGCCTTTGGCGCTGCTCAGCATGGCGATCGCCTGCTGCGGCTGATTCAGGCCGATATCGATGTCGGTCATGATATCGAGGAACCAGACGTTATCCGGCTGTTTCGCCAGCAGCGGCGCAATCACCCGTTTGGCGCTATCAAAGCTTTTGGCCTGCAGGAACTGCACCGCTTTGCCGTACTGCGCCGCCTGCTGCTCGCGCACGTTGCCTTTGGCGTATTCGTTCAGCAAATCATCGGTAAGCTGATTGCGGCCCGTGGCGTACATGCCGAGCGAACGCACTTTCGCCATGTAGAAATCCTGCGACGACTGCACCACCACCGGACGCATCTGGTTGGCGCGGTTACGCGCATCGGCCAGTCGACTGTCGGGTAACGGGTGCGTCAGCAAAATTTCCGGCGGTTTGGAGGAGAAGCGGCTCTGATCCGCCAGCTTCTGCAGGAAAGTCGGCATCGCTTGCGGATCGAAACCGGCACGTTGCAGCACCTGAATACCGATGCGGTCAGCTTCCTGTTCGTTGCCCTGAGTAAAGCTGATAATGCCTTGCTGCGCGCCCGCCAGTGTACCGGTCAGCGCCGCCATGCCCGCTTGCGGACTGGCCATCGCCAGCAGAATCGACCCCAATGCGCCGACCCAAGTCAGCGGCGCATTGCGTCGCTGCTCTTCCATAGCGCGCGCCAGATGGCGCTGGGTGACGTGCGAGATTTCATGCGCCATCACCGATGCCAGCTGGCTTTCGTTATCGGTGTAACGGAACAGCGACGAATGCAGCACCACGTTGCCGCCAAAGAAGGCAAAGGCGTTGAGTTCATCGTTCTGAATCAAAAAGAAGTGGAACGGCGTGCGTACCGAGTTGGCATGCGCCACCAGACGCTGACCGAGCTCATTAATGTATTGATTCAACAGCGGATCGTTAATCAGAGGCGCACTGGCGCGCAGCTGGCGCACGTAGAAGTCGCCCATCTGCAGTTCCTGATTAATCGAGAGCGTCGAACCTGCTGTGGTGCCCATGTCGGGCAGCGTATCACTGACGTCAGCGCGCGCACTCAGCGCAGGCGTCAGCAGCAGCGTAGGAATAAGGGCCGCCAGCATTGATTTTTTCAACCGGTTAAACATGCCTTGATCCTGTAAAAGTCATCCAAAATTAGACCGGTAAGTGGTTCAGATGTTCTGCACTATTTTCCCATTCACTGAACGCGCTCTATCTTAACCAGACTGCGGCGACAAGCAAACGATGAAGATTCATAAGCTTTAAATGAAAAAAGGGTTACAGCATGACGAAGTTGCAGCAAAAAATTGAACAGCACGCCGCGATTAAAACCGGCTTCTTCATCCGCAAAAGTTAAAGTTACGTAAAGTTGCTCAAAATTATTGAGCCTGGCATGAACTTTTCCAGGTTTACTCTGAAAAGAAGCGGCATATCAGCGCGGTTGGCCCGTTTTATCCATCAGTGATTTTAATCGTGATTGTGGTGTGAAAGGCAATTTGCACAGTAATCATCGGACAGATTTTAAACGCACGTAAACGTATCCCTTCTGAATTATGGTCACAATTTCACGGCCACTCTTTTCTTAACGCCTGCCAAAGCGTCAATCGAATGCCTTGTTCAATTAACCCTGCTAATTATTTTGCACGCAATCATTCAGACGGACAGCCCGTCACTACAGGACTTTTGCCCTGCTCACGCTGTGGTATAGATAAAGCACTTTATTCAAACGGACTGTGAATTGACGCGCAGTGCATGCCGGAGAGTTTTTATGCGTTCTGTAGTCTCATACGCCCTTATCGCGATTGTCGGTGGCTTTGTTGGCGCCACCGTGAGCAAAGGTGATGACTTATATCAGCGTGTTGTCAGCCATTTTTCTGCCGAACCTACCGATCCCGACGGCTTCTGGAGCACGCCGGCCGTCGACGGCTACGGCAAAATCCATTATGAGCCGGATGCCGCCTTTAAACCGGTGGTGGGTTTAAGCAACAAAGTGGTGTTTCAAATCACCAAAAGTGAAGGAGAGATGACGCGGCCAAATCTTGGTCTTGAACGTGTCGCGCGCGTGGTCAATCTCTATATCGCTTCGGGCGTACCGGCCGACGACCTGCACTTTGTGGTGTCGGTTACGGGTGATGCCACGCCTGCGATGCTGGATAACGCGCATTTCCAGCAGTTCTACAAAGCGGACAACCCTAATCTGGCGCTGATTGGCGCGCTGAATAAGTTGGGCGTGAAGGTTTCCGTATGCGATCAGTCGGTGGCGTTCCATCACTTCCCGAAAGAGTGGATTGACCCATCGGTGATTCATGCACTCTCCAGCCCGACCACCGTGTCGACGCTGGAAAATCAAGGTTATGCACTCTTACAGATGTAAATCTCAGGCACAGGAGAAGTGAAATGCGTCCAGCATCCTATATCGTTATTGCGGCCCTGGCAGGTTTTGTCGGCGGCAATGTATTACAACTGCCCGATTTGGTCGACAAGGTCAGCGATAAATTTGCCGACAAGAAAACCGAACCGGCTGACTTCTGGAGCACGCCGGCGATCGACGGCTACGGCAAAATCCATTATGTGAATGTGCCGGACTACAATCCGGCCACCACGCCGGGATTGAGCAATAAAATCGTCTTCCAGATCAACCGTAATGAAGGGGATATTCATCAGGCCAACCTCGGGCTGGAGCGCGTGGCGCGCGTCACCAACCTTTATTACGCGGCGGGCGTACCGCTCGATCAGCTGAAGTTTGTGGTGTCGATCAACAGCGATGCGGTTCCAGCTGCACTGAACAACGATCAGTTCCGCAAAGCGTACGGCACCGATAACCCGAATCTCAAGCTGATTGATGAGCTGAGAAAAGCCGGCGTGAAGGTGACTATTTGCGATCAGTCGGTGGCTTTCCATCAGCTGGAACGTGACTGGATTGATACGCGCGTCACCCACACGCTGTCGAGCGGCACCACCGTGGCGTCGCTGCAAAACGAAGGTTACGCCTTCCTGATGTTGTAATTTCTGCCTGACAGCAGTTCGCGCTGCTGTCATCTCGCTGTCATTTCTCCGCGATGTTGCTGTCACAGTTCGCCGTTAGTTTAAGCGCCAATGAGATCGATCTCATTGGCACTTTACGAGGCGAACATGTCCGATTTAATCAGCGTGGCCAAACTGGCTGGCGTTTCTCGCGCCACCGCTGCACGCGCTTTCTCTGATCCGCATCTGCTACGTGCTGACACGCTGGAAAAAGTGTTGAGCGCATCCGAGCAGCTCGGCTTTCGCCCGAATCACATTGCCCGCCAACTGCGTACCCAGAGTTCAACTACCTTCGGCGTGCTGCTGCCGTCGCTGCTCAATCCAATCTTCGCCCGCCAGTTGCAAGCGATGGAGCGGCAGGCGCGTGCCGCCGGTTACGGTCTGCTAGTGGCAACCAGTGATTATCAGCCAGAGCGCGAAGTGGCGATTGTCGAGCACATGCTGAATCAGCGCGTGGCCGGTTTGGTTCTTACCGTTGCCGACGCCGATAACAGCGCCATCCTGCATACGCTGCATCAAGCCAGCATGCCGTTTGTCCTGACGCACAACGTGCCGCAGGAAACCCAATGGCCCGCCATTTGCGTCGATAACCGCCAGGCGATGCAAGAAGCCACTGAACATCTGCTGCAGCTCGGCCATCGCCACATCGGCATGGTGGCCGGGCCGATGCTGCAATCCGATCGCGCACGTCTGCGCTATCAGGGCTATTGCGATGCGATGCAACAAGCCGGACTCGACGCGCTGCCGGTGATCGAAATGCCCAGCCATACCCAATCTGATTTCGCACTGCTGCAGCCGCAGCTGAGTGGCGACACGCCGCTGAGCGCGGTGATTTGCACTAACGATCTGCTCGCTATCAGCCTGATTGGTGACGCCGCGCGCGCCGGCGTGCGCATTCCGCAGCAGCTGTCGGTAATGGGATTTGATGGCATCGATATCGGCGAGCAAATCGCGCCGTCGCTGGCGAGCGTGACGCAACCCGCCGACATGCTCGGCGCCGGGGCGATCGAAATGCTGTTACAACAAGCCAGCCACGGTACTCGCGTACTGGCGCATCGGTTGCGCAGCGGCGAAAGCATCGCTGCACCCGCAACCGCTTTTTCTTCTATTGCCAACATCAGGGAACCATTATGAAAAAAGTCACCATCATTGCCGGGGCGCTCGCACTGACCGCCGGTTCGCTGTTCAGTAGTTTCACCCAGGCCGCTGAGACGGCAATTTGCTACAACTGTCCTCCCGAGTGGGCAGATTGGGGAACCCAGCTTAACGCCATTGCCAAAGACACCGGGATTCAGGTGCCGCAGGACAACAAAAACTCCGGCCAGGCGCTGGCGCAGTTGGTGGCGGAGAAGGGTAATCCGGTGGCAGATGTGGTTTATTACGGCGTCAGTTTTGGTATCCAGGCGGACAGCGCCGGTGTCATCAGTAGCTATAAGCCCGCGCATTGGGACGAAATCCCAGCTGGAATGAAAGATCCCGACGGTAAATGGGTGGCGCTGCACTCCGGCACTATGGGCTTTATGGTTAACGTCGATGCGCTGGGCGGCGCGCCGGTGCCGCAATCCTGGGACGATCTGCTGAAGCCAGAATACAAAGGCATGATCGGCTACCTCGATCCGGCCAGTGCGTTTGTCGGTTACGTGGCGGCCGTGGCGGTCAACCAGGCGAAGGGCGGCAATATGAATGACTTCACGCCTGCACTGACGTGGTTCAAAAAATTACAGGCAAATCAGCCGATCGTACCGAAGCAAACCGCCTACGCGCGCCTGATCTCCGGTGAGATTCCCATCCTGCTCGACTACGACTTCAACGCCTATCGCGCCAAATATAAAGATCACGCCAATGTCGCCTTTGTGATTCCGAAAGAGGGCACGGTCACGGTGCCGTACGTCATCAGCCTGGTGAAGAACGCGCCGCACGCAGACAACGGCAGAAAAGTGATCGACTACGTGTTGTCGGATAAAGGGCAGTCGATTTGGGCCAATGCCTTCCTGCGTCCGGTACGTACCTCGGCAATGTCCGCAGAGGCGAAGAAATTCTTCCTGCCAGACAGCGATTATGCGCGCGCGCAAACCGTGAACTATCAGCAGATGGCCGATGCGCAGAAAGCCTTCTCGGCGAAATACCTGAGCGAGATCCGTTAATGTCGATGGCTGACACCCTGGCGGCCTCGCGCCGCCAGATACCTACACAACCGGGCAGCCGCTGGCTGTGGCTGACGCTGCCCGCGCTGCTGTTCTTCTGCGCTTTCTGGCTGCTGCCGTTTGCCCGCCTGTTGCAAATCGGCATGCAGGACGATCGCAGCACCCAGCACAGCGGTTACTGGACGGTGATCACCCAGCCGCACTATCTGCTGAGCCTGCTGAACACCGTGCTACTGTCGCTGGCGGTGACGCTGGTGACCTTGCTGATTGCCGCTATCGTCGGCTGTTTTCTGGCGCGTCAGCGCTTTACCGGGCGCGGCACCTTGCTGGCGCTGCTGACCTTTCCGCTAGCGTTTCCCGGTGTGGTGGTGGGTTTTCTGGTGGTGATGCTGGCCGGGCGTCAGGGATTGCTGGCGCAAATCAGCATGAGCCTGGTGCATGAGCGCTGGACGCTGGCCTATTCGCTGGCGGGGCTGTTTATTGGTTACCTCTATTTCTCGCTGCCGCGCGCCATCGTCACGCTGGTGGCGGCGAGTGAAAAACTCGATCGCTCGCTGGAAGAAGCGGCGCGTTCGCTTGGCGCCAGCCAGTGGCGCATCACCTGGGATGTGATTGTGCCCGGCCTGCAACCGGCGCTGCTCTCTACCGGTGCGCTCTGTTTCGCCACCAGCATGGGCGCTTTTGGCACCGCCTTTACGCTCGGCACCGATTTAGCGGTGCTGCCGCTCACCATTTACGGCGAGTTCACCAATTACGCCAACTTTGCCACCGCCGCTGCGCTGTCGGTGTTGATGGGCGGATTCGCCTGGCTGGCGCTGATGCTGGCGCGCCGTCTGGCGCAGGCTAGGGAGGCGCAATCATGAAGCGTCGTGGACTGTTTAGCCTGCAACTGTTGATCACCGCCATCACCGCGCTGTTTATGATCGTGCCGGTGGTGCTGTCGATGCTGGCGGGCGTCACCAATAACTATTTTATCGGCCTGCGCAGCGGCTTCACGTTGAAGTGGGTGGAGCAAGTGTGGCAGATGTACGCCGATACCTTCTGGCTGTCGCTGCTGATCGCGCTGTTCTGCCTTTTAGTCACTTTGTTGATTGGCGTGCCTGCCGCGTGGGGATTGCTAAAAGCGCCGGGCCGCTGGGCAGCGCGTATTGAAGAGTGCTTGATGCTGCCGGTGGCGCTGCCCGGTCTGGCGACCGCGCTCGGTATCATTCTGCTCTACGGCCAGTTTTCCGGCCTGCGCGATAGCTGGCTGTTTATCCTGATTGGTCACGTGCTGTTTACCCTGCCGTTTATGATGCGGCCGGTGCTGGCGGTGATGCAGGCGGTGGATATGCCGCGCCTCGAAGAGGCCTCGGCCAGCCTTGGTGCTAGCTTGTGGCAGCGCTTCTTTACCGTGGTGGTGCCGAACTGCCGTAACGGCATTCTCGCCGGCGCTTTTATGGTGATCACGCTGTCGGTGGGGGAATTCAACATCACCTGGATGCTGCACACGCCGCTGACTAAAACCTTGCCGGTTGGCCTTGCCGACAGCTACGCCTCAATGCGGCTGGAAGTGGGTTCCGCCTACACGCTGATTTTCATTCTGATGATTCTGCCGCTGCTGCTGATGCTCAATGCCGTGAATCACTGGCTTAACCGCGCGGTCTCGCGCCAACACAAGGAGGCAGCATGAATCCTGCGGCCGTTACCGTGACGCTGCGCGGCTGCGCACGTCACTTTAATCATCATCAGGCGCTGCAACCGCTCGATCTCACCGTTCATGCCGGCGAAACGCTGGTGCTGCTGGGGCCGTCTGGCTGTGGCAAAACCACCACGCTGCGCATTATCAGTGGGCTGGAGAGCTGCGACGTCGGCGGCGAAGTGTGGTTTGACGATCGCAACGTTACCGCGTTGCCGATTGAAAAACGCAACGTCGGCATGGTGTTCCAGAACTACGCGCTGTTCCCGAATCTCAATGTGGCCGAGAACGTAGCGTACGGTCTGAAAGTGCAGGGCGTGGCGCGTGCCGAACGCGAAGCGCGCGTGCAGGAGATGCTGGCGCTGGTGGATCTCACCGCGCTGGCACAGCGCAGCATCGACAAACTCTCCGGCGGGCAGAAGCAGCGCGTGGCGCTGGCGCGCGCATTAGCTGCGCGGCCTAAAGTGCTGCTGTTTGATGAGCCGCTGGCGGCATTGGATGCGCGCCTGCGCGATCGTCTGCGTCTGGAGATCGGCGCGCTGCTGAAGAAGCTGGCGATCACCGCAGTCTACGTGACGCACGATCAACAGGAAGCGATGGCGCTCGGCGACCGTATTGCGGTGATGGAGCAGGGACGTTTGGTGCAAATCGATACGCCGCAGAACATCTATCAGCATCCGGCATCAAAATTTGTCGCCGATTTTGTTGGCGCGATTAACTGCGTGGATGTCGATACACGCGGCAATCCGCAGCGTTTCTGCCGTCCGGAAGATGTGCTGCTGGCCAGCGATGATCGCTATCAGCGCCAGGGCTTTATTGTCGCCAGCACCTTTTTGGGCGCGTCGCAGCGGCTGATGATCGATATCGGGCTGGCCACACCGATTCAGGTGGATCGCCACGCGCGTGAAGCCTGGCATGCCGGACAAGCGGTGAGCTGGACGCTGGCGCAGGACGCTGCGCTGCAGTTTTCATAATCGGTCCGGTCGCCATAAATCTATGTACCGTCGTAGGGTCGCCATTAATGGCGACCGACTAGCATTGAATATCCAAAGGAAAAAATTCGTGTCTGAAGCAATGACGCTAATCGCACAAATCAGCGATTTACACATCAAGGCCAACGGCCGTTTGTCCTACAAAAAAGTCGACACCCAAGCCGCGCTGCTGCGGGTTATCGAGACGCTAAACCGCCTTTCGCCGCGCCCCGACAGGGTGGTAATTACTGGCGATCTGGTCGATTTCGGCACGGCAGAAGAGTATCAAACGTTGAAGCAGGCGCTGCGCCAGCTGCAACTGCCGTTTCTGCTGATGCCAGGCAATCACGACGATCGCCAGGCGCTGCGTGCGGCGTTTCCAGATCATCACTATCTGCAGCGCGGTGAAACCCTGAACTGGCAGATGCAGGTAAAAGGCGTGCAGTTGCTGGCGCTCGATTCCAGCGTGCCGCAGCAGCCGTGGGGCTATGTGGATGAAGCGCAGTTGCACTGGCTTGATGAGCAGTTGCAGCGCCAGCCGCAGTTGCCGACGCTGGTGATGCTGCATCATCCACCGTTTCTCTGCGGCATAGAACACATGGATAACCAACCGCTGCGCAATCCGGCGGCGCTGGCGGCGATTATCCAGCGTCATCCGCAGGTGGAACGCGTGCTCAGCGGCCATCTGCATCGCTCGGTGCAGGCGCGTTTTGCCGGTACGCTGGCTTGTGTTGCCCCGGGCGTATCGCATCAGGTGGCGTTTGACCTCGCGGAAAATGGCCCAGCCAATTTTGTGCTGGAGCCGCCAGGTTTCTTGCTACATCGCTGGCATGCGCAGCAGGGCATGAGCACCCATTTGTGTGCCATCGGCGATTATCCCGGTCCGTGGCCGTTTTACGATGCCAATGGTTTGATCGATTAGCGCCAGCGCAGAGAAAGAAATCTGTGTGGCTGACAGGATGCTTCGTGCTCAATTTGTGTTGTGGGTGTACAATCGCCCGTTAGCTCACCAGGGCAAGTGCATCCAACAATAACAAGACTGTCAGGCACACATATTGATGAATCTATCCACTAAGGCCGGCGCGCCATGCTAATGCGCCTGCGGCCAAAAACTGACCTGCGAACGCTGATCGCGCTATTGGCGATCACCAGCATCGTCATCACGCTCGCCAACACCCTGTACGCCACCTGGCGCGTGCAACGTATGGTCCTGATCGAAAGTACCCTCGAAGCCAATCGCGCCTACGCCACCAAACTGGCGGCGACCACCGAGGTCTTCTTTCAGCTGGCTCAGTCGCAGCTGCACTACAGCGCGACACAGTTGGGTAATGATTTTGATAATGCCGATCTGTCGCAGCAGGAGGTGAATCGCCTGCGTGAGCAAACCAACAGCTTTAACTCGGTGGCCGTTGTGGACAGCAACGGCATCGTGAAAGCCATTTCACCCGAATCGCTGATGCTAAAAGGCATGCAGCTGACCAGCCAGGCTTCGCGTGAAGCACTGGCGCAGCGTCAGCCGATGGTCAGCAGACCCAGTATTTCCGCCGCCAATAACCTGATTGTGTTTGTCTCCTGGCCGATCTGGAGCAAAGACGGACGCTACCTTGGCTACGTCGGCGGCACCATCTACCTGAAGAAGAAAAGCATCCTCAACGCTCTGCTCGGCGAGCAGTTCTATCGCGATGGCACGCATGTTTACGTGCTGGATCGCAATAATCAGGTGCTCTATCACCAGAACAGCCAGCTCATTGGCAAAAGCGTGCCGGGCATCGTCAGCGATCGCCAGCGCGAAGAGAAAACCAACGGTGAAGTGCAACTGACAGAAGAGAACGTACCTAAGCTGGCCGGTTACGCCATCGTGCCCACCACCGGCTGGATGGTGGTGGCGTTAAAACCGACTGATGTCACACTGGCGCCGCTCACCGGCTTACTGCTGAAAGTGTTGAAAAACTCGGTGCCGTTTGCGCTGCTGACCTTGCTTGTGGCGGTGATTCTGGCGCGACTGATTGCGCTGCCGCTGTGGCAGCTGGCGCGTAAAGCCAGCCAGATGGATTCACAAGGTGTGTCGAGCGAGATTGGCGGCATTCGCGCCTGGTATTTCGAAGCGGCGCAGGTCAAACGCGCGCTGCTTACCGGCATTGGTTTAGTGCAGGACAAAATTGGTCGTCTTAAATCGGAAGTGCAGAGCGATCCCATGACCAATCTGCTTAACCGCCGTGGCCTGAGCGCGGTGCTGGACTACTTCGCCACTATGCGCCAACCATTCTCGGTGCTGGCGCTGGATATCGATCACTTCAAACGGGTCAACGATACCTTTGGTCATGACGTGGGTGATGACGTCATTAAACATGTGGCGCGAACCTTACGCGGCAGCGCACGTCAAACCGATGTGGTGTGCCGTAGCGGCGGGGAAGAGTTCCTGATGCTGCTGCCTGCGACCTCGGTCGAAGATGCGCGTATTCTGGCCGAGCGTGTGCGCATCAGCATTGCGGAAAACTGGATCGATCAGGTCGGCAATGTCACGCTGTCGGTGGGCATTGCCGACTGGCAGCCGGAAAGTGGTTCGCAGGAGCAGAGTCTAAAGCAGGCCGATGCCGCGCTCTATCAGGCGAAAAATGCCGGACGCAACTGCGTGATGATCTCCGGCCAGGATGCGTTGGTCAGTAGCATTACGCATTAATCCCCTCAATCAAATTATCAATCGGTCGCCATGAATGGCGACCCTACGTTCAACTGGAAGTAAAAATGCTCGTTCTGCTTTATCAATGGTACAAACGCCGCTTCAGCGATCCGCAGGCTATCGGGCTGCTGGTGATTCTGCTGGCGGCGTTTTGCATTCTGTTCTTCCTCAGCGGTTTGCTGGCTCCACTGTTAGTAGCGTTAGTGCTGGCTTATCTGCTGGAGTGGCCAACGGTGCGCTTGCAGCGCGTCGGCTGCAGCCGAACCTGGGCGACCAGCGCGGTGCTGGTGGTGTTTGCCGGTATCTTGCTGGTGATGGTGCTGATTGTCGCGCCGGTGGCGTGGCAACAGGGCATCAACCTGACGCGCGACCTGCCCAACATGCTGAATAAGCTCTATGTGTTTGCTGCTGGGCTGCCGAAGCGTTATCCGGCGCTGGTCGATGCCGGCATCATCGATATCATCGTTGAGAACCTGCGCAGCCGTCTCACCGGACTCGGCGAATCGCTGGTGAAGTATTCGCTGGCATCGCTGGTGGGTTTGATGACGTTGATGATCTATCTGGTGCTGGTGCCGCTGATGGTGTTCTTCCTGCTGAAAGATAAAGAGCAGATGCTGAATGCGGTACGTCGCGTGCTGCCGCGCAATCGCGGTTTGGCGGGCGTGGTGTGGCAAGAGATGAATCAGCAGATCACCAATTACATTCGCGGCAAAGTGCTGGAGATGGTGGCGGTGGGCTTTGTCACCTGGCTGGCGTTCCTGCTGCTGGGCCTCAACTATTCGTTGCTGCTGGCGGTGTTGGTGGGTATTTCGGTGCTAATTCCTTATATCGGCGCAATGGTGGTGACCATTCCGGTGATTGGCGTTGGTCTGTTCCAGTGGGGATTGGGCAGCGATTTCTGGACCATGATCGCCATTTATCTGGTGATTCAGGCGCTAGATGGTAACGTGCTGGTACCGATTCTGTTCTCGGAAGCGGTCAATCTGCATCCGTTGGTGATCATTCTGTCGGTGGTTATTTTCGGCGGGATGTGGGGATTCTGGGGCGTGTTCTTTGCAATTCCGCTGGCGACGCTGGTGAAAGCGGTGGTGCGTGCGTGGCCAGAAACCCCGGCGCTCGAGGAGCCGCGCACCGAATAAAAGAAAACGGGTGCGACCTGCGCACCCGTTTACATCAGGCTGATTTCAGATAATCCAGCACAATGTCGTGATGGTTGGAGGTTTTGAAATCGTCGAACACTTTCTCAACTTTGCCGTTGGCATCAATCAGGAAGCTGATGCGGTGAATGCCGTCATAGGTTTTGCCCATAAAGGTTTTTTCACCCCAAACGCCAAACTGCTCGCATACCTGATGATCTTCATCCGATAACAGCGTGAAGTTCAGCAGCTCTTTATCGGCAAAGCGCGACAGTTTCTCGGGCTTATCGGTGCTGATACCCAAAATCTCAACGCTAATCTTTTTCAACTCATCCATGTTGTCGCGCAGTCCGCAAGCCTGCACGGTGCAACCCGGCGTCATGGCTTTTGGATAGAAATAGACCAGAACGCGCTGTCCCTGGAAGTCGGCCAAATTTACTTGTTCGCCGTCCTGATCGGGCAAGCTAAATTTCGGTGCAGTATCACCGGCTTTCAGTGGATTCATCACAACTCTCCATTTTTTCTACATGCTGTGGGTAATACACCATCAAGAGCAAAAGTGCCAGGTGGTGTTTACCGTCAGGGTTATTTCACAACACGGTTTGCCGCAGCGGCAGAGTGTGTGGCGAAATAACCCGGAGCCTGATTAAACGGTGCTGTCAGCATCGTCGGTGACACTATAAAGACGAATTGAGCCTTGTGCATGCAGTTCTTCGCACAGCTGATTGAAAGCCTGCTCAATGGGCGCACTGAACTGATTGGCCGGGCTGTGTGCCGTCATTTGAATATAGAGCGTGGGCGCAACGTCGTCCTGAGCGGGTTGAATCCGCGAGACCAGTTCGGCGATGTTCATTTGATGTTTATCGAACAAATCAGTAAAGCGTTCAATGATGTGCGGTGAATCCGGCACTTCAACTTGCACCCATACGGTGGCGGGCATCGGAGGCGTGACGCGTGCATTGGTGCGCTTCATCACAATCAGCAGTTCCAGCTCGGCCCCTTTCATCGGCAGCGTCGACTCAATCAGGGTAATCGCATTCCAGCTACCGGAGAGCAGCATGATAAAGGTGAACTCATCGCCCAGCATCGCCAAACGGCTGTCTTCGATATTACAGCCGCAGCTGCTGACGTGGCGGGTGATGGTATTGACGATACCCGGACGATCAACGCCCAGTGCGGTGATCACCAGATGGTGAGGCTGTGACTGCGACAAAATGGCATTTCCTGTACGTTCGCTAATAACTATAAGGTAAACATAAAAAAAACTGCTGACAAGCGCGGGAATGGCGTGGCTCGCTTGCTTTTCTTTCAATGTAAAACGTAACATGAGGCACTTGTTTGTCGAGGGGATAGCCCATGTTCACCGGAAGTATTGTTGCGCTCATTACGCCAATGAATGAAAAAGGTAATGTCTGCCGCGAAAGTTTGAAAAAACTGATTGATTATCATGTTGCCAGCGGCACCGCGGCGATTGTTTCTGTTGGCACCACCGGCGAATCTGCCACGCTCAGCCATGACGAGCACGGTGATGTGGTTATGCAAACGCTGGAACTGGCGGATGGCCGTATTCCGGTTATCGCTGGCACCGGCGCAAATGCCACTGCTGAAGGCATCTCTCTGACCAAACGCTTTACCGGCAGCGGTGTCGTGGGCTGTTTGACGGTCACGCCTTATTACAACCGTCCGACGCAGGAAGGCCTGTTCCAGCACTTTAAAGCCATTGCGGAAAGTACCGATCTGCCGCAGATGCTGTATAACGTTCCTTCGCGTACCGGTTGCGACATGCTGCCGGAAACCGTTGCGCGCTTAGCCGAAATTAAAAATATTATCGGAATCAAAGAAGCCACCGGGAACTTATCGCGTATCTCACAGATCCAAGAGCTGGTTAATGATGAGTTCATCATCGTCAGCGGCGATGACGCGACGGCGCTGGACTCCATGCAACTGGGCGGCAAAGGCGTAATTTCGGTCACGGCTAACATTGCAGCGCGTGAAATGGTTGAACTCTGTGCCTTGGCGCAACAGGGCAAATTTGCCGAAGCGCGTCGCCTGAATCAGCGTCTGATGCATCTGCACCAGACGCTTTTCTGTGAACCCAATCCAATCCCGGTGAAATGGGCAGCAAAACAGCTAGGATTAATCGCGGATGACACGCTGCGTTTGCCAATGACGCCACTGACCGAAGCCGGTCAGGCGAAAACGGCGCAAGCGCTGATTAAAGCGGGTCTGCGATAATTTAGGGAGAATCAATGAGTTATTCAGTTAAGCGCTCGACGCTGGCAACGGTAGTGGGCCTTTCCACCCTGATGCTGCTAACAGCGTGTTCCAACGATCAGCGTTATAAGCGCCAGGTCAGCGGTGATGAATCTTACCTGCAGGCGCCTGAGCTGCACGATTTAAAAGCCCCCGCGGGCATGATTCTGCCGTTGCAGAATGGTGATTACGATGTTCCGCACAGCGTGGCGAAAGGCGCGGTTGGCAAAGAGCTGGATATTCGTCCGCCCGCTCAGCCGCTGGCGCTGTTGAACGGCACACGTGCACAGTTCACCGGTAATACCGGCGTGCTGGCAGTTGAAAGCAGCCGTGGTTCGATCTGGTCGCAAGTGGTTGGTGTGGTTCAGTCGTACAAGTTCCCGATCGCGCAACGTGATGATGCTGGCCAACAGCTGACTACCGATTGGGTGCAGTGGAACCGTGCTGATGAAGATAACCAGTATCGCGGTCGCTATCAGATCAGCGTACAGAATCAGAGCTATCAGCAAGTGCTGACCGTTCGTCTGCTGGAACTGCAGCAGTCTGGTCAGGCGGTGACGTCTCCGGCACAGATTCAACGCTATACCGGCCAGATGTTGAACGACATCAGCACCGGTCTGGATAAAGTGGATTCTGCCAGCCAGGATGCGGCGGCAAATCGTGCGACCGGACAGATTGATGTGCAGAGCGGCGCGGATGATACCGGTTTACCGCTGTTGATTCTGCGCGCACCGTTTAACGTCACCTGGCAGCGTTTGCCAGCGGCGCTGAAACGCGTGGGCATGGAAATCACTGATGACAACCGTTCGCAGGGCAGCCTGAAAGTGACCTACAAACAGCCGGGCAGCGGCGTGTGGGATCAGATTGGCGCCAAAGATCCAGAGCTACCCAACGGCGATTACAAATTGCAGGTTGGCGATCTGGATAACCGCAGCAGTCTGCAGTTCATCGATCCGAAAGGTCACGTGCTAACCCAGGCTCAGAACGACGCGCTGGTGCAGGTGATTCAAGGCGCGCTGAAATAAATTGCCAAAGGGCCGGAGATTCTCCGGCCTTTTTGTTTTGGATTTGGCATAATAGCGCCCGGCGAAGTAAACGATTGCGTCACGCAATCGGCGCGCGGTGAAACACCGCTGAACACGGGTTCTTTCATGTTTGGAGTTAACAAGATGCAAAAGCGAGCTGAGTTGTATCGCGGTAAAGCGAAAACCGTATACAGCACCGATAATCCGGATCTGCTGGTACTTGAATTCCGCAACGATACGTCAGCAGGAGACGGTGCACGAATCGAGCAGTTTGATCGCAAAGGCATGGTAAACAATAAGTTTAACCATTTCATCATGACCAAATTGCAGGAAGCGGGCATTCCGACCCAGATGGAAGCGCTGCTGTCGGATAACGAAGCGCTGGTGAAAAAGCTGGAGATGGTGCCGGTAGAGTGCGTGGTACGCAACCGTGCGGCAGGATCGCTGGTAAAACGTCTGGGCGTGGAAGAGGGCATTGTGCTCAATCCACCGCTGTTTGATCTCTTCCTGAAAGATGACGCCAAACACGACCCGATGGTCAACGAATCCTACTGCGAAACCTTCGGCTGGGTGAGCAAAGCGAATCTGGCACGCATGCAAGAGCTGACCTTCAAAGCTAACGAAGTGCTGAGCAAACTGTTTGATGACGCAGGTTTGATCCTGGTCGACTTCAAGCTGGAGTTTGGTTTGTTCAACGGCGAAGTGGTGCTGGGCGATGAGTTCTCGCCAGATGGCGCACGTCTGTGGGACAAAAACACCATGGACAAAATGGACAAAGACCGTTTCCGTCAGAGCCTCGGCGGCCTTGTCGAAGCGTACGAAGAAGTTGCACACCGTTTAGGTGTCAAGCTGGACTAAGTTCGTCCACCTCTCCCGTAAGGTCGTCATTTATGACGACCTTTTTTTATGCCCGCAATATAGCGTGTTCAGGTCGGCATGAATGCCGACCCTACGGTGTTCTGCAACGACAACACTGGTGCTTCCTGCTGCCGCCAACTAAAATCATGCCAAACATGTTTAAAGGAGTTAGACCATGCGCTGGCAAGGGCGTCGTGAGAGCGACAACGTAGAAGATCGACGCAATGATTCACCTGGCCTTGGCGGCGGCGGTGGACGACAAATTCGCATTCCACGCGGCAAAGGCGGCCTTATCTTGCTGGTGGTGGTCGCCGTTGCCGGCTATTACGGCTACGACCTCACCGCGCTGCTGGAAGGCGGCGGCAGCGTCGCGCCCACGTCGCAGCAGCGACAGGTGAATAGCGCGCAGAGCAACGAAGATGCAAAATTCACCTCGGTAATTCTGGCCACCACCGAAGATACCTGGAGCAAGCTGTTCCAGCAGATGAACAAACAGTACGTGCCGCCGAAGCTGGTGATGTATCGCGGGGCGACGCGCACCAACTGCGGTACCGGCCAATCGGCGATGGGGCCGTTTTATTGTCCTGCCGACCAAACTGTTTATATCGATTTGTCATTCTACGATGATATGAAAAACAAACTCGGTGCCGGTGGCGACTTTGCGCAAGGCTATGTGATTGCGCATGAAGTCGGCCATCACGTACAAAAGCTGCTGGGCATTGAGCCTAAAGTGCGTCAGATGCAGCAGGGCGCGAGCCAGGCGCAGGCGAACCAACTGTCGGTGAAAATGGAGCTGCAGGCGGACTGCTTTGCCGGCGTTTGGGGCCATTACATGCAGCAGCAAAACATTCTGGAAGTGGGCGATCTGCAGGAAGCGCTTAATGCCGCTGAAGCGATTGGTGACGATCGTCTGCAGCAGAAAGGTCAGGGCCGCGTGGTACCGGACAGCTTCACGCACGGCACCTCTCAGCAGCGTTACACCTGGCTGAAACGCGGTTTCGATAGCGGCGATCCTGGCCAGTGCAACACCTTTGCTAGCAAGTGATCCCCTTGATTGAACAAACGGCGGCGATGCAGCGTGCGGGCATTCGCCGCCTTTGCGTTATAGCGGGTGATGCGGAGTGGGCGCAGCAGCAAGCCATTAATCGGCGCGCCGCGTTGTCCGGCGACTGGCTGACGGTGAGCGACAGCGCTGATTTCCCGCAGGCCGTCGCGCCCGGAGCTTTACGTACCTTACTGGGCCGTGAATTCCAGCACGCAATATTCGACGCGCGCAGCGGTTTTCACGCCGAAGCTTTTGCCGCGTTGGCCGGAACCTTACGCGCGGGCAGCTGGTTACTGCTGTTAACACCTGCCTGGGAAAGCTGGTCCAATCAAACCGATGCCGACAGCCTGCGCTGGGGGGATGTCGCCGAGCCGATCGCCACGCCGCACTTTATCCATCATCTGCAATCTCTGATGCTGCAAGATGCGCAGGTGATGTTGCAACGTCAGCATCAAGCGGTGCGTTATCCCGTGGAAACGCATTTGCCCGACTGGCGCTGCCGGGCGCCGCAGCAGCAGGCGCAAATCCTCGAACAGCTTGAAGCGATGCCGCATGGCGTTGCGGTGATCACCGCCGCGCGCGGTCGAGGAAAATCCGCGTTGGCCGGCATGCTGGCGCAGCGCAATCAACACTGTTTAGTCACGGCGCCAGCCAAAGTCTCCACGGCGGTGCTGGCAGAGTTTGCCGGTGAGTATTTCAGTTTCATGGCGCCTGATGCCATCCTCGCGCAGGAAAATCCGCCTCAGGCGCAGTGGCTGATTGTCGACGAAGCTGCCGCCATTCCCGCGCCGATCCTGCAGCAACTGGTGCAACGTTTCCCGCGCGTGCTGCTTATTACCACTGTGCAAGGTTACGAAGGCACCGGACGCGGCTTTATGCTGCGCTTCTGCGCCACCTTGCCGGATGTGCGCCTCTTCCAGCTCGACGAGCCGTTGCGCTGGTCGCCAAACGATCCGCTGGAACAGTGGCTCAGCCAGGCATTGCTGTTTGAAGATGCGCAGGAGAGCAATGTAAGCGGTGAGATCGCGATTTATCCCGCCACACCAGAACACAATCTCCAGGCGCTTGAGGCGGGATATCGCCTGCTTGCCAGCGCGCACTATCGCACTTCGCCACTGGATTTGCGGCGCATGCTGGATGCGCCCGGCATGCGCTTATGGTTGGCAGGTGAAGCCGATCAGGTAACTGGCGCGCTGTGGCTGGTGGAAGAGGGCGGATTAGATCAGCCATTGGCCGATGCGGTGTGGGCTGGTTATCGCCGGCCGCGCGGCAATCTGGTGGCGCAATCGCTGGCGGCCCATGCCGGTTTCGCGCAGGCGGCGACGCTGCACTCACAGCGCATTAGCCGAATCGCGGTGCAGGCGTCACAACGTCAGCGTGGGATTGGCAAAGCATTGGTGGCCACCGCACGTCAGCAGGCGCAGGGCTGTGATTATCTCTCCGTGAGTTTCGGCTACACCGAATCCTTGTGGCACTTCTGGCGCGCCTGCGGTTTTACGCTGGTGCGTATTGGCTCGCAGCGCGAAGCCAGCAGCGGCTGCTATGCCGCGATGGCGATGCTGGCAACATCTGCGGCAGGTGAAGTTCTACAACAGCAGGCAGCGCAGCGCCTGGCGCGGGATTGGCCGTGGCTGCGAGATATCATCGAACTGCCTCTAACGCTGGCAAGCGATGCCAGCCAGCAGCTCAACGACGATGACTGCACGTTGCTGGCCGGTTTTGCCTGGGCGCAGCGTCCGTTCGAAGCCAGTTACGCGGCGCTACAGCGACTGGTGCGCCAGTCTCCTTCACCGCTGTTGAATGCCATCCTGCTGCAAAAACAGACGCTAACCCAAGCCGCGCAATATGCCGGTCTCAGCGGGCGTAAAGCCTTGATTAACCAGCTGCGATCGGAAGCTGCCGCAGCACTGATTCACCTCAATCCCGATGCCACGCAGCGGCTGCGTTCATTGCAATAAATCCATTATCTCGTTCAAATTTTCCCGATATCTCTGCGCGTGTAGCGGCGTATAGTGATGTGAGGAGGATCTTATGGCACTACGATATGTAATTGTTCAGCAACCCAGCAGTGCAGCACAGCTGTTCCTGCTGTATCACGGCATCAACGACAACCCGGATTCAATGGCGCAGATTGGCAGCTGGTTCGCGAAGGCGTTCCCGCAGGCGCTGGTGGTGTCGGTCGGCGCACCTTACGCGGGCAGCATGCCGCAAGGACGTCAGTGGTTTGCCGATATTCCGCCACACGATCGTTCGGAACAGCAGGGCGTGGATGCGATCATGCCTGAATTCGTGGGATCGGTGCGTCACTGGCAGCAGGAGAGCGGCGTGCGTGCCGAAGCAACGGCGCTGGTGGGTTTTTCACAGGGCGGCATCATGGTGCTGGAAGGCATAAAAGCGCAGCCGGATTTAGCCGGACGCGCGATTGTCTTCAGCGGTCGCTATGCCACGCTGCCGCTGCGGGCCAGCACGCGCAACACCATTCATCTGATTCACGGTGATTACGACGAACAGGTCCCGCTGCAACGGGCCGAAGAGGCGAAGCAACGTCTGATGTCCTTGGGCGGCGATGTCACGCTGGATGTTGTGGAAGATTTACCGCACGCGATTAACGATCGCAGCATGGAGCTGGCGCTAAATCATTTGCGTTATACCGTACCGCGTCGTTACTTCGATGAGGCGCTAAGCGGTGCCAGGCCGGGCGATGATGATGTGGTGATGATGATGTAGCAGAAAGCGTAACGGCGCGATTTTCGCGCCGTTAGCAATATGGAGGTTATTTCTTTTTCGGCCAGTCGTCTTCGTCATCCCATTTATCGTTGAAATCACGATGCGGCGGTAACGTCGGTTTGTTATCCATGAATTTTTTATGATCGATACGTTTTAGGTCTTTGTAAACGTTCATCAGAATACCAACCATCAGCAGGATCACCAGGATCCACCAGTACTCTTTAAAGAATTCCATCCCCTTTCTCCTTCTGCGCGCTTAGGCGATCAGCTGTTCCATGATGCGCTGATACATACGGCTCAGCATCTGCAAATCTGACGCTTTCACGCACTCATTGATCTTATGAATGGTGGCGTTCACCGGGCCCAGTTCCACCACCTGCGCACCCATGCGCGCGATAAAGCGCCCATCGGAGGTACCGCCGGTCGTCAGTAACTGCGGCTTAATCTCATTATAGTGCGTCACAGCGTTTACCACGGCATCCACCAGCTTACCGCGTGAGGTCAGGAACGGCTGACCGGAAACATTCCACTCTAGCGTGTAGCGCAGCTGATGGCGATTGAGCAGTTCCGCCACGCGATCTTTGATCATCTGATCGGTCAATTGCGTACTGAAACGGAAGTTGAACTGCACAAAGAATTCGCCAGGAATCACGTTGTTGCTGCCGGTGCCGGCCTGCACATTAGCGATCTGCATGCTGGTCGGCGGGAAGAATTCATTGCCTTCATCCCACACGGTTTCCACCAGCTCATTCAGCGCCGGCATGGCGCGATGCACCGGATTATCCGCCAGATGCGGATAGGCCACGTGGCCCTGCACGCCGTGAATGGTGAGATTCGCGGTCATCGAGCCGCGACGGCCATTCTTCACCACATCACCCACGATTTCGGTGCTCGACGGTTCGCCGACCAGGCAATAATCCATGCGTTCGTTGCGCGCCATCAGGCGTTCAACCACTTTCACCGTACCGTTAACCGCGCTGGCTTCTTCATCGGAGGTAATCAGAAACGCCAGACGACCTTTATGCTGCGGATTAGTGGCAACAAAGCGTTCCGCTGCCACCACCATCGCTGCCAGCGAGCCTTTCATATCTGCCGCGCCACGACCAAACAGCATGCCATCGCGGATGCTCGGTTCAAACGGCGGGCTGATCCAGCGGTTGGCGTCACCCGGCGGGACCACATCGGTATGACCGGCAAACGCCAGCGTTTCGCCCTGGCCGCGCGTCGCCCAAAAGTTCAGCGTATCGCCAATGTGCATCGGCTCAACGCTGAAGCCGATGGCTTCCAGACGCGCAATCAGCAGCGCCTGACAACCGGCATCATCCGGGCTGAGAGACGGGCGACGGATAAGCTGCTGAGCCAGCTCAATAACCGGACAGAACATGTTATGACTTCTCCTGGATAAAGGCGGAATAAAGGGAATCGTTGAAGCCGACCAGCAGATCGCCATTCGGTGCGGCTAACACCGGACGCTTGATGATGGCAGGTTGCGCCAGCATCACCGCTTTGGCGCTGGCGGCATCGTTTACCGCATCGCGTTCGGCTTCCGGCAGCTTGCGCCACGTGGTACCGCGCGTGTTGAGCAGCGCCTCATAACCGAGCTGATCGATAAACGATTGCAGCAGCGCGTCATCAATGCCATCCACGCGATAGTCATGAAAACAGTAGTCGATACCGGAAGACGCTAAATAGTTGCGTGCTTTTTTAATCGTGTCGCAATTTTTAATTCCGTACATCACCCACTGCGCTGTCATCGCTTATTCCCGTTTAGTAAAAAAATAAAGCGCGAGTTTACCACAGCGCTCTAAGGGCTGTGAGCGCTGACGGCGAAAGCCTGCCTGATTCAGGTATTTTTCATGACCCTTTTACCGTTATAAAACTTATTACTTAGGGCCGGGAAGCGCTTTCACTTACGCACTCAATAATTGCCTGCGACATCATTAAGCCACTAAGGATTATCCTAATCACCATTTTCTGCTATGCGATTTAAGTCAGGTATTTTTCCTGACGTATTATAGAGTTGCTGAAATGTGCGTCAGTACGCAATTTCTGCAGATTGAAGATTTTCGACGCTTTTGCCGATAGTGATAACAGGTGGAAACGTATTCACCTGTAGAAAAAAACGGCGTAGAATTGCCGCTACAATAAGAGAGGATTTTTATGGTCGACACCGAAATGGGAAACTGGAAAGAATTCATCGAAGCGATGTTACGCAACAAGTAACGCGTGAAGAGAAAAGCAGGGCATTTCCCAACTTGCTGTAATTCTTACCACACACAACAATAAAGCCGCCATGACGTTCATGGCGGCTTTTTTTGTAGGGGCGCCATTCATGGCGACCGAAGAAATACACGCAGCGGAATGGCGTGTTTAATCGTGCGGCTTCTCTTTCAGCGGGAAGCGGCGGCGCACCACCACAAAGAACAACGGCACAAAGAAAATCGCCAGCACGGTAGCGGAAATCATCCCGCCCATTACGCCGGTACCTACCGCGTGCTGGCTGCCGGAACCGGCACCGCTGCTGATCGCCATCGGCAGCACGCCGAAGATAAACGCCAGAGAAGTCATCAGGATCGGGCGCAGTCGCTGGCGTGACGCTTCCAGCGTCGACTCCATCAGTTCGCGCCCTTTGCTGTTGATCTCATTGGCGAACTCGACAATCAAAATGGCATTCTTCGCCGACAAGCCGATCACCGTAAGCAAGCCCACCTGGAAATAGACATCGTTCTCCAGCCCGCGCATCCAGGTTGCCACCAGCGCACCCACGACGCCGAGCGGAACCACCAGCATCACCGAGAACGGAATTGACCAGCTCTCATACAGCGCCGCCAGACACAGGAACACCACCAGCAGCGAAATCGCATACAGCGCGGGCGCCTGCGAACCGGATAAGCGTTCCTGATAGGATGCGCCGGTCCACTGGAAGCCGACGCCGAGCGGCAGCTGACCAACCAGTTTTTCCATCACATCCATCGCTGTACCGCTACTGACGCCGTTCGCCGCTTCACCGACAATCTCCAGTGCGGAGTAACCGTTGTAACGCTCCAGACGCGGTGAACCGGTTTGCCAGTGGCTGGTGGCGAAGGCGGAGAAGGGCACCATGCCGCCGCTGCTGTTACGCACGTACCACTTGTTGACGTCTTCCGGTAGCATGCGGAACTCTGCCGCTGCCTGCACGTAGACTTTCTTCACGCGGCCGCGATCGAGGAAGTCATTGACGTAGGTCGAGCCCCATGCGGTGGTTAAGGTGTCATTAATGGTATCCAGCGACACGCCCAGCGCCTGCGCTTTGCGCTGATCGACATCAATCTGCAACTGCGGGCTGTCGTCGAGGCCGTTGTGACGCACGCGCGACAGCGCCGGATTACTGTCGGCCAGCTCCAGTAACTTGTCACGCATCGCCATCAACTGCGTGTGGCCGATGCCACCGTGATCCTGCAGCTCCATATCGAAGCCCGACGAACTGCCCATGCCGGTAATCGCGGGTGGACTGCTGGCGATAACGCGCGCTTCGTTGATCTTGTGGAAGGCTTTGGTTGCGCGCTCAATGATGGCGAAAGAGGTGCGATCGCTGCCCGGACGCTCTTCCCAATCTTTCAAACGAACGAACAGGCGCGCCACGTTCTGGCCGTTACCGCCGGGACCCGCACCGATGGTGGAGAACACCGAGACCACATTGTCCTTCTCCTGGGTCATGTAGTAGTTCTCGACCTTCGCCACCACGTTCGAGGTTTGCTCCAGCGTTGCACCGGCAGGTAATTGCACCTGCGTCAGGAACACGCCGCGATCTTCCAGCGGCAGGAACGAGGTGGGCAGACGGATAAACAGGAACGCCATCAGGCCGATAATCGCGAGATAGAGCAGCAGCCAGCGACCGCCTTTGCGCAGAATTTTGGCGACGCCGCGCTCATAACGTTCCGCGCTGGCGTTGAAGGTGCGGTTAAACCAGCCGAAGAAGCCACGACGACCGTGATGATGACCTTGCTCCAGCGGTTTCAGCAGCGTGGAACAGAGCGCAGGCGTCAGAATCATCGCCACCAATACCGACAGCACCATCGCCGAAACGATAGTGATCGAGAACTGGCGATAGATGGCGCCGACGGTGCCGCCAAAGAACGCCATCGGCACAAACACCGCCGACAGCACCAGCGCAATACCGACCAGCGCGCCCTGAATCTGCCCCATCGATTTACGCGTGGCGGCGCGCGGCGACAGACCTTCTTCGCTCATGATGCGCTCGACGTTTTCCACCACTACGATGGCGTCATCCACCAACAAGCCGATGGCGAGCACCATGGCGAACATGGTGAGGGTGTTGATGCTGTAACCAAAGGCATAGAGCACCGCAAAGGTGCCGAGCAGCACCACCGGCACGGCGATGGTTGGAATCAGCGTGGCACGGAAGTTTTGCAGGAACAGATACATCACCAGGAACACCAGCAGGATCGCTTCCAGCAGGGTTTTCACCACGTCTTTAATCGAGGCCTTCACGAACGGCGTGGTTTCATAGGCGACTTTGGCCTCCAGCCCGTGCGGGAAGTAGTGCGACAGCTCAGCAATGCGCGCGCGCACCAGTTTGTCGGTGTTCATCTCGTTGGCACCGGAAGCCAGCTTAATGCCGAGCCCCGAAGCCGCCTGACCATTGTAGCGGCTGAGGAAGTCATATTTTTCCGCGCCCATCGCCACATCCGCCACATCGCCGAGCGTCACTACCGAGCCGTCGCTGTTGGTTTTCAGCGTCACCGCTTTGAACTGCTCAGGCGTTTGCAGCATCGACTGCGCATTTACCGTGGCGTTGAGCGCTTGCTTGTCAACCGACGGCAATCCGCCGACCTGACCCACCGCGACCTGCGCGTTCTGTGATTCAATCGCGCTCACCACATCTTCGGTGGTCAGCGCGTAGGCAATCAGCTTGTTGGGATCGAGCCAGATGCGCATCGCATATTGCGAGCCGTAAGCATCAACCTGACCGACGCCATCGATACGGCTGAGCGGATCCTGAATGTTACTGGCGACATAATCTGAAATATCCTGTTTGTCCATACTTCCGTCGGTGGAGACGAAGGCAATCATCAGGATATTGCTATCACCGGTTTTATTCACCGTCACGCCTTGTGACTGTACCGCTGCAGGCAGTTTACGCAGCGCACTTTGCAGCTGGTTTTGCACCTGCTGGCGCGCTTCATCAGGATTGGTGCCAGCGGTAAAGGTGAGGGTGATTTGGGCCTGGCCGGTGTTGCTGCTGTTGGAGGACATGTACATCAAATTATCGATGCCGGTCATGTTCTGTTCGATAACTTGCGTGACGGTGTTTTCCAGTGTTTCTGCGGATGCGCCGGGATAGTTGGCGGTAATACGCACGTTGGGCGGTGCGAGGTCGGGATATTGCTCAATCGGCAGCGAGATGATTGCCAGTGTGCCGCACAGGCAGAGCAAAATAGACAGAACCCAGGCAAAAATGGGGCGGTCGATAAAAAAATTCGACATGTAACCGACACTCCTCAACTGCGTATTTTTTACTTTTATTATGATGAGCGCGATGCGCGGATGGCGTCACGCTGGCGGAGTGCAAGGTCCTCTAACGAAAACGCCTGCTGATAGTACTTTACGCTGAGCAAATTAGAGAATCGTGAGTAAATTATGGAGAAAGTGTGAATGTCGTGATGATTTTATGTGCGCGATTACACATGTCGTCGACTCTCCAGCCACAGCACCGTCGCAGCAACGCGCGAACGGACATCCAGCTTGCGCAGCAGGTTGCGAATGTGCACTTTTACCGTCTCTTCGGAGATATGCAAGGTGGCGGCGATCTCCTTATTCGATAATCCGCGCGCCACTTCCTGCAGCACATCCAGCTCGCGTTCCGTCAGCTGTTTGAACGGATTCGACGTTGGCTGACGCGTTGCAAGATAATCGGCCACCGCATCGCTAAACACGTTTTCACCCTTTGCGCCGCGCATCACTTGCGCCAGCAGCAGTTCAGGTTCACTGTCTTTTAGCAAATAGCCGTCGGCGCCGGCATCCACCATCGCGTAGATATCATTGCGCGCATCAGAAACCGTCAGCACCAAAATGCGCGCGGCGATGCCTTCGTTGCGCAGCGCTTTCAACGTATCCAGCCCCGACATGCCTTTCATGTTGAGATCGAGCAGGATGACATCCGGCGATAAACGCCGCGCTTCGGCCAGCGCTTCGGTGCCGTTATTGGCTTCGGCCACCACTTCCAGCCGAGGCTCCAGCGCCAGCAGCTGGCGAATGCCACGGCGCATCAGCGGATGATCATCAACGATCATAATTGTCAGGGAAGGTTTAGCCATAATCTCTCCAGTTTTTAATCTCGTAGGGGCGCCATTCATGGCGACCTCATGCTCATTGTTAACTCAGCCGATGCGCCGGGCGCGGCGGAAAACGCAGCGTCACGCGCGTGCCTTGCGCCTGCGGGGTAATCATCAGCGTGCCGGATAAGCGTGCGGCGCGTTCCGCCATGATGGTTAAACCATAATGTCCCGGCGGTTCTTCAAGGCTGCTGATACCGCAGCCATCGTCTTCAATGGTCAGCAGGTGGTCCTCATCAGCGACACGCTGATAATGAATCTGAATATTTTTCGCCTGCGCATGACGAATCGCGTTGAGCAGCGCTTCACGCGCAATCTGCAGCACATGCACTTGCTGCTGGGCATCCAGCATCTGCAAGCCGGGCTGATAATCGAAGTCGATGGCCGCCTGCGATTGCTCCTGCAGTGGCGCAATCATCGCCTGCATCGCCTGCACCAAATCGGCCTGTTCGATGGTCAGGCGGAAAGTGGTCAGCAGCTCGCGCAGCTGCTGATAGGCTTCGGCCAGCGCGCGATCAAAATCAGCGATAATCGCCAGCGCCTGCGGTTGCGACTCATCGACATTACGCCGCAGCAAAGCCAGCTGGATGCGCAGGAAAGAGAGCGACTGCGCCAGTGAATCGTGCAATTCGCGCGCAATGGTGGCGCGCTCTTCTATTAATAGCATCTGCTGATACTGTTTTTGCGTCTGCCAAATCCACAGCGCGCGCGCCAGCATGTTCGCCAGGCTCTGCATCAGTTCGTCGGCGGGCGGTGCACGGCGGGTTTGCCAGCACAGCTCGCCCAGCCGCTGCTCTTCCTGCATCAAAGGCAATCGCTGCCAGCTTAAATCATCCGCCGCCACACCGGCCTGAAACTCAATACCCTCGCTGACAATTTGCAGCACCGTTAATGCTTCACGCCGCTGCACCAGACGCAGCAATCCCTGAAACAATTCGGGATTGGGTGGGCTGCTGGTGAGAATTTGTGAGCTTTCATACAGCAGGGAAAGCGTGCGATTGGCCTGGGTGAGATCTTCGGTTTTATCGCGCACCGCGCACTCCAGCAGGCGATAGTGCGAATGCAGCCGTTCCGCCATGGTGGTGAAGGCCTGCGCCAGCACACCCAGTTCATTGGGTTGTTGCACCGGCAGCGGCGGAAAAGCGAAATTCGCCTGCTCAACATATTGGCTGGCGGTCACCAGCGCGTTGAGCGGCCGCACGACGTTGCGGCGGATAAAGCGAATCGTCCACAGCGCCAGCGCCACAATCGCCAGAAAACCAAACAGGCTGCTGGCGGCCACCAGATGCATTTTCAGTTCAGCATAATGCTGCAATGCCAGCACGAAGCGGTCGATCTCACTAACGTAGCCCGCGACACGCTGCTGATAGATTTGCGCGCGCTCGGGCTGCAATGTCTCCTGCAACATCGGCCAGCTGTCATGCAGATAGCGATAGCGGCTGCTCACTTCAAGCGGCACCCACGCGCGCTCCAGATGTTGCAGTGCCGGGGATTCCAGCGTTTGCCGGTAGAGTTGAATGTGATGTTCCAGCTGCTGCGGATCGCGCGTGCTGTCCCACGCCAGGCGGTAAATCTGCATACGCAGCGATCCGGCGACATTCACCGCTTCGGCATCGCGCAGGCTGCTGGAGAGCGTCATCAGCGCCAGCCCGGTGGTCAACAGCGACAGCAGCACAATCACGCTGAGTGCACGGGCAATGGTTCGAGTAACGGGACGTTTCACAATCACAATAATAACCCTTATAAGAGCGTGGGATTATAGGGCAGCCGTGCGATAACGGCGAGTTCGATCTCGTCACATCAGGTTACTTTTAGCAGATAAAACCCTTTCTCTTTACCTTTCCCTAAGTAACTCGCGTTTCGCTGGCGAATTATTAAACGGCTTTACGGCTTGCTCAACCTGGTTTTCATTCCCTGCGTGATAATGAGTCCTGTAACCCTTAACGGAAGACAACAGGAGCATCATATGAAGAGACGTTATGCCGTTCTGACTGCTGCACTGCTTGCCACCGCAAGTTTCTCGACGCTGGCAGCCCAGCCCGTAAGCGCTACAGAAGCGCAAAACCTGCAAAGCGTCGGCACCGTTTCCATCACCGGCGTACGCGGTACGCTGGATGATGCAACGCGCCATCTGTCGCAGAAAGCGCAGGAGCAAGGTGCCAGCGGGTATCGCGTGATTGGTGTACAAACCCCAGGGGATTCCAGCCTGTGGAGCGGCACCGCAGAGATTTACCGTTAATTTCCTCCAGTAGTAACCCTGTAGTAGTCGTTATCCCTGTAGCCATCCCTTTTACCGGTCAGCCCTCTGACCGGTTTTTTTGTGCACCGCGACGGATTATTACAATTCATCTTGTGCAGCCTGGCGGTATTTTTTGCTTCGTTCTTGCAGAACGGGTAGGATTCATCGCCGTAAATTCCCACCCCGCCACGCGACATCGTTCCGCCGCGTGACGCTGGGTTTTTACCCCATTTCGCACCGCCCTACGCAATCGTTTGGTTTGGCGGTGATTGATGGTCAGGACAAACAGGATGGCTATGAAATCAACTAAAAAAACCGCAGCCGAACAACGCGCTGCGAAAAGACGCTGGCTCAACTCGCACGACAGCGGTTACCAAAAAGCAATGGGTAACCGTCAGGTACAAATGATCGCCATCGGCGGTGCTATCGGTACCGGTCTGTTCCTCGGTGCTGGCGCGCGCCTGCAAATGGCCGGTCCTGCACTGGCGCTGGTTTATCTGGTGTGCGGTATCTTCTCCTTCTTTATCCTCCGTGCGTTGGGCGAACTGGTATTACACCGTCCTTCCAGCGGCAGCTTTGTTTCTTATGCGCGTGAATTCCTTGGGGAAAAAGCGTCTTACGTTGCGGGCTGGATGTACTTCGTCAACTGGGCGATGACCGGTATTGTCGATATCACCGCCGTCGCGCTTTATATGCACTATTGGGGCGCGTTTGGCGATGTGCCGCAGTGGGTGTTTGCGCTGGGCGCGCTGGCGATTGTCGGTACCATGAACATGATCGGCGTGAAGTGGTTCGCCGAGATGGAGTTCTGGTTCGCGCTGGTCAAAGTGCTGGCGATTGTGGCGTTCCTGATTGTGGGAACGATATTCCTGGGAAGTGGTAAGCCGCTCGACGGTAACACCACAGGATTCCACTTGATCACCGATAACGGCGGCTTCTTCCCGCACGGTTTGCTGCCAGCGCTGGTGTTGGTGCAGGGCGTGGTATTTGCCTTCGCCTCGATTGAGCTGGTGGGAACTGCAGCAGGCGAGTGTAAAGATCCCAAAACCATGCTGCCGAAAGCCATCAACAGCGTGATCTGGCGTATCGGCCTGTTCTACGTCGGTTCGGTGGTGTTACTGGTGCTGCTGCTGCCGTGGAATGCTTATCAGGCGGGGCAAAGCCCGTTTGTGACCTTCTTCTCTAAACTTGGCGTGCCTTACATCGGTAGCGTGATGAACATCGTGGTGCTGAGCGCCGCGCTGTCGAGCCTCAACTCGGGGCTTTATTCTACCGGTCGTATCCTGCGTTCGATGTCGATGGGCGGTTCTGCACCGCAGTTCATGTCGAAGATGAGCAAACAGCAGGTGCCGTATGCCGGTATTCTGGTGACCATCGGTGTATACATATTTGGTGTGGTACTCAACTACTACGTGCCTTCACAGGTATTTGAAATCGTTCTGAACGTTGCTTCGCTCGGCATCATTTCGTCGTGGGGCTTTATCGTGGTGTGCCAGATGCGTTTGCGCAAAGCGATTAGAGAAGGCAAGGCAGACGACGTCAGCTTTAAACTGCCGTGGGCGCCGTTTACTTCATGGTTGACGCTGCTGTTCCTGGCGAGCGTGCTGGTGTTGATGGCGTTTGACTATCCAAACGGCACCTACACCATCGCCTCAATCCCGTTAATTGCCGTGATTCTGGTGCTGGGCTGGTTTGGCGTGCGCAAACGCGTGCATGCTGAAGCGCAGAAAGAGCATGAACATCATGCTGAGAATCACGATACGCTGGCGGAAGATTCACCGCGCTAATCACAGCGATTCTCATCTGCGGGGGCCTTTTGGCCCCCGTTTTTATTTCAATTCCCCTTCACTTGATCCCACGTCGGGATTTACCCCTTTGGGGTGATATAGCCCTCATTAGCGTCAGGTTATTTTACGCACCATCTCTCTTTCCCCCGTTTAAGGTGAACCGATGGCGCTGTCGCGACGTGAACTCTTTACCGGGCAGCGCGTAGCGTCTGCTGACGGCATCGCTTTGCCGTGGTGGCGGGGAGAGAACGGTTGTGATGGCTGCGGCAAATGCGTGGCTGCCTGCGAAACCCACATCATCCGCCTGGCTGCCGGTGAAGTACCGCACCTCGATTTTCTGCAGGGTGAATGCACGTTCTGCGCCGCCTGCGCAGAGGCTTGCCCGCAGCCGTTGTTCCACGCGCGTGAAACCGAGCCGTTTCCGCAACGCATTCGCATCGACAACCGCTGCATCACCTTTCTTGGCGTGAATTGCCGCAGCTGCCAGGAGAGTTGCGAACAGCAAGCCATCCGTTTCCATTTGATGCCGAACGGCATCGCACAGCCTGAAACCCTTCCGCAGCATTGCACCGGTTGCGGCGCCTGCATCGCGCCTTGCCCGGTCTCAGCCACAGGATTACATCATGAACCATGAACACAGTTGGCACGTCTGCGGCCTGGTGATTCAGGCGCGCCCGGCGTCGATTCCCGCCGTGAAAAGTGCGCTGTTGGCCTTTGACGATTGCGATATCGCTGCCGAAGACGCCGCGCGCGGCACGCTGGCGGTGACGCTGGGTGCGGCAGATAGCGCCGCGCTGCTGCGCAATATTGAAGAGAGCCGCAACATCGCTGGCGTGCTGGCGGTATCGCTGGTGTATCACCAGCAAGACGAAATTGAAGAACCTTGTAAGGAAGCATCATGAGTATAAGTCGTCGTGATTTTATGAAGGCCAATGCGGCGGCTGCTGCTGCCACGGCTGCAGGACTCACCATTCCTACCGTGACCAAAGCCGCGACCTCGCTGGCTGCGCCGATTCGCTGGGAAAAAGCGCCGTGCCGATTCTGCGGCACCGGCTGTGGCGTGCTGGTCGGCACCCAGGATGGCCGCGTAGTGGCTTCGCAGGGCGATCCGCAGGCCGAAGTGAACCGAGGTCTGAACTGTATCAAAGGCTATTTCCTGCCGAAGATCATGTACGGAAAAGATCGCCTGACCCAGCCGCTGCTGCGCATGACCGACGGTAAATATGCCAAAGAGGGTGAGTTCACGCCGGTCAGCTGGGATCAAGCCTTCGACATCATGGAAGAGAAGTTCAAAGCGGCGCTGAAAGCCAACGGCCCGGATTCGGTCGGCATGTTCGGTTCCGGCCAGTGGACGGTATGGGAAGGTTACGCGGCCTCCAAGCTGATGAAAGCCGGTTTCCGCACCAACAACCTCGACCCGAACGCGCGTCACTGCATGGCTTCGGCGGTGGTCGGCTTTATGCGCACCTTCGGTATGGATGAACCGATGGGCTGCTACGACGACATTGAGCAGGCCGACGCCTTTGTGCTGTGGGGCTCGAACATGGCGGAGATGCACCCGATTCTCTGGTCACGTATCACCGCGCGTCGTCTTAGCAATGACAACGTCAAAGTGGCGGTGCTTTCCACCTATCGTCATCGCAGCTTTGAGCTGGCCGATAACGCGATCGTGTTCACGCCGCAAAGCGATTTGGTGATCCTCAACTTCATCGCCAACTACATTATTCAGAACAACAAGGTCGATAAAACCTTCCTGCAGAACCACGTGACGCTGCGCAAAGGTGTGACGGACATTGGTTACGGCTTGCGTCCCACCGATCCGCGTCAGGCTGCGGCGAAGAACCCGGACAGCGGCGAATCCACGCCGATGAGCTTCGACGAGTTTGCGAAGTTTGTTTCCGAGTACACGGTGGAAAAAGCCAGCGCAATGAGCGGCGTGGAGAAAGATCAGCTGATCGCACTCGCCGAACTCTATGCCGACCCGAAAGTGAACGTGGTGTCGTACTGGACCATGGGCTTCAACCAGCATACGCGTGGCGTGTGGGCCAATAACCTGTGCTACAACCTGCACTTATTGACCGGCAAAATCTCGCGTCCGGGCACCGGTCCGTTCTCGCTCACCGGCCAGCCGTCGGCGTGTGGCACGGCGCGTGAAGTTGGTACATTCGCCCACCGTTTACCGGCGGACATGGTGGTCAACAATGACAAACACCGCGCCACCGCCGAGAAGCTGTGGAAGCTGCCGCAGGGCACGGTGCCAGCCAAAATTGGTTTGCACGCCGTGGCGCAGGATCGCGCGCTAAAAGATGGCAAGCTCAACGCCTATTGGGTGATGTGTAACAACAATATGCAGGCCGGTCCGAACCTGACGCAGGAGCGTATGCCGGGCTGGCGCGATGAGCGCAACTTCATCGTGGTTTCCGATCCCTATCCCACCGTCAGCGCCTTGTCGGCTGACCTGATTCTGCCTACCGCGATGTGGGTGGAGAAAGAGGGCGCCTACGGCAACGCCGAGCGTCGCACCCAGTTCTGGCATCAGCAGGTGAAAGCGCCGGGCGATGCGAAATCCGATCTGTGGCAGCTGGTGAACTTCTCCAAACGTTTCAAAGTAGCGGAAGTGTGGCCGGAAGCGCTGCTGGCGCAGAATCCTGAGCTGCGCGACAAAACGCTGTTTGATGTGCTGTACGCCAACGGCCAGGTCAATCAGTTCCCGCTGAGTGAAGTGGCAGATGACCAGCTGAATGATGAAGCGCGCGAGTTTGGCTTCTACATCCAGAAAGGCTTGTTCGAGGAGTACGCCAGCTTTGGTCGCGGTCACGGCCACGATCTCGCGCCGTTCGATGTTTACCATCAGGCGCGCGGCTTGCGCTGGCCGGTTGTCGATGGCAAAGAGACGCGCTGGCGCTATCGCGAAGGATACGACAGCTACGTGAAAGCCGGTGAAGGCGTGCGTTTCTACGGCAAGCCGGATGGCAAAGCCACCATCTTCGCGCTGCCTTACGAAGCGCCAGCGGAATCGCCGGATGAAGAGTATGACTTGTGGTTCTGTACCGGTCGCGTACTGGAACACTGGCATACCGGCACCATGACGCGTCGCGTGCCGGAGCTGCACCGCGCGGTGCCGCAGGCGCTACTCTATATACATCCGCTGGATGCCAAAGAGCGCAATTTCCGTCGCGGCGAGAAGGTCCGCGTGGTATCGCGTCGTGGTGAAACCCTTGCCACCGTGGAGACGCGCGGTCGCAATCAGCCGCCAAAAGGTCTGGTATTTATGCCGTTCTTTGATGCGGGCGTGCTGGCCAACAACGTCACCCTGGACGCCACCGATCCGCTGTCGAAGCAGACCGATTACAAAAAATGCGCCGTCAAGCTGGTTAAAATTTAAGGCAGGATGCAATGAAACCCTTAATCACACTCGTTACTTTGGCCGCCCTGATGCTGGGCGGCACGGTTTACGCCAATAACGGCGTCGATCTCAACCAGTCACCGGAAGTGACGGCCACGCAGCAGGGCACTATTCATCAGCCCAAAGAGCAGAGCCGCAAGCCGTTGAACTACGTGAATCAGCCGCCGGTGATCCCGCACAGCGTGGATGGCTATCAGGTGACGAAAAACGTGAACCGTTGTCTGCAGTGTCACGGCACGCAGAGCTATCTCACCACCGGCGCGCCGCGTGTCAGCCCAACGCACTTTACCGATCGCGATGGTCTGGTGAGCAGCACCGTGTCGCCGCGCCGCTACTTCTGCCTGCAGTGTCACGTACCGCAAACCGATGCCAAACCGGTGGTGGAAAACACCTTCAAACCGGCTGACGGATTCGGTAAGTGAGGACATGATGAAAGAGAAACTTCTGCGCATCTGGCGCTGGTGGCGACGTCCAAGTCGTCTGGCGCTCGGCACCTTGCTGATTCTGGGCTTTGCTGGCGGCATCATTTTCTGGGGCGGCTTCAACACCGCGATGGAGATGACCAACCGTGAGCAGTTCTGTATCGGCTGCCACGAGATGCGCAATAACGTCTATCAGGAATATATGCAGACGGTGCACTACAACAACCGCAGCGGCGTGCGCGCCACCTGTCCGGATTGTCATGTGCCGCACGAGTGGGGCCCGAAAATGCTGCGTAAGATCCAGGCGAGCAAAGAGGTGTATGCCAAGATTTTCGGCATCATCGATACGCCGCAAAAGTTCGAGGATCACCGCATCGAGCTGGCGCAAAACGAGTGGCGCAGGATGAAAAACAACAATTCGCAGGAGTGTCGTAACTGCCACAACTTTGATTATATGGATTTCACTGCGCAGAAAACCGTGGCCGCGAAGATGCATAGCAAGGCGATTGAGGAAGGGAAAACCTGTATCGATTGTCACAAAGGTATCGCGCACCATCTGCCGGATATGAAAGATCAGCCAAACGGTTTTTGAACCGGTTGCCATAAATGGCGACCCTACGTTTGAGCGTGTTTCCCCCATAGGGTCGCCATTTATGGCGACCTCCTTTTTATACCTCCACCATCCTCACAATTCAGATAGTTTTCTCCGCCGCTTCGTCCTATCATCTCAGGCTCCCTCAATTTAGCAGTGGAGCGGTTATGTCGTTAAAGATCAACATCATCAAAGACAAGTTGCTGTCAGAAAACTGGTTTGTGCTGCGCAACTTCACCTACGAACTCACCCGCAACAACGGCGAAGTCGTGCGTCACAAGCGCGAAGTTTACGATCGCGGTAACGGCGCCACCATCCTGTTGTATAACACTGAAAAAAATAGCGTTCTGCTGGTGCGTCAGTTCCGTATAGCTACCTATGTGAATGGCAACGAAAGCGGCGAGCTGATTGAGACCTGCGCGGGGCTGCTGGATGACGACTCGCCGGAAGAGTGCATTCGCAAAGAAGCGATTGAAGAGACCGGTTATCAGGTGGGCAAGGTGGAGAAACTCTACGAAGTCTATATGTCGCCGGGCGGTGTCACCGAATTGATCCACTTCTTCGCTGCGCAATACAGCGATGCGCAGCGCGCCAACAACGGCGGTGGCGTTGAGGATGAAGAGATTACCGTGCTGGAGCTGAGTTTCCCGGAAGCGCTGGCGATGGTGAAAGACGGCCGCATTCGTGACGGCAAAGCCATTATGCTGTTGCAGCATGCCCAGATCGCCGGGTGGTTAAAGCCGTAAATTTGGCCAGGTCGCCATAAATGGCGACCCTACAACACCCGTAGGGTCGGCATTTATGCCGACCTTGTCCATTACCGCACAGGATTATACCAATTCTCCCAACGCTTCCGGTACACACTCTGGATACGCCTGCAACCGCGCCAGCGCTTCGGCGTAAGAGGGCATCGAGTGAGCCGCACCGGAGCGTTCCACGCACAGCGAAGCGTAAGCTGAAGCAAATAGCGCTGCCTGCGGCAGTTCATCGCCAGAAGCCAGCCGCGCCGCCAGTGCGCCGTTAAACGCATCGCCTGCGCCGGTGGTATCCAGCGGCTGCGCCGGGAAGAGCGGAATACGCAGCGGCGGCTGCCCGGCTACCGAAAGCAACGCGCCGGACACCCCCAAGGTAATAATCACCTGACGCGCGCCTTTGCGGTGCAGCTTTTCTGCCGCTTGCTGCGCGCTGGGGAAGTCGGTGACTTTCACGCCGGTTAGCTGCATCGCTTCGGTGCTGTTCGGCGTCAACAAGTCCACTTTCGCCAGCAGCGCATCAGTAACTTTCTGCCACGGTGCGGGATTCATAATCACAAAGGTGCCGCCAGCGCGCGCGTTGTCGAGCATGCGCTGGATGGCGCTGAGATTATTCTCCAGCTGCACCAGCAAAATATCGGCGGCGGCAACGGTGGGTTGGCAGCGCGTCACTTCGGCGGCAGTTACCGTGGTGTTTGCGCCGGGATAGACCGAAATCATGTTCTCGGCATCGTCACCGGCAACGTAAATCAGCGCATTGCCGGTGGGTTTCTCCTTGCAGGTAAACAAGGTGATGGCATCGAAACCGGTCTTTTCCAGATGACGACGCGCAAACATGCCGAAGTCATCGTTACCAATCTTCCCGATGTAGTGCACCCGCGCGCCGGCACGCAGCGCAGCCGTTGCCTGGTTGGCACCTTTGCCGCCCGGTCCCATCATGCTGGTATGGGCGGTGAGCGATTCGCCCGGCATCGGAAAGCGGTTCATCACCGCGACCACGTCGAGGTTGAACGAGCCAAACACACACACTTTTCCTTTCATCATGCACTCCTGAACAGACGTTCGGCGGCTAAACAGGCACCGCGACAACCGGTGTGATCGGTGGATTGGCTAAACACGATCTTCAAACCGTCGCGCGTGGCGGGTGGACGAAGATGCTGCTGAATCTGGCTGCGCAACTGCGCCAGCGGAAAGTCCGCCATCGCCAGCACGCCGCCGCCGAGAATCAGGTATTCCGGATCGAGGATGTTCATCTCGGTGGCAATCAACTGCGCCAGGCGCTGCACAAAAGCCTGTAGCTCCGGATGCTCGCGATGCTGGCTAAACAGCGCCGACATGTTAGTTTCTGGCACGTTAGCGCTCGCCCAGCGGCTTAGCCAGTGGCCGGAAGTGACGGTTTCCGCACAGCCACGATTGCCGCACGGGCAGGGCAGATCGTTGCCGGCAACGGGCACATGGCCAAGCTCACCCGCGCCGCCGTGCTGACCATGATAAAACTGACCGTTGATCCACAAGCTGTTGCCCATGCCGGTGCCGGGATACAAACCCACCGCGCTGTCCGGCAGCTGCTCCAGCTGCAGTAAATCCCACAGCATCAGATGGTTAACATCTTTATCCATCGCCACCGGCACGCCAAGACGTTCGGTAAGCAGCGCGGCAACCGGTTGTTGATCCAGCGCCTGAATAAATGGCAGAGAAATCACCTGCTGGCGGTCGCGGCTCAGAATGCCGGGTAATCCGAGCATCACGCCGCTGACCGGCTGCTGCTCCAGCGTTTCACTGATTAACTCGCCCAACGCGCTCAGCGCATCAGGTTGTTGCGCCCAGCTGGCCGTCGGCACTTTACGGAAGCTCGACCAAACGCGGCCTGCTTCCATTAGCTGCAGACGTGTGCCGGTGCCGCCAATGTCGATACCGAGCCAGCATTTTTTCATGCGGATACCTGCGCCAATCCCTGAGCCTCATCGATGCTTTCGCGCATCATATTCCAGGCGGTTTCCAGATCGTCGTGAATATTGAACAAACCGGAAGTACCAACAATTAGCACTTCTGCGCCCGCGCCAACCAGCGTGTTGTAAGTGCGGGTGTTACAGGAACCGTCGATCTCAATCAGGTATTGATAGCCGTTGGCCTGCTTCAGCGCTTTCAACTCCTGGACCTTCAGCACCATTTCCGGAATAAACGGTTGTCCGGCATAGCCCGGATCCACCGTCATCACGGTGATCTTATCCACCAGATGAATGTAGTGATGGATAAAGGAGACCGGCGTCGCGGGGTTGAGCACCACGCCAACTTTCTTACCGAAGCTGCGGATCATGTTGATCACGCGGAACGCATCGCGGTTAATGGTTTCGGCGTGCGGGCAGATGTAATCCGCGCCGGCTTTGGCAATCACTTCAATGAAATCGGTGGGTTGCTCGACCATCAAATGCACATCCAGCGCCACTTTGGTGAACGGGCGAATCTGCTCAATAAAGAACGGCGACAGCGTGATATTTTTCACGTAGTGACCATCCATAATATCGATGTGCAGGAAGTCGGCGCGGGAGTCCAGCACGGCGAGCTGGTGCTTGATCTCCATCAGATTCATACACATCAACGACGGGGAGACTTGAATACGCATCATACTTCCTTTTTTTCGGTCAAAGGGTTAAGCGCCGCGGCCAGCTTGCTGAGTTTGACGGCACGATGTTCGTTAAAGCGGGTTTTGAATTGTTTGAAGGCCAGCACCACAATCAGTACCGCGCCCCACATCGCCAGGCTGACGTGCTGGCTGATGTTCATCAGGTTGAAGCCGGTGGAGAGCACTTGCAGCGCGATCAGCGCCAGCACCACGCCGGTGACGCGACCAAAGCCGCCGTTGGGATCGGTGCCGCCAAGGATGATCGCCAGCACCGTCAGCAGC
This sequence comes from Pantoea sp. JK, assembly GCF_026130245.1. Taxonomy (NCBI): domain Bacteria; kingdom Pseudomonadati; phylum Pseudomonadota; class Gammaproteobacteria; order Enterobacterales; family Erwiniaceae; genus Pantoea; species Pantoea sp. JK. The sequence goes on from NZ_JAINFN010000005.1 coordinate 189,813, forward strand.
AGATACGCATCGCCGTAACCCATACGCGCCGAGTTGAAGCGTGCCATCATGATCAATCCGGCCAACACGCACAGCAGGCTGGAGATGACGTACACCAGAATCACCATGCGATGGGTGTTGATGCCGCTAAACCAGGTGGCGTTGATGTTGCTGCCGCCCATATAGATGCATTTACCGGCGCGGGTTTTGCCGAGGAACAGCGCTAGCAGCGCGGCGGCAATCAGGAACACCCACAGCGGCAGCGGAACACCAAGCAGCGTGTTGGAACCGAGCGCCTGCACCACCGACGGCATGCCGCTGACCGCCGCACCTTTGGTGAGCCAGATGCCGATACCGTTCAGCGTCATCATGGTCGCCAGCGTCACCAGAATCGGGTGCGCTCCGATGCGCGTTACCATCACGCCGGTAATCACGCCAATCAGCGCGGCAATCAGCATCGCGCCGATGATGGCGATGAACAGCCACAACAGTTGCATACCGGTTCCCGCATCGGCGGGCAGGGCGCGCATCAGCGTCCAGGCGATAAACAGCGCCGTCAGATTAGCGGTGGCGATGATCGCCAGATTCAGTCCGCCGCTGAGAATGGCGATAAACATCGCCAGCGTCAGCAAGCCGAGCTCAGGCAACTGGAACGCCATGCTCATAAAGGTCGAATCCGTGAGAAAGCGGCCCGGTAGCATGATGGTGAAGGTCGCCAGCGCCAGCGCAATGAGCAGCATCAGGCCGATATTGGTGCCGTCCGGACGCAGAGCAGAGAGTGATTTCATGTGAATGCGCCTTCCGTTAGACGAAACTGACATCAGTTTCTTTACGTTTTTTGTAGTGAGTCACGGCGATGGCCACCATGATCACGCCGCCCACCACGATGTTCATGAAGTAGTTGGAGACGCCAATCAGGTTGAGGCCGTTCTTCAGAATGGCGATGAGGAACACGCCCATTAAGGTGCCGCTCACCGTGCCTTTGCCGCCCATCAGGCTGGCACCGCCCAGCACCGTGGCCGCCAGCACATCCAGCTCGCCGCCAACCAGCGCATTCGGCACCACTTCACCCATGCGATAGACCTGCACTAAGCCGCCAATCGCCGCCATCGCACCCAGCCAGCCGTAGGCGAAGATGTGGATAAGACCCACGCGAATACCGATACGGCGCGCCGATTCCGCATCGCCGCCTACCGCATACAGCTGGCGGCCAAGATTGGTTTTGTTCAGCAGCAGCGCGGTGAGTCCGGCAATCACCAGCATGGTCACCAGCGGCAATCCAATCTGGAAGCTGTTGCCTTGCCAGTTGAAGGGCAGCACGCTGCGCAGCGTGATCCACCAGTCCGGCAGCGAATAGAGGCTTTTGCCGCCGGTTACCCACATCAACAGGCCAAACAGCAGCGACTGCATGCTGATGGTGATGATGATCGACACCACGCGCAGCGAGGTAATCAGCAGGGCGTTGATTACGCCAAACAGCGTGCCGCACACCACCGCCAGCAGAATGCTGAGCAGGGCGTTATCAAACTGGAACTGCACAAACAGCGAGGCGATCAGGTATTGCACCACCGACGCCACCGCAGCAAAGGAGATATCGATGCCGCCGGTCACCAGCACCACAAACAGGCCGAGGGCGAAGATGCCGGTCACGGCGTAGCTTTCCGCCAGATCCAGCAGGTTTTGCACCGTCAGGAACTGGTCGCTGGCGGCAGAGAAAAACACGATGAACGCCAGCAAAACCCAGGCAAGCCAGCCCTGGCTGGAGCTCGGACGTAAACGAGAAAAATCAGGCATTGATCACCTCCGCCAGCTGCTGTTGCTCAACGGTATCGGGTTGGTATTCGGCATGAACGGTGCCATCACGGAAGTGCAGGATGCGGTCGCAGTTGTACCAAACCTCGGGCACTTCGTCGGAAATCAGGATGATCGACAAACCTTCCTTCGCCAGCAGATGAATCAGCTGATAGATGCTGGCTTTAGCGCCGACATCCACGCCAACCGTGGGCGAATCGAGGATCAGGATGCGCGGCTGCGTCAGCACCCATTTCGCCAGCACGATTTTCTGCTGGTTGCCGCCGGAGAGCGTGGAGATCGCCAGATTGGGATCGGCGACGCGCACGCCAAGCTGCTGAATCCACTGCAGGATCAGCTTATTCTTGCGGTATTCGTCAATCAGGTGGAAACGGTTTTGCAGTTTGTCGAGGATCGGCAGCACCATGTTGTCGGCCACCGATTGCTGCTGCACCAAACCCAGCGTTAAGCGATCTTCAGAGACATAACCGATACCCGCTTTGATCGCGTCCTCGTGTCCACGGAAGCGCACCGGTTTGCTGTCGAGCCAGATCTTGCCGCTGTCGGGCTTGGTCATGCCAAACAGCGACAGCGCCAGTTCGGTACGGCCAGAGCCCAGCAGGCCGCACAGGCCCAGCACTTCGCCCTGATAGAGTTTGAAATTAACGTCGTGATATTGTCCGGCGCGCGTCAGCTTTTCGACTTCGAGGATCAGGCGATCGTCATTGCGCGTCGGCGTTTTTAGCTGATAGTCGAGTTTCAGGCCGGTCATCAGTTCGGTCAGATGGTGCGGCGTCATCGCTTTGGCGGGCCAGCAGCCCATTTTGCGGCCGTCGCGGATCACCGTCACGCGATCCGAAATCTCCAGCACTTCATCCAGACGATGGCTGACAAACACCACGCAGATGTTTTTGTCTTTGAGGTAACGCACGGTGCGCAGCAGCTGATTCACTTCGGTGCGCGTCAATGAAGCAGTCGGCTCATCCATGATCACCAGCCCCGCATCAGCGACCAGCGCACGGCAAATCGCTACCTGCTGGCGGGCGGCAATCGAAAGCGATGCCACTTTTTCATCGAGGTCGAGGTCAAACTTCAGCTCATCAATAATGCGCTGCGCCGATTCACGCAGTTTGGCTTTGCGGTGCCAGCCGAGCAGGCTACTCAGGTTGTGCTCGAAGGCGATGTTTTCCGCCACGCTGAGATTGGGGAACAGCGACAGATCCTGATAAATCACCTGGATGCCGAAGTCACGCGCCTGACGTGTGGTCAGGCGCGGGAAGCTTGGGCCTTCGCCCAGCGTAATGCGGCTGCCGCTATCCGGGGCGTGCACCCCGGAAATGACTTTGATTAAGGTGCTCTTGCCACAGCCGTTGGTGCCAGCGAGACAGTGCACTTCGCCAGCCAGTAAGGTCAGCGAGATATCGCTCAGTGCGCGGTTGCCACCAAATGTTTTCGACAGGTTGTCGAGCGCAATCAGCGTCTGTGGGATCACCTCTTTCATCATTACAGCCCCATTTTCACCAGTTTTGGCAGGTTCTCTTTGTCCAGGCTTTCGGTGTTGTTGCCGAGGATGGTGTGGGTCGCCTCATCAACTTTCACTTTGCCCAAACCCTCGATGGTCATTCCGTCGGTGATTGGCTCTTTCTTCTGCATCATTTCGGCGATACGCACAAACACTTCGCCAGCGGTCTGCGGGTTCCAGATGTAGCCGCCTTTGATTGCGCCGCGCTGCACCAGCGATGCGCCCTGGCCAGGACTGAAGGCACCAATCACGCACACCTGATCAATTTTGTTACGGTTCATCACCGCACGACCGGCGCCAATCGGACCTTGTGAACCAAAGGCCATAATCCCTTTCAAATCCGGGTATTTGGACATCAGCTCATTGGTGGTACGAATCGAGTCATCCAGCGATTCGCCGACGCCAAACTTGTCGGTGACCATCTGCATCTTCGGATAGTGTTCTTTCTGGTAATTCAACGCCGCATCGGTCCACTGCTGATGCAATGGCACGGTCAGGCTGCCGACGTACATGGCGTATTTGCCCTCTTCATGCATGCATTTCGCCAGCGCTTTCATATGGTTGATGCCGTGCGTCGGCGCATCCACCAGTTCGAAGTCCCAGTTAGCGCCTTTCTGATCCGGCGATTCGTGGGTGATGACTTCAATGCCAGCATCACGGGCGCGCTTCAGCACCGGCTCCAGCACCTTCGGGTCATTCGGCACCACGCCAATGATGTCGACCTTCTGGGCAATCAAATCTTCGATAGCACGCACCTGCAGAGCCGGATCGGCCGCCGTTGGGCCCACCATCCACGCGTCAATGCCGCGTTTCGCCGCTTCACTCTTGATGCCCGCTTCCATGGCGTTGAACCACGGAATACCGCCAATTTTCACCACGATGCCCATGCGTAATTTGTCAGCAGCGTGCGCGCCGGAGGCGGCAAACAGGGCGAGCAGAGAACAGGCGATAAGATGTTTTTTCATAAAGACTCCGATTTAATTTTTTATTAGCTGCATAGAATGGCTGCGCTGGGAGCAATCAATAATATTGACGCCGTTCCACGCTAATTCTTGTTCCAGCTCTTTGTCTTTTAATTGGTCAGTGATGAGAAAGTCCACATCGCGATAATGACAAATACGCGCGAATGAGGGCCGCAGGAATTTACTTCCGTCCAGCAACAGATGTTTTCTTTCCGCTGCTAATAACATTTGCTGTTTTAAATGTGCGTTGTTTTCGTTACCTTCACGTAAATAACCGTCATTACCTAAACTGCTACAGGAAAAAAAGATCTTATTGATCTGAAATTCCCTGAGCGGTTGCTCGGCGACCACGCCGTGGAAATCTTCATAACGGTCAGAATATTCTCCTCCCAGACAGATGGTGCGGATACTGCCGCGCGCCGCAAGGGTTTGCACAATCCTGATGGAATTGGTTAATACCGTTAATTCAATATCTGGCAGCTGTCGCGCTAAATACCAGCAAGTGGTGCTGCTATCGAGTAATATACAATCGCCAGGGCTAATGAAATCGAGTGCGCGTTTGGCAATCGCCATCTTGGCATCAACGTGTTCATTTATTCTCTGGCGGAAAGATAATTCATACTCGTTAACGCCTCTTGTATTTCCCTGAATGTTAGCGGCCTGTCGTTTTGCTGGTACCGCACCACCGTGACTGCGTTGTAACAGACCACGTTTCTCCAGCTGAGTTAAATCACGCCGAATGGTTTCTTGTGAAACCTGACATAACGTGACTAATTCAGCGACAATGACCCGACCATTTACATTTAATTCGTCAATAATTCGCTGCTGTCTTTCAATCGGCAACATACTAACCTCCGATGGATATAAATTACTGGATAGCGCATTTGGAAAGTGTGGGCTGCGCACGAGTCCACAGTCACCAATACGCCTTAGCTGATTAGAGTGATCTGGATCTTTCTTCAATGTAAATGAGATGTCTGGTTATCAAAATTAAGTGACGCACTTCACATAAAATCGCCTAATGTCGCGAAATCTGCGTTCTACGCGCGTTGCATAGCCGCAACATGGAATTAACCTAGCATGACCGCTTATGCCCGTTTGTGTGTATTTGACCGTTTTGTGATGCGTCAACAAGAGTGCGACGAATCCGATTGAGCAGGAATCGGTCAAAACGGATGATGAGCCATTGCGTCATCCAATACCCGATCGCTACAAGGTGATGTCTTTTTCAGCGGTTGACCCCGCTTTTAGGGCCGGCTCACAGTTTAGGCCTGCTGACAGCGTTCCCGTTGCGCTATTATTTTCTTTCCAGGAATTTGGGGACCGATTTTTTTGATGTCGTATTGGATGAAGTTACTGCTTTTATTGCCCTTTCTTTTCGTCGCGTGCGTACAGGCTCAGCCACTGCAAAAGTCATTTTCTGACTGGCAACTGACCTGTAACAATGCGGCTTTTTGCGTGGCACGCAGTTTTCCCGGTGACAACGGCTTAGTGATGACGATTTCACGTCATGCTGGCGTCAACGATCGCCCCTTACTGCGCATCGATTACGGCAGCGCCTACAGCGGTGAGCTGCCTGGCGGCCCGCTCAAGGATAATTTGTTGCTTGATCAACGCCGTCTGACGCCGGATCTCAAACACTGGACGGTGGAGCCGCACCATCTGGCGACCAGCAATGCTATCGCCATCGACGAGTTTCTGGCGCAGACGCTGGATGCGCAAAATCTGCAACTGACCTATAAAGCCAACGCTACCATTCCGCTCAGCGGCATGAAGGCAGCGTTATTGTTGATGGATGACGTGCAGGGCCGCGTCAACGGTGCCAGCGCCTGGGTGAGGCGTGGCGACCGCGTGCAGTGGGATGTGCCGCCGCAACCCGCGTTGCCGGCGTTACCCGCGCCGTTACCGCCGCCGCCGCCGCTGACGCAGGAAGAGACCAGCGGTTTGATTGATTTTGGTACCTGGCGGGTGAATACCGATAACTGCTCGCTCGATCCGCTGCGGCGTGAAGTGAGCGTTTCACCGCTCACCGACAGCAAAGCGCTGCTGCTGATCAGCTGTGAAACCGGTGCTTATAACGTTATCGATCTGGCATTTGAAGTGACGCGTGATGCGCCTTATGTGTCGCGTGGCTTGAGCTTAACGTTGCCGTTCACCCCAGCATCACGCAGCGATAATCAGCTGGAGTTGGTGAACGCCGAATTCGATGCCAGCCATGGATTGCTTTACACCTTCAGTAAAGGACGTGGATTGGGTGATTGCGGCGTGGCGACGCGCTGGCAGTATGACGGCAACGAATTTGTGCTGGCGGAGTATGCGGAAGAGAAGACCTGCGATGCGTGGCACAGCAGTGAAGATTGGCCAACGTTGTGGGTTACCGAATCGCAGAACCCGGTGCAGTCGCGTTAATCTGTAGGGTCGCCATTAATGGCGACCTTCCCCATATGATTAACGAATCGCTTGCACCGTCATCGGTGAACCCGACTGATTGCCCACCAATTCCGTCAGCATATTATTCACGCCATCGCTCATCGGGGTGAAACGCGTTAACGGCGAGCGCGTCACCACCACAAACACACCAACGTTGTGCTGCGGCACCATCGCCATATAGGTAATAAAGCCGCCGCCGCCGCCGGTTTTCTGAATAATTCCCGGACGACCGTCCTTCGGCCCCATATACACCCAACCCATGCCCAGCGCATCGGCGCGACCCGGCACATCCATGCCTTCGACTTTGGTCAACTGGTCGCGGCGGTAGATCAGCGTTTGCAGGCGATCGATTTGCGGCGTGCGGTGATTCACCGCCGAGTTGAGGAACTGCTGCATCCAGCGGCCCATATCGTCTGGCGTTGAGTAAACGCCGCCGCTGCCGATAGCCGCCAGCGTGTTGTTACACGGACTGGCGCCTTTCTCCGCAATCATCAGGCGCTGACACTGATCCGGTGACGGCGTGAAAGTGGTGTCTTTCATGCCCAACGGACGCGTTATCAACTGTTGAAACAGCGCCGGATACGGCATGCCCGCCGCTTTGGCGAGTGCATCGCTCAGCAGATCAAAGCCCAGGTTGGAATAGGCGGCATTGGTGCCCGGCGCGGCCTTTAATGCGGCGCCGCTCAGCCATTGCCAGCGATCGGACTTGGTCGGCCAGACAAACACCGGACGATGCGGCTTACCGCCGGGCTGCTCGCGCGGCAGGCCGCTGGTATGCGTGGAAAGGTTAATCAGGCGAATCGGCTGGCCGTTATAGCTTGGCACGCGCGCGCCAGGCGGCGCGTATTTGCTCAGCGGATCGTCAAGACGTAGCTGACCGCGCTCTGCCATCTTCACCATCACTTCGCTGGTCATCAGCTTGCTGAGCGAGGCAATACGAATCACCGAATCGGGCTGCGGACGCACGTTGTTGCCGGGGCGCGTATCACCAAAGCTGGCGAAAACCCGCTGATTGCCGTCAATCGCTACCAGCGCCATGCCGGTTGCGCCGCTGCCATAGAAAATGTGCTCAGCGTAACGATCAACAATTTGCGATGCCAACAGTGGATCGGGCGATGACTGCGCCATGCTTTTTAATGGAAGCACTGAGACCATTAAGGCCAGTAAAAAAGGAGTACGTTTTTTCAACGGGAAAGCGTCCGCTATGAGAATCGGAGGAAAGCTTATAGTAATCAGTTTGAGCGAGGCGTGAAGAGGGCAGGGCAGATTTTTTTCTGTATCAGGCTGTGATCAAAAAATGGCCCTTACGCCAAAAAGACGTAGGGCCAGATCGATTAGTGCGGCTTGAGTAATGCTTCGGTATGGCTAACGATGTTCTCGATGGTGAAACCGAATTCCGGGAACAGTTTGCCGGCCGGAGCAGACTCACCAAAGGTGGTCATACCGACAATCGCGCCGTCCAGCCCGACATACTTGTACCAGTAATCCGCAATACCGGCTTCGACCGCCACGCGCGCTTTCACGCCAGATGGCAGCACCGATTCGCGATAAGCGGCATCCTGCTTATCAAACACGTCGGTACTCGGCAGCGACACGACACGAATCTTGTGGCCGTTGGCGGTGAGTTTTTCCGCCGCGCCGAGCGCGATTTCAATCTCTGAACCGGTGGCGATAATGATCGCTTCCGGTGTGCCCGTGCTATCTTTCAGCACGTAACCCCCGCGCGCGATATTCGCCACCTGCTCTTTGCTGCGATCCGGCTGCAACAGATTTTGACGCGACAGGATCAGCGCGGTTGGCCCGTGATGGCGCTCAACGGCAGCTTTCCAGGCTACAGCGGTTTCTACCTGATCGCATGGACGCCACAAGCTGAGGTTTGGCGTAACGCGCAAGCCAGCGATTTGCTCAACCGGCTGGTGCGTCGGGCCATCTTCGCCGAGGCCGATGGAGTCATGCGTATACACCAGCACCTGACGCGCTTTCATCAGCGCCGCCATGCGCACCGCGTTACGCGCATACTCGACGAACATCAGGAAGGTTGCAGTGTACGGCACGAAGCCGCCGTGCGTGGCGATGCCGTTGCCAATCGCCGTCATACCAAACTCACGCACGCCGTAGTGAATGTAGTTACCGGCGAGATCTTCTTTGATCGATTTTGAACCCGACCAAATAGTGAGGTTGCTTGGTGCCAAATCCGCCGAACCGCCGAGGAATTCCGGCAGCAGCTTGCCATACACTTCCAGCGTATTTTGCGAGGCTTTACGGCTGGCAATTTTTTGCGGATTAGCCTGCAACTGCTCAATAAATTTCTGGGTTTCCGTTTCCCAATTTACCGGCATTTCGCCACTCACGCGGCGGCTGAATTCCTCTGCCAGCTGCGGATGGGCGGCTTTGTAGGCGGCAAATTTTTCATTCCAGGATTTCTCACGCTGACTGCCGGCTTCTTTAGCATCCCATTGCTGATAAATCTCTTTGGGAATCTCGAACGCCGGGTACTTCCAGCCGAGTTTCTGTCGCGTCAGCGCCACTTCTTCTTCGCCCAGCGCTGCGCCGTGTGACTCTTCTTTACCGGCTTTATTCGGCGAACCGAAACCAATCACCGTGCGGCAGATGATCAGTGACGGCTTATCGGTAACGCTTTGCGCTTCCTTGATCGCCGCCGCAATGGCTTCTGGATCGTGGCCATCAATACCTTCTGCGCTGCCGATCACATGCCAGTTATAGGCTTCAAAGCGTTTATGCGTATCGTCGGTGAACCAGCCTTCGGTTTCACCATCAATCGAGATACCGTTGTGGTCGTAGAAACCAATCAGCTTGCCAAGACCGAGCGTACCGGCCAGCGAGCACACTTCGTGCGAGATGCCTTCCATCAAACAGCCATCGCCCATAAACACGTAGGTGTAATGGTCAACGATGTCGTGATCGGGTTGGTTAAACTGCGCCGCCAGCGTGCGCTCGGCAATCGCCATGCCCACGGCATTGGCTAAGCCCTGGCCGAGCGGACCGGTGGTGGTTTCGATGCCTGGCGTGTATCCGAGTTCCGGGTGACCTGGCGTTTTGGAATGTAACTGGCGGAAGTTTTTTAACTCTTCCATCGGCAGATCGTAACCGGTGAGATGCAGCAAACTGTATTGCAGCATTGAACCGTGACCGTTGGAAAGAATAAAGCGGTCGCGATCAATCCATGCCGGATTATTGGGATTGTGATGGAGGAAATCGCGCCATAAAACTTCGGCGATATCGGCCATGCCCATCGGCATGCCGGGATGTCCGGAATTTGCTTTTTGTACCGCATCCATGCTGAGTGCACGAATTGCGTTAGCCAACTCTCTGCGTGAAGACATAAGGTTCTCCCTTGTGATTTGGCGATAGCGGATGAGCCAATGCCCATCCGCCATAAGAGTGAGTGCGGATTACAGACGAGAAGAGAGCACGTCTTCCAGCTTCTGCTGGTCGATGGCGAACTGACGGATGCCGTCTGACAGTTTTTCTACCGCCATCGGATCCTGATTGTGTTCCCAGCGGAATTCCGCTTCAGACAGTGAAGCCGGCTGATGGAAGCCTTCGGTTGATGGCTCCAGCTTACGCTCCAGCGGCGCGTCGCTGTTGGCCAGCTCTTCCAGCAGGTTAGGGGAAATGGTCAAACGGTCACAGCCGGCCAGCGCCTGTATCTGTTCTACTTTACGGAAGCTGGCACCCATGATGACGGTGCTGTAACGGTGCTTCTTGTAGTAATCGTAGATACGACGCACAGATTTCACGCCTGGATCTTCATCAACTACATACGGGTCGATCGGTTTGCGGGAGTTGTACCAGTCGTAAATTCGGCCAACAAACGGCGAGATCAGGAACACACCGGCTTCAGCACAGGCACGCGCCTGAGCGAAGGAGAACAACAGCGTCAGGTTGCACTGAATACCGTTTTTTTCCAGCTCCTCGGCGGCTTTGATGCCTTCCCAGGTCGAAGCCAGCTTGATCAGAATGCGTGAGCGGTCGATGCCATGCTCTTCGTACAGACGGACCAGCTTCTCGGCTTTGGTCACACACATGCCACGATCGAAGGAGAGGCGCGCATCCACTTCGGTCGAAACACGGCCCGGTACGCTTTTCAGAATTTCCATACCGAGGTTGATTGCCACTTTGTCGCTGGCGTTGATGATTTGCGTCTCTTTGCTGCCGCCCTGTTTTTTCGCGTAGTCGATGGCGTCATCAATCAGATGTTTGTAGGCGTCGAGACCGGCGGCTTTCAGAATCAATGATGGGTTGGTGGTCGCATCTTCCGGGTGATAATGGCGAATGGATTCGATATCGCCGCTGTCTGCCACCACGGTGGTGTACTGTTTTAATGCATCTAGCTGGTTCATCGCTTAACTCCTTGATGAGCAAATTTGTGGGCAAATCTGTGGTGCCCATTCCTGTTATAGTCCGGTCCAACACAGTGCTACAGACGTTTCACGAAGAAAATGCGTTTTCTCTGAAACGCTTCAGCCACGCGTTTTGCCATCAATAAGGATAGCAGGCTGTGACAAAGCCGCAGGCGCAGCGGTAGCAATCCGTGCCCTTTGTACTGTGCGTTCTTTGAGCGCCTTCACCCTCTTGTGTGCCGCAAATTCCTATACTGATGGCTCATTTAGCGGTGCCAAAGGATGCCCAATGGACGATCAACTTAAGCAAAGCGCGCTCGATTTTCACCAATTCCCCACGCCCGGAAAAATTCAGGTTTCACCCACCAAACCGTTAGCCACACAGCGCGATCTGGCGCTGGCCTATTCGCCCGGCGTCGCCGCGCCTTGTCTGGAAATTGCCGCCGATCCGCTGGCGGCACGCAAATACACCGCGCGTGGCAATCTGGTGGCGGTGATCTCCAACGGTACGGCGGTGCTGGGATTGGGCAATATTGGCGCGCTGGCGAGTAAGCCGGTGATGGAAGGCAAGGGCGTGCTGTTTAAAAAGTTCGCTGGCATTGACGTATTTGATATCGAAATCGATGAGCGCGATCCCGATAAGTTGATTGAGGTGATTGCCGCGCTGGAACCCACTTTTGGTGGCATCAACCTGGAAGATATCAAAGCGCCCGAGTGCTTCTATATTGAGCAACAGCTGCGTGAGCGGATGCAGATTCCGGTGTTCCACGACGATCAGCACGGCACGGCGATCATCTGTACTGCCGCGGTACTCAACGGCTTAACCATCGTCAAAAAAGCCATCAGCGATGTGCGGCTGGTGGTCTCCGGCGCGGGTGCTTCGGCGATTGCCTGCCTGAATCTGCTGGTGGCGCTCGGCATGCAGCAGCACAACATTGTGGTTTGCGATTCCAAAGGCGTGATCTATCGCGATCGCGAGCCGAATATGACGCCGACCAAAGCCGCGTACGCGGTAGCCGACAGCGGCGCACGCACGCTGGATGAGGTGATTGGCGGCGCAGATATCTTCCTCGGTTGTTCTGGTCCCAAAGCTTTAACGCCGGAAATGGTGCAGAAGATGGCGCAGGATCCGCTGATTCTGGCGCTAGCCAATCCCGAACCGGAAATCATGCCGCCGCTGGCGAAACAGGTGCGGCCCGACGCGATTATCTGCACCGGTCGCTCTGATTTCCCCAATCAGGTGAACAACGTGCTGTGCTTCCCGTTTATTTTTCGTGGTGCGCTGGATGTGGGTGCCACGGCGATCAATGAAGAGATGAAGCTGGCGGCGGTACACGCGATTGCGGCGCTGGCGCAGGCGGAACAGAGCGATGTGGTGGCGTCGGCGTATGACGATCAGGACCTGAGTTTCGGCCCGGAATACCTGATCCCGAAACCTTTCGATCCGCGTTTGATTGTGCAGATCGCGCCAGCGGTAGCCAAAGCGGCGATGGAATCGGGCGTCGCCACGCGACCAATAGAAGATTTTGATTCCTATCGTGAGCAGCTTACCGAGTTCGTCTACAAAACTAACCTGTTTATGAAGCCGATCTTCTCGCAGGCGCGCAAAGATCCCAAACGCGTGGTGCTGGCCGAAGGCGAAGAGGTGCGCGTGCTGCATGCCACGCAGGAACTGGTAACACTGGGCCTGGCGAAACCGATTCTGATTGGTCGCCCGAACGTCATCGCCATGCGTCTGCAAAAGCAGGGGTTGAAGATCGAGGCCGGCAAAGATTTTGAGATCGTTAATAACGAGTCCGATCCGCGTTTCAAAGAGTACTGGAACGAGTATTACCAGATCATGAAACGGCGTGGCGTGACGCCGGAAACCGCCCAACGCGCGGTGATCGGCAATCCTACGTTGATTGGCGCAATCATGGTGCATCGCGGCGAGGCTGACGCGCTGATCTGCGGCACCATCGGCGATTATCAGGAACATTACGACGTGGTGGAGAAAGTGTTTGGGCTACGCGAGGACGTGAAGGTGGCGGGCGCGATGAATGCGCTGCTGCTGCCGAGCGGCAACACCTTTATTGCTGACACCTACGTTAATGAAGATCCCAGCGCCGAGCAGCTCGCGGATATCACGCTGCTGGCGGCGGAAACGGTGCGACGCTTCGGCATTGAACCGCGCGTGGCGCTGCTGTCGCATTCCAGCTTTGGCACCTCAAATGCGCCGGGCGCGCGCAAAATGCGCGACGTGCTGGCGCTGATTCAGCAACGCGCGCCGGAACTGGAAATTGACGGCGAGATGCACGGCGACGCGGCGCTGGTTGAGAGCATTCGCCGCGAATTGATGCCAGATAGCCCGCTGAAAGGCACCGCAAATTTGCTGATTATGCCGAACGTCGAAGCGGCGCGTATCAGCTATAACCTGCTGCGCGTCTCCTGCTCCGAAGGTGTCACGGTGGGACCGGTGCTGATGGGGATCAGCAAACCGGTGCACGTGCTGACGCGCATCGCATCGGTGCGGCGCATTGTAAATATGGTGGCGTTAGCGGTGGTGGAGGCGCAGACCGAACCGTTATAAAACTATCAAAAAGGTCGCCATGAATGGCGACCCTACGGGTTATTTCAGCCAATCTTTGACTGGCAGGAAATCGCGGTACAAGGCGGCTTCGGGGGAATCGGCTTCTGGCTGATAATCGTATTCCCAGCGCACCAGCGGTGGCATCGACATCAAAATCGATTCGGTGCGGCCGCCGGTTTGCAGGCCAAACAGCGTGCCGCGATCCCACACCAGATTGAACTCGACGTAGCGACCACGACGGTAAAGCTGGAACTGGCGCTCGCGATCGCCCCACGGCAGCGCTTTGCGCTTCGCCACAATCGGCAGATAGGCAGCGGCGAAACCGTTGCCGACCGCCTGCATGAAATCGAAGCAGTAATCGAAATCGGGCGTGTTCAGATCGTCATAGAACAGGCCGCCGATGCCGCGCTGCTCGTCGCGATGCTTGAGATAGAAGTAATCATCGCACCACTTTTTGTAACGCGGATAAACCTCTTCACCAAACGGCTGGCAGAGATCGTGTGCGGTTTGATGCCAGTGCAGCGCATCCTCTTCGAAGCCGTAATAGGGCGTGAGATCGAAACCGCCGCCAAACCACCACACCGGATCGGCACCCGGTTTTTCCGCAATAAAGAAGCGCACGTTGGCGTGGCTGGTTGGTACGTAAGGATTGGATGGATGCACCACCAGCGACACGCCCATCGCTTCAAAGCTGCGGCCAGCCAGTTCGGGACGATGTGCGGTAGCGGATGCGGGCATTTGATCGCCGTGTACGTGCGAGAAGTTAACGCCAGCTTGTTCAAATACCGCGCCATCACGCAAGACGCGACTGCGTCCGCCGCCGCCGCCGGGACGCTGCCACTCATCTTCGGCAAAGCTCGCCTTGCCATCTTCCGCCGCTAATTGGGCGCAAATATCATCTTGCAGCGCCAGCAAAAAGGCTTTGACGCGGGAAATATCGGGATTGCTCATCAGTCACTCGTTCCGGAAATTTGCCGCGATTCTACCACAGGATAAAGGCTATGCTTCGCGACGATCAACCTCATCGAAGTAGCGGGCAATGCCGTCGGCAATGGCGCTGGCAATTTTCTGGCGGAACGCCTGCGTGCCGAGCAATTGTTCCTCACGCGGATTGGTAATGAAAGAGGTTTCCACCAGCACCGACGGAATTGACGGCGATTTCAGCACCGCAAACGCGGCTTGTTCGGTGTGCTGGCTGTGCAGATGATGCACCGGGCGAATCTGATCGAGCACGTGTTTACCCAGCGTCAGGCTGTTGCGGATGGTATCGGTCTGCACCAGATCGAACAGAATCTGGTTGAGGTAATGATCTTTATCCTGCACCTCGGCGCCGCCCACTTTGTCGGCGTCGTTTTCACGCTGTGACAGGTAACGCGCCATCGCGCTGCTGGCACCGCGATTGGAAAGGGCAAACACCGATGCGCCGTTCGCATCGGGGCTGGTGTAGCCGTCGGCGTGAATCGACATAAACAGGTTAGCGCCGTGCTGATGGGCAATTTCGACGCGCTGATAGAGCGGAATAAAGTGGTCGCTGTCGCGCGTCAGGCGCACTTCGATGCGCGGATGCGAATGCAGCAGCGTCTTCACGGTGTTAGCGATCGCCAGCACGATGTGTTTCTCTTCCGAACCCTCTTCGCCGACAGCGCCGGAATCGATGCCGCCGTGGCCAGGATCAATCATCACGATGCGTTTGCCGTTGCTGGCGGGTTTCGGTGGCGTATGACGCGGACTGACGCGCAAATCGCTGTTTTGTTCTTTGGCCTGTACCGCGCGCGGTGACAACACCGCCAGCGCTAAACCGGAAAGTATCAGTTGGCGACGATTGGTAAGGCGCTTAAGCAGTGAAATCTTCTTCATTTACGGGTCCATGGCAGGTAAATCCTGCCCAGTGTTATAGCGTAACAATTGTCAGGCGGCGACCTCGTAACTATTTCAAGTGTTTACTTTCTATTGCAACTGACTAACAGCGATGTCGCGCTTTTTTTGCCCCGTTGTCACGCGTGAGGGTTGCGCCTGGCAAAGAATGCGTGATAATCAGCGAATTGTGCCTAACAGCAGGGTAACGTCGATGGAAATCCGTTCTTTCCGCCAGGAAGATTTTGAAGAAGTGATCACGCTCTGGGAGCGTTGCGATTTGTTACGCCCATGGAACGATCCCGAGCTGGACATCGAACGCAAAATGAACCACGACGCGGAACTGTTTCTGGTTGCGGAAGTCGGTGGCGAAGTGGTCGGTACGGTGATGGGCGGCTACGACGGCCATCGCGGCTCCGTTTACTATCTTGCGGTGCATCCTGATTATCAGGGGCGTGGCTTTGCTAATGCGTTGATGAATCGTCTCGAGAAGAAGCTGATTGCGCGCGGTTGCCCAAAAATCAATTTGATGGTGCGCGAAGAGAACGATCAGGTGGTGGCGTTCTATGAAAAGCTTGAGTACGAGCCGGTGGATTCGCTGCTGCTGGGCAAGCGTTTGATTGAAGATCGCGAGTATTAATGGTCGGTTTGAAATACCTTCCCGAAGAGTACGATGCGAAAGGGCAGCTGCGGCTGCCATTTCTTTTCTGGCTGATCCTGTTATTGCAGGCGCGCACCTGGCTGCTATTGGTGATGGCGGGCGCATCGCGTCAGCAGGGCAATGATTTGCTGGCGCTGTTCTATCCCGATCGTCAAAGCTTTTGGCTGGGACTGGCGTTAGGCATTCCGGCGGCGATTGGCTTGTTACTGACCGGCTATCGCCAGCGCTGGCCGCGCCTGTGGCAACGCTGGCGTCATGTATTGAGCGCATCGCTACTTATCAGCCTGCTGTGGCAAGGTTCCAGCCTGCTGCAAGGCGCCTTTCCCGACTCGCCGCTGCTGTTATTGACGCTGTTTGACCTGCTGGCGCTGTTCTGGCTGCAAACGCAACCGCGCCTGCGCGACTGCTTTCTGCCGGAACATCAGCACATCGAATAAACTTTTTGCCGGTTTGCGACTCCAACAGGCACGCCAATCGGCTTAGCAGATCAAGGAGTTTTCATGAAAGTTGTTCGTCACGCACTGCTGGTTAGCAGCATGGTTTTGGCCGGCTGCGCCAGTTCGGGTTCATCTGGCAGCGCGAGCGATAGCGAAAGCCATTGGTACAATCCGCTGAGCTATCACTGGTCGGCGCTCAATCCGCTCGGCTGGTTTGGTGGATCGCTGGAGGTCACCGAGCAAGGCGTTGCGGGCCTGACGAGCACCACCTCAATGTCGGAAGACGCCATTAATAAAGCGCTGAACGGCGATTACAAATTGCGTCAGGGCATGCGCACGCAGAATGGTCAGGTGGTGGATTTCTGGCAGGCGCTGGATGGCGACAAGGTTAAATTGGTGATTAACGGCAGCACCAGCGTTGAGCGCATTGAAGTGCAGGATGCCGATGCCAAAGCGGCGGACGGCAGCAAGATCGGCGATCTGTTCAGCGCGAAGTTCAGCAAAGCCTTTAATAACTGCAAAATGGTCACCGGTCTCGATGCACGTAATGTTGAGTGCCGTGCGCCGGGTAGTCAGCACATCTCCTACATCTATAGCGGAGAATGGCATGGTCCGGAAGGCTTGATGCCGTCGGACGATACCCTGAAAAGCTGGAAAATCAGCAAGATTGTCTGGCAGCGTTAAACAAGATAAAACTTGCTTAAACACCCGCTCAAAGAGTGTGGCTTTCCGGTATGATACGGGCGAAAAAAACATCGTCTAACTTTCATGCCGGAGAGCAGTGCAATGTCTCAGTTTCAGAGCGGGATCCTGTTGGAACACCGCCGTTTCGCCATTTGGCTCGAAGCCCGCGTCACGGGCGATCTTGACGCGCTGCGCCAGGGCAGCAAATCCTTCCTGCAGCAGCTTGAAGCGCTGCAAACTAAATTCAGTGATGCCGGATTGGGCGCGGTGATCGCCTTTGGCGATGCGCTGTGGCGCGATCTGCAAGGCAATGCTTCCGCACCTGAACTCAAAGCTTTCGCCGCGCTCGGTAACGGCATTGCGCCGGCCACGCAGCGCGATTTGCTGATCCATATTCAATCTCAACGACATGACGTGAACTTCGCGCTCGCTCAGGCCGCACTCAGCGCCTTTGCTGCTGCCGTCAATATCGAAGAAGAGACGCACGGTTTCCGCTGGATTGAAGACCGCGATTTGTCGGGCTTCGTCGATGGCACGGAAAACCCGCAGGGCGAAGCGCGCAAGGATGTGGCGATTATCAGCGCAGGCCCCGATGCGGGCGGCAGCTATGTGTTTACCCAACGCTGGGAGCATAACCTCAAGCTGTGGAATCGTATGGCAGTAGAGAAGCAGGAAGCGATTATTGGTCGTACCAAAGAGACGGATGAAGAGCTGCCAGGCGATCGACGTCCTGCGACGTCGCATCTCAGCCGTGTCGATCTGAAAGAGGAGGGCAAAGGGCTGAAGATTCTGCGCCAAAGCCTGCCGTACGGCAGCGCCAGCGGTACGCATGGCCTCTTTTTCATTTCTTACTGTCATCGTCTCTACAATATTGAGCAGCAGCTGCTGAGTATGTTTGGCGAGCGCGACGGAAAAATGGACGCGATGTTGCGCTTCACTAAACCGGTGAGTGGAAGCTACTTTTTTGCGCCGTCGCTGGATGTGCTTACAGCGCTGTAATTAAGCGAGGTCGCCATAAATGGCGACCCTACGAAACGCCGCACACTTTAATCCCACTCACCGCATAAACTCTCCCGCCGTCTTATGCCTTTTTAGACTTTGAAATCCCTAAACGATATATAAAACCGTTACAGCTTTCCCCTGAGTTATAAATACACTGACAGCATCTAATGGCATTGGCTTAACTGCCGTCTTTCAGGGTGCAGCATGACACTTCCGATTTCGAAAAAATGGCTTGGCGGTATCGCGCTGTCGTGTGCTTTAGCCAGTGCGGCGCAAGCAACCGAGTTGCTGAATAGCTCCTACGACGTTTCGCGCGAACTGTTTGTTGCCCTGAATGCACCATTTGAAAAGCAGTGGGACGCTGCGCATCCCAATGACAAGCTGACCATCAAGCAGTCGCACGCCGGTTCTTCGAAGCAGGCGTTGGCGATTCTGCAAGGTCTGCGCGCCGATGTGGTGACTTACAATCAGGTTACCGATGTGCAGGTGCTGCATGACAAAGGCCAACTGATTCCCGCTGACTGGCAACAGCGTCTGCCAAACAGCAGCTCACCGTTTTACTCCACCATGGCGTTTCTGGTGCGTAAGGGTAATCCAAAGCAGATTCACAGCTGGGCCGATCTGGCGCGCGATAACGTGAAGCTGATTTTCCCAAATCCAAAAACGTCCGGTAACGGGCGTTATACCTATCTCGCCGCGTGGGGCGCTGCCGATCAGGCCGATGGCAACAATAAAGCTAAAACTGAAGCTTATATGGCGAAGTTCCTCAAGAACGTTGAAGTGTTTGATACCGGCGGTCGCGGCGCTACCACTACGTTTGCCGAGCGCGGCCTCGGCGATGTGCTGATCAGCTTTGAATCGGAAGTGAATAACATCCGTAATCAGTACGGCAAAGACCAGTACGACGTGATCGTGCCGAAAACCAATATTCTGGCGGAGTTCCCGGTGGCGTGGGTCGACAAAAATGTCGAGCACAACGGCACCACCGACGCGGCCAAAGCCTATCTGAATTATCTCTACACGCCTGAAGCGCAGAAAATTATCACCAGTTACTACTATCGCGTGAACAATGCGCAGTTGATGGCGGAGCAGAAAGATCGCTTCCCGCAGACTGAACTGTTCAACGTCAAAGATGCCTTTGGCGGCTGGGACAACGTGATGAAAATCCATTTCGCCAGTGGCGGTGAGCTGGACAAACTACTGGCAGCGGGGCGCGGTTAATGTTTGCGCTCGCTCAAAAACGTGTCTTGCCCGGCTTTGGATTGAGCCTCGGCACCAGCTTACTCTTCACCTGCCTGATTCTGCTGCTGCCGATCAGCGCGCTGCTGATGCAATTGTCGCAGATGACGCTGGCGCAATACTGGGATGTAATCACTCATCCACAGCTGGTTGCTGCGTACAAAGTGACGATTCTGGCAGCGGGCGTGGCTTCGCTGTTCAATGCGGTATTCGGCATGCTGATGGCGTGGATTTTGACCCGCTATCGCTTCCCCGGACGTACGCTGCTTGATGGTTTGATGGATCTGCCGTTTGCGCTGCCAACTGCGGTGGCGGGCTTAACGCTGGCAGGCCTGTTTTCGGTCAACGGCTGGTACGGCCAATGGCTGGCGCATTTTGATATCAAAGTCTCTTATACCTGGCTCGGTATTGCCGTGGCGATGGCCTTTACCAGCATCCCGTTTGTGGTGCGTACCGTGCAGCCGGTGCTGGAAGAGTTAGGTCCGGAATATGAAGAAGCAGCGGAAACCCTCGGCGCTACGCGCTGGCAGAGCTTCCGTCGCGTGGTGCTGCCAGAAGTGGCACCGGCGTTGCTGGCCGGTACCGCGCTGTCGTTTACCCGCAGTATCGGTGAGTTCGGCGCAGTGATCTTTATCGCCGGTAACATCGCGTGGAAAACCGAAGTGACTTCGCTGATGATTTTCGTGCGTCTGCAGGAGTTTGATTATCCGGCGGCGAGCGCCATCGCGTCAGTGATCATGGCCGCTTCCTTATTGCTGCTGTTCGCGATTAACACCTTGCAGAGCCGCTTTGGCCGTCGCTTAGGAGGCCACTGATGGCGGAAATTTCACACATCAATCACGCTGACCGCCAGCCAATCAACTGGGGTAAGTGGCTGCTGATTGGTATCGGCGCGCTGGTTTCCATCCTGCTGCTGGTGGTGCCGATGGTTTCCATCTTCTGGGAAGCGCTCAACCAGGGTTTGGTTGCCTCGCTGAATAACCTGAAAGATGGTGACATGCTGCACGCCATCTGGCTGACCCTGTTAGTGGCGCTGATTACCGTGCCGGTCAATATGGTGTTCGGTACGCTGCTGGCGTGGCTGGTAACGCGCTTTACTTTCCCTGGTCGCCAGCTGCTGTTGACGCTGTTTGATATCCCGTTTGCGGTGTCGCCGGTGGTTGCCGGTTTGATGTATCTGCTGTTCTGGGGCGTCAACGGTCCTGCCGGTGGCTGGCTGGATGCGCACAACATTCAGATTATGTTCTCCTGGCCGGGCATGGTGTTGGCCACCATCTTCGTTACCTGTCCGTTTGTGGTGCGTGAGTTGGTGCCGGTGATGCTGAGCCAGGGTAGCCACGAAGATGAAGCAGCGGTGCTGCTGGGCGCATCCGGCTGGCAGATGTTCCGCCGCGTGACGCTGCCAAATATCCGCTGGGCGCTGATGTACGGCGTGGTTCTGACCAACGCACGAGCGATTGGTGAATTTGGTGCGGTCTCGGTGGTTTCGGGATCGATTCGCGGCGAAACCTATACCTTGCCGCTTCAGGTTGAATTACTGCATCAGGATTACAACACCGTGGGCGCCTTTACCGCCGCCGCGCTGCTGACCCTGATGGCAATTGTAACGCTGTTTCTGAAAAGCGTGGTGCAGTGGCGATTAGAGCATCAGCAGAAGCGCCTACAGGAGGAAAATCATGAGCATTGAGATTAAACAAATCAACAAATCGTTTGACCGCACGTCGGTACTGAACGACATCTCTCTGGATATTCCTTCCGGCAAGATGGTGGGGCTGCTGGGGCCGTCCGGCTCCGGTAAAACAACGCTGCTGCGTATCATCGCTGGGCTGGAACATCAGAACAGCGGACAAATCCATTTCAATGGCAAAGACGTCAGTCGCATCCATGCGCGCGATCGTCAGGTGGGCTTCGTTTTCCAGCATTACGCGCTGTTCCGCCACATGACGGTGTTCGACAACATCGCCTTTGGCCTGACGGTGCTGCCACGTCGCGAACGTCCGAGCGCTGCTGAAATCAAACAGCGCGTTACGCGTCTGCTTGAGATGGTACAACTTTCCCATCTCGGTAATCGCTTCCCGGCCCAGTTGTCTGGTGGACAGAAACAGCGTGTGGCGCTGGCGCGTGCCTTGGCGGTAGAACCGCAAATTTTGCTACTGGATGAGCCGTTTGGCGCGCTTGATGCGCAGGTGCGTAAAGAGCTGCGTCGCTGGCTGCGTCAGCTGCATGAAGAGTTGAAATTCACCAGCGTGTTCGTCACCCACGATCAGGAAGAAGCGATGGAAGTCGCGGACACCGTGGTGGTGATGAGCCAGGGCAACATCGAACAGGTTGGCACACCAGATGACGTGTGGCGCGACCCGGCGACGCGCTTTGTGCTCGAATTCCTCGGTGAAGTGAATCGCTTTGCAGGCGAAGTGCACGGCTCGCAGTTCCATGTTGCCGCGCATCGCTGGCCGCTGGGCTATACGCCAGCGCATCAGGGCGAAGTTGAGCTGTTTTTGCGTCCGTGGGAAATCGATATTTCACGCCAGAGCAGTCTGGAAACGCCTTTGCCGGTGCAAGTGCTGGAGATCAGTCCGCGTGGCCACTTCTGGCAGTTGGTAGTGCAGCCGAGCGGTTGGCAGGGCGACGTGTTCTCGGTGGTGTTTGATGGCGACCATAACGCACCGATTCGCGGTGAACGCCTGTTCGTTGGCCTGCAACAGGCGCGAATTTACCATGGCACTACGCCGCTGCGCCCGGTTGCCTTTGCCGAGAGCGCCTGATATTTTTGACACTCCTTCGGGCGGGACTTTCCCGCCCGTTTTATTTGCACTTCTTTCGTCTGGAATCAAACCGTGACCACACTGGAAAATACCATCGGCAATACGCCGTTGATTAAGTTGCAGCGCCTGACGCCTGATAACGGCAGCGAGATCTGGCTAAAGCTGGAGGGCAACAATCCAGCCGGTTCCGTGAAAGATCGTGCGGCCTGGTCGATGATTCATCAGGCGGAGTTGCGCGGTGATATCAAGCCGGGGGATACCTTGATTGAAGCCACCAGCGGCAATACCGGCATTGCGCTGGCGATGATCGCTGCGATGAAAGGCTACAAGCTGCGCCTGTTGATGCCCGATAACATGAGCCAGGAGCGTCAGGACGCGATGCGTGCTTACGGTGCTGAATTGCTGCTGGTAACGCGCGAGCAAGGCATGGAAGGGGCGCGCGATTTGGCGCAGGCGATGGCTGATCGTGGTGAAGGGCGCGTGCTGGATCAGTTCAACAATCCCGATAATCCGCTGGGACACTATCTCACCACCGGCCCGGAAATCTGGCAGCAAACCGCTGGCCGCATGACGCATTTTGTCTCCAGCATGGGCACTACCGGCACCATTACCGGCGTGGGACGTTACCTGAAAGAGTTCGCGCCTGCGGTGCAGGTGATTGGCCTGCAGCCGCAAGAGGGCAGTAGCATTCCCGGTATACGTCGCTGGCCCGAAGCCTATCTGCCCGGTATTTTCCGTCCGGAGCTGGTGGATGAGGTGATCGATATGGCGCAGCGCGAAGCGGAAGAGACCATGCGCGCGCTGGCGCAGCGTGAAGGGATTTTCTGTGGCGTTAGCTCTGGCGGCGCGGTGGCGGGCGCCTTGCGTATCGCAACCGCGCAGCCAGGCAGCGTGGTGGTAGCGATTGTTTGCGATCGTGGCGATCGCTATCTCTCCACCGGCGTTTTCCATTGAGCGATTTTCCCCGCATTTAATTTGGCCTATGCATACCTTTAAAGTATGACTGGGCCATTTTTGTCTATAGTTCCCCTAATAATCGTCTAGCGTAAGCACTGTAAGGATCGCGTAAAACCGGCTGCGTTCGCGGCGGAGTCAGGACAAAATAGCGGCAATTTTGTACGAGAGATAAAAATGAAAATCCTGCTGGTTGATGATGATGTAGAGCTTGGCACCATGCTAAGCCAATACCTGATTGCGGAAGGCTTCGAAACGCAATTGGTTTTAACCGGAAGCGCCGGTGTTGAAGGTGCGCTATCGGGTAATTATACCGCGATGATTCTCGACATCATGCTGCCTGATATGAGCGGTATCGATGTGCTGCGTCAGGTGCGCCAGAACAGCCGTTTGCCGGTGATTATGCTGACGGCGAAAGGCGACAACATCGATCGTGTTATCGGCCTCGAAATGGGCGCGGATGATTACATGCCGAAACCGTGTTACCCGCGTGAACTGGTGGCACGTCTGCGTGCCGTGCTGCGTCGCTTTGAAGATCAAACTCCGCTGCCGGATAAGAAAGAGCTGCTGCGCTGGGGCGATCTGAGCCTCAATCCCGCCACACGTATCACCGAATGGCAGGGCAAAGCGTTCGACCTGACGGCTTCTGAGTTCAATCTGCTGGATCTGCTGCTGCGTGCGCCGGACCGCGTGGTATCGAAAGATGAGCTGTCGGAAAAAGGCCTTGGCCGTCCGCGCGAAGCTTACGATCGTAGCGTTGATGTGCATATCAGCAACATCCGTCAAAAGCTGGCTGCGTTAACCGCCGACAGCGTCAATATTGAAACTGTGCGCAGCATTGGTTATCGCATTCGATGAAACACAGCTATCGCGGCCGCATGTTCTGGAAGATTTTGCTCGGCTTCTGGATTGTGTTTGTCATCATCAGCCAGCTGTTGTGGCTGGGCTTTACGCTCTCCGGTAATCGACATGAGCCGCCCGAGATTGTCGCGATTCGCCGTATCGTTAATCTGCAAATGGCTTCCGCCGTCTCAGTGCTGGAGCGCGGCGGGCTGAGCTCGCTGGATGACATGATGGCGGACTGGGAGCCGAACGATCGTCAGTTTTTCTCCGTCATTCAGCACGATAAACCCGTTACCACGCCGGGCGATGCGCCACCGGAAACCTTTAGCGCACCGTTTCATGGGCCTTTTCCCAATGTGATTGTGCGTTGGGTGAAAGGGCAGGATGGTAAACAGTACGAGTTGCGTTATGACGTTAAAGGCCTGCGTGAAGATAGCTCAATGGGCGGCGGCGGCCCGCGTCGCATCCTGAATATCCCAGAACCGATGTTTACTTTCGCTGGTGCATTGGGGCTGCTGTTTAGCCTGCTGCTGGCGTGGAACCTGACGCGGCCGATGCGGCAGCTGCGCGAGGGCTTTGCGCGTGTCTCCAGCGGCGATTTGTCGGTGCGGCTCTATCCGGTGATGCGTAAACGCCATGACGAGCTGTCAAACGTTGCGCAGGATTTTGATGCGATGGTGGAGCGCCTCGATACGCTGGTGAAAGCGCGTGAGGAGCTGCTGCATGATATCTCCCACGAGCTACGTTCACCGCTGGCGCGATTGCAGTTGGCGACCGGCTTAGCACGTCAGACCCCAGAATCCGTCGAATCCTCACTCAATCGTATTGATGAGGAGGCCCGACGCCTCGACAAGATGATTGGTGAGTTGCTGACACTTTCGCGTGCTGAGCACGAGAGTATGCCGGGCGAACAGTATTTCGACCTTACCGGCCTGCTGCATGCGGTAGTGACTGATGTGCGCTACGAGGCGCAAATTCCAGGCGTGAAAGTCGATTTTCAGGTTGATGAGAACGCGGATTACACCGTGCACGGCAATGCAGAGCTGATTCGCCGTGGCGTGGAGAATGTGCTGCGCAATGCGCTGCGTTTCTCGCATAAAGGTCAGCACATCAATGTGCGCCTGCAGGCGGAGAATCAGTGGCTGGCGATTAGCGTGCGCGATCAAGGGCCGGGCGTTGACGATGAAAAGCTCTCGAGCATCTTTGATCCGTTCGTCCGCGTGAATTCTCCGCTGATGGGCAAAGGCTATGGCTTGGGGCTATCAATTGTGCGTAAGGTGATTTTGGCGCATCACGGTGAAGTTCAGGCGGTAAATCGCCCGGAAGGGGGTCTGGAGCTGACATTAAGGTTGCCGCGCTGGAAGCCGGAATGAGGCTTGGTGTGGTCGGTCAGGACGACGGGGCAGATCGTAAAGACGGCATAAACCGTCCCTGGGCCTCGGCTCGCGCCTTCCCTGGTGCGAGACGCTTTACTCCTCTGGCCCGTCGTCCTGACCTCACCTCGCGCATTCAGAACTCTAATTTTTAAGTAAACAAAAACGGCACCCATTGGGTGCCGTTTTACAATTCTCACGAATCAGCCGAAGCTTACTTCTTGATGCGGATAACCGGAGTCTCGCCCACAGTTACCTGACCGGAGAGTTTGATCAGATCTTTAATCTCGTCCATGTTCGAGATTACAACCGGCGTCAGCGTGGATTTCGCTTTCTCTTCCAGCAGTGCCAGATCAAACTCGATCACCACGTCGCCTTTCTTAACCTTCTGGCCTTCTTCAGCGATGCGTTTGAAACCTTCACCTTTGAGCTCAACCGTGTCGATACCGAAGTGAACAAACAGTTCGATGCCGTTATCAGACTCGATTGAAAATGCGTGGTTAGTTTCGAAAATCTTGCCGATAGTACCATCAACCGGTGCAACCATTTTGTTGCCGGTTGGTTTGATTGCGATACCGTCACCAACGATTTTCTCAGCGAATACCACATCAGGTACGTCTTCGATATTTACGATTTCGCCTGACAGAGGCGCAACGATATCAATAGTGCCTGACGCGCTCTCTGATTTTTCGCCAAAAAGTTTAGAAAACAAACCCATGATCTTCTCCTAAGCAGTAATTTGAGGCTAGCGTCCGTGGATCAGCAGAGCGTTTTTTCTTTAATGAACTTGTTGACCAAATTCATCAAATCATCCGCTGTTGGTTGATCCAGAGCCTGCTCCGCCAATGCCTTCGCATCTTCGAAATTAGTATTACGAATGATTTTCTTGATGCTTGGGATTGAAATGGCGCTCATGCTGAATTCGTCCAGCCCCATTCCCAGTAACAGTAGTGTAGCACGTTCATCACCAGCCAGCTCACCACACATGCCGGTCCATTTCCCTTCGGCATGTGATGCGTCGATCACTTGCTTAATGAGGCCAAGAACAGACGGCGTCATTGGGTTGTAGAGGTGTGAAATCAAATCATTACCACGATCGACCGCCAGAGTATACTGCGTCAGGTCATTTGTCCCAATACTAAAGAAGTCGACTTCTTTCGCCAGGTGGCGAGCAATCACTGCGGATGCTGGCGTTTCAACCATGATGCCCACTTCAATGGACTCATCAAAGGATTTGCCTTCTTCGCGCAGTTGCGCTTTCAGCAGCTCGAGCTCGCCTTTCAGAATGCGAACTTCTTCTACTGAAATGATCATTGGGAACATGATGCGCAGTTTACCGAAAGAGGATGCACGCAGAATCGCGCGCAGCTGCGCATGCAGAATCTCTTTGCGGTCCATCGCGATACGAATCGCGCGCCAGCCGAGGAACGGGTTGTCTTCTTTTGGCAGGTTCATGTAAGGCAGATCTTTATCGCCGCCGATGTCCATGGTACGCACGATAACCGCCTGCGAACCCACAGCTTCAGCAACCGCTTTGTAAGCCTGGAACTGCTCTTCTTCAGTTGGCAGTGAATCGCGGTCCATAAACAGGAACTCGGTACGATACAAGCCAACACCTTCTGCGCCGTTGCGCTCTGCACCAGCGACATCGCGCACGGTACCGATGTTAGCGCAGACTTCAACCTGATGGCCGTCCAGCGTAATGGCCGGCAGATCTTTCAGTTTCGCCAGTTCATGCTTCTCAGACAGATATTGCGTCTGGATCGCTTTCAGCTCTTCCAGTTCCTGCTCTGAAGGATTGACGTAAATCTTGTTGTTCACGCCATCAATAATCAGGAAATCACCGTTTTTCACGGTGGTGGTCACATTACCGGTGCCGACAATCGCAGGCAACTCGAGTGAACGCGCCATGATAGAGGTGTGAGAGGTACGTCCACCAATATCGGTGATAAAGCCCAGCACCTTTTTCAGGTTCAGCTGTGCGGTTTCTGACGGCGTTAAATCTTTCGCCACCAGAATAGATTCTTCAGCAATCGCGCTCAGATCGACAATGTGCAGACCAAGAATGTTCTGCAGCAGACGCTTACCGATATCACGTACGTCAGCCGCACGCTCTTTCAGGTATTCGTCATCCAGCTCTTCCAGGGCAACGGCCTGGCCTTCAATCACGGTGTGAGCGGCGGCGTCAGCGGTAGCGTGGTCTTTTTTGATGAGGTCGATGATTTCCTGCTCAAGCTCTTCGTCTTCGAGCAGCATGATGTGACCTTCAAAGATCGCCGCTTTCTCTTCACCGAAGGTTTCACCGGCTTTAATGCGAATGGCTTCGAGCTGTGAAGCAGCTTTGCTGCGTCCATCGAGGAAGCGCTGAACTTCCTGCTCAACCTGATCGTCAGTAATTTTTTTACGGCTAATGACGATCTCATCTTCCTTCAGCAAAAGTGCGTTGCCGAAAGCGATACCCGGTGATGCTAAAATGCCTGAAATCATAACCCTACCTTTTAATCACGATGGCTCATTGACCCGATGCGTCGCCACTGTCGCGGAGCAGTACTCTAAAGATGCAATAACGCGGACAGGTTGTCCGCGATCAAGATATTTGCACTCAATGGGGCAAAGGGGTCGGTTTAGTTGCGAACTGAGCCGGTTACTCCAGCTCAGCCATCAGCTTGACCAGGTGCTCAACCGCATTCTGCTCGTCTTCACCTTCGGCAGACAGCGTAACAACCGTACCTTGCGTCAGACCCAAAGTCTGCAGTTTGAACAGGCTTTTCGCGCTGGCAGATTTGCCATTGGAGGTCACAGTGATTTCTGACTGGAAAGCCTTTGCTTCTTTAACGAACTGGGCTGCAGGACGAGTATGAAGGCCGTTAGGTGCGGTAATGGTAACTTCTTGCTGGAACATTCTATTTCCCCAACTTTATCAGGTTTGGTGTTATGGATCTAAAGTCTAGCCTGGAGCCGTAACTTTAGCCTGTGTAGGTGCGCTGGTATGGTTTTAAGCTCACCATAAAATGCGCTTGAATGAGTACGTCATTAACAGTGACAGATCAAAAACTGCACGAATGCGTCACTCTTCTCATTATGCCGTGATTCGCCGTTTCGCCAAATCAGTAAATCGATTCAGCTTGATCCACTTCAAAGGCAGATTAATTTCAGGCACCGAAATAATTGGAAGCTTAAATACCAGAGCCGCGTCACTGAAAGCAATCTGTCTGGTGATAAAAGTGAGATCTGCACCACAAAAAAGCACCCGTGCGGGTGCTTTTTTCGTCAGTTTCAGACTTTGAGCATCACTGCTGCAGTTCTTTCTCAGTGAAGAGGTCGGCAAACAGTGCGGTACTTAAATAGCGTTCGCCGGAGGAGGGCAGGATCACCACGATGTTCTTGTTGGCGAAGGCTTCATCCTCTTGCAGCTTCAGTGCAGCGGCAACGGCAGCACCTGAAGAGATACCTGCCAGAATGCCTTCTTCTTCCATCAGCTGACGTGCGGTGCTAATGGCTTCTTCGTTGGTGATGGCGATTACGCGGTCAATCAATTTCAGGTCAAGGTTGCCAGGAATGAAGCCGGCACCAATGCCCTGAATTTTATGTGGACCCGGTTTGATCTCTTCGCCCGCCAGCGCCTGAGCGATGACCGGTGAATCGGTTGGCTCAACGGCAACGGTAATCAACTCTTTCTTGCCTTTAGTGTTCTTGATATAGCGGCTCACGCCAGTTAGCGTGCCGCCGGTGCCGACACCCGCGATGAATACGTCTACTTCACCGTCGGTATCTTCCCAGATTTCTGGGCCGGTGGTTTTTTCGTGGATTTCCGGGTTAGCGGGGTTGCTGAACTGCTGTAGCAGCACATATTTATCCGGATCGCTGGCGACAATTTCTTCTGCCTTCGCGATGGCACCTTTCATGCCTTTTGGACCTTCGGTCAGCACCAGGTTAGCACCCAACGCTTTCAGCAGCTTGCGGCGCTCAATAGACATGGTTTCTGGCATGGTCAGCGTCAGCTTGTAACCGCGCGCTGCGGCAACGTAAGCCAGCGCAATACCGGTATTACCGCTGGTGGGTTCCACCAGTTCAACGCCCGGCTTCAAAATACCGCGTTTTTCCGCGTCCCAAATCATATTGGCACCGATACGGCATTTGATGCTGAAGCTCGGGTTGCGCGACTCGACCTTAGCCAGAATGCGGCCGTTACCGATGCGGTTCAGTCGAACCAGCGGCGTATGACCAATTGTCAGAGAGTTGTCTTCATAGATCTTACTCATAGCTCGTCCTTAACTGTATGAAATATTGGGAACCCTCAGAGCATACCTGTTCTAATGATGTGCGGAAGGAAAGAAATCGCATATCTATATAGCGCACAACCATAAGCCTTACGCAAAAATGCATAAGGCATTTTAAAGCTTTAGCGGCGCGCATGTTGTGCATAATAACGATCGACCCACATGGCCGTTGCTCCGCATACCGCCACTGGCAGAATCGCCAGATTGATAATCGGGATCATGGTGAACAGGCTCACCAGCGCACCAAACTGCATATTGGCGCTTTTGTGCTGGCGCAGCGCCTGACGCATCTGCTGAAAACTCACTTTGTGGTTATCAAAGGGGTAATCGCAATACTGCACGGACAGCATCCACGCACTGAATAAAAACCATAGAACCGGTGCCACCGTTTGTCCAAATCCAGGGATGAAGTGCAGCAACAGCAAACCAAGCGCACGCGGCAAATAGTAGCCAATCTTCTGTAACTCTCGCTTCATGATGCGCGGTACATCTTTAACCATGGCCATCCAGCCACTATCGGGCAGTGGCGTTCCGGTCAATCGCCCTTCAAGCTGTTCGGCGAGCAAGCCACAGAAGGGCGCGGCAATCAGGTTCGCCAGCGTCGAAAAGAAGTAACTGAACACTAACACAATCGAAATCACCGATAGCGGCCACAGCAGATAACTTAGCCACTGCAACCAGTCGGGGATATGTGACATTAACGCTGGGATCCACTGGCCCAAGCGCTGAAACAGCCAGATAAAGGCACCGCCAAGCAGCACGATGTTGATCAGTAGTGGCATGATGACGTAGCGACGAATTCCGGGCAGGCGCACCAGTTTCCATCCTTCAGCGAAATAGTGAACACCATTAAAAGTTGAGACCGAATTTCCTGCGGGCATAGCGAGCCTTTCTCCTAAATATAGCGGCGCGACCATCATAACCTGGCTTTTTGTCGGCTTCAGGCCTGCTTTGCGCGAAAAAACAGCAAAAAAGCGTGGGGCAGCTATCTAATTTGTCAGAAAATACTGCACAGACTTGCACTTGTTTAGCTGGGCAAATACAGTTAGAGGATAAAGTTTGCCGTGGTGGCAAGGTATTGGAACAACAGAGAATACAATGATGCAGGATTTGCGTCTGATATTAATCGTTGTTGGCGCGATCGCCATAATAGCGCTGCTACTTCATGGACTGTGGACCAGCCGTAAAGAGCGCTCCTCCGTGTTTCGTGATCGCCCGCACAAACGTCTGAAACAGCGCGAAGAAGCCGATGAAGATCTGCTGAGCGAAGAAGATGATGGCGTCGGCGAAGTCCGTGTACGTCGTCATCGTGATGCGGATGAAGAACCTGAATTCACTGCGCGTCCAGCGAGCGCACCGCGTGCGCCTGAACCTGTGCGTCAACCGGCATCACGTCAGGCCGACCCGTTATTGGGCGATCCTTTGTTGGATGACGAACCTGAAGTGCGTAAGCCAGTGGCGCCGCAAGCGCTCGTGGCGAAGCCTACGCCAGCGCCTGCACCACAACCGATGCAGGCCGACCCACTGCTGGACAACGAACCGCTGTCCGCGACGCAGCCTGCGCCAGAATTCCTGACAGCTGAAGAGCCAGAATTCGAACCTGAAGCGCCAGTTGCACATCAACCGGAAGCACCACAGCCAGCGGCGGCTGCGCCGGGCAGTAAAAAAGAAGCGGTATTAGTGCTGCATGTTGCTGCACACGCGGGCGGCGAACTGAACGGTGAAGCGCTGTTGCAGGGTATTCTGCAGGCCGGATTCCAGTTTGGTGAGATGAACATTTTCCATCGCCATCTTAGCCCAGCAGGCAGCGGACCGGTGCTGTTTAGCCTGGCGAACATGGTGAAACCGGGTTCATTCGATCCGGATCAGATGGGCAATTTCTCAACGCCTGGCATCTCCATCTTTATGATGGTGCCGTCGTACGGCGATGCGAATCAGAACTTCAAACTGATGCTGCAATCCGCGCAGCGTATCGCTGATGATGTGGGCGGCGTGGTGCTGGATGATGAGCGTCGCATGATGACGCCGCAGAAGCTGGAAACCTACAAAACGCGTATTCGCGAAGTTATCGGTTAATCGCCGCTAGCTGAGTCAAAACAAATACAACCCCCGCATGTCGGGGGTTTTTTATCGGATAAGAGACTATGAAATCGGTTCAGGAGCAGATTACCGCGCTGCGCACCACGTTACGTCACCACGAATATCTCTACCACGTGATGGATACGCCGGAGATTCCGGATGCAGAGTATGACCGATTGATGGTTCAGCTGCGCGAGCTGGAAAGCGCTCATCCTGACTTGATTACGCCTGATTCCCCGACACAACGCGTGGGCGCGGCACCGCTGGCGGCTTTTGAGCAAGTGCGTCATGAAGTGCCGATGTTGTCGCTGGATAACACCTTTGATGAAGCGGGCTTCCTTGCCTTCAACAAACGCGTGCAGGATCGCCTTAAAAGCACTGACGAATTGACTTATTGCTGCGAGCTCAAGCTGGATGGCTTAGCGGTGAGTTTGCTGTATGAAGATGGCCTGCTGGTGCGCGCGGCGACACGCGGAGATGGCACTACCGGCGAAAACATCACGGCGAACGTGCGTACTATTCACGCCATTCCGCTGCGTCTGCATGGCGACAACATTCCCGCACGCGTTGAAGTGCGTGGCGAAGTATTCATCACCGAAAGCGGCTTTGAAAAGCTGAATGAAGAAGCACGCCGCACCGGCGCGAAAGTCTTTGCAAACCCCCGTAACGCAGCGGCCGGTTCGCTGCGTCAGCTCGATCCGCGCATTACCGCCAAACGTCCGCTGACCTTCTTCTGCTACGGTTTTGGTCTGCTGGAAGGCGGTGAAATGCCCGCCAGCCATTGGCAACGTCTGCAACAGTTTAAGGCGTGGGGATTGCCGGTCACCGATCGTATTCGCCTGGCACACAGCGCCGATGAAGTGTTGGCGTTTTATCGTCAGGTTGAGCAAGAGCGCCCGTCGCTCGGCTTCGACATTGATGGCGTGGTTATCAAGGTCGATTCACAGGCGCTGCAGGAGCAGCTCGGCTTTGTGGCGCGCGCACCGCGCTGGGCAGTGGCCTTTAAATTCCCGGCGCAGGAACAGATGACGTTCGTGCGCGATGTCGAATTCCAGGTAGGCCGCACCGGCGCGATTACGCCAGTGGCGCGACTGGAGCCGGTTCAGGTTGCCGGTGTTGTGGTGAGCAACGCAACTTTGCATAACGCTGATGAAATCGCCCGATTGGGATTGCGCATCGGCGACAAAGTGGTGATTCGCCGCGCCGGTGATGTGATTCCGCAAGTGGTCAATGTGGTGGAATCGGAGCGCCCGGAAGAGACGCGTGAAATCGTTTTTCCAAGTCATTGCCCGGTGTGCGGTTCAGACGTTGAACGCGTGGAGGGGGAAGTGGTGACGCGCTGCACCGGTGGTCTGATTTGTGGCGCGCAGCGCAAAGAAGCGCTCAAACATTTCGTTTCGCGTCGTGCGATGGATGTTGATGGCATTGGCGACAAAATCATCGATCAGCTGGTTGAGAAAGAGTACGTCTTAACGCCCGCCGATCTGTTCCGTCTTACCGCCGGTAAGCTAACCGGACTCGATCGCATGGGGCCGAAATCGGCGCAGAACGTGGTTGATGCGCTGGAAAAGGCCAAATCCACCACGCTGGCGCGTTTCCTCTATGCGCTGGGTATTCGTGAAGTCGGCGAAGCTACCGCCGCTAACCTTGCCAATCACTTTGGCGAGCTGGAAAAAGTGATGAACGCCGATCTTGATGCGCTAATTGAAGTGCAGGATGTCGGCAAAGTGGTGGCGGCGCATGTGCGTAATTTTATGGATGAAGAGAGCAACCGCGCCGTTATTCGCGATCTTACCGAAGAGATTGGCGTGCATTGGCCGCAGGTTAAAGTGGTCAATGTCGAAGAGATTGATAGTCCGTTTGCCGGTAAAACCGTGGTTTTGACCGGCTCTCTGTCGCAGATGAACCGTGATGATGCCAAAGAGCGTTTAGTGGCGCTGGGCGCTAAAGTGAGCGGCAGCGTGTCGAAGAAAACCGATTTACTGATTGCGGGTGAAGCGGCCGGTTCCAAGCTGGCGAAAGCGCAGGAACTCGGCATTGCGGTGATCGACGAAGCGGAAATGATTCGCCTGCTCGGAGCCTAACGTGGATAAACAGCAACTGGTTGAAATCGCCAATACCGTGATGCCGTTCGGCAAGTACAAGGGCAGAGTGCTGATTGATGTGCCGGAGGAGTATTTGCTGTGGTTCGCCCGCAAAGATGAATTTCCGGCCGGTAAGTTAGGCGAACTGATGCAGCTGACGCTGACGATTAAGATCGAAGGTCTGGAAGGTTTAATTAAACCGCTCAAGCGCAGTGAATAACAAAACGGCCCGCATTTGCGGGCCGTTTTACTTAGGACTTCTGCGCTTCGACTTGCTGCTGCGCCAGCCGTTTTTCATTGCCGGCTTTATAGCGCTGGGCAATGAAAGAACACACCATTAACTGCACCTGATGGAAGATCATCAGCGGCAGCACGATAATCCCCACGGAACTGGCCGGGAACAGGATGTTGGCCATCGGCACACCGTTCGCCAGACTCTTTTTCGAGCCACAGAACAGCACCACAATCTCATCCGCACGGCTAAAGCCAAACAAGCGCGATGCCGCCAGGTTAATCGCCAGTGCAATAAACAGTACCAGCACGCTGCCAACCAGAATCCACAGCAACGTATCCACGCCAACGCGATGCCAGATGCCGTTCACTACCGCTTCGCTGAACGCGGAGTAAACCACCAGCAGAATTGAGGTTTGGTCGGTTTTACCAATCAGGCTGCGATGTTTCTCAACCCACGCGCCAATCCAGCGACGCGACAAATGTCCTAAAACAAACGGCACCAGCAGTTGCAGCATGATTTTACCAATCTGCTCCAGGCCGTTGCCCGGCATTTCGCTATGCACATTCATTACCAGATTCACCAGCAGCGGCGAAACAAAAACGCCGAGCAGGCTGGATGCCGAAGCTGCGCATACCGCTGCGGCGACGTTACCGCCCGCCATTGAGGTGAAGGCGATAGACGACTGCACGGTCGCCGGCAGAATACACAGATAGATAAAGCCGGTGTAGATTTCCGGGCTGACGTTAACCGGATGCCACCAGACAATCAGCAAACCAATAATCGGGAAAATCACAAAGGTGCTGCACATAATCCACAAGTGCAAACGCCAGTGGCTGCTGCCGGCAATGATCTTCTCGCGTGACAGTTTGGCGCCATGCATAAAGAACAGCAGCGCAATGGCGGCGGTGGTCAGATATTCAAAGATGTCGACAAACACGCCTTTGGCAGGAACGAAGCTGGCCAGCAGCACGGTGATGATGAGTTTAATCATCATCGGATCGAGGCGTAAAAATCCCATTGTTAAAATCCGGTTAAATTTAAAAAATTGATGGTGCTGATTGTGCGCCCGCTGGGTTTAGAAATAAAATTGATTTATTGCATCAATCTATGAGCGATATCGATGAATTACACTTTACGTCAGCTGCGAACCTTTGTGGCGGTGGCGCATCACGGCAGCTTCAGTCTGGCGGGTCAAGCGATTGGTTTGAGTCAGTCGGCGGTAAGTCACAGCATTAAAGAGCTGGAAGCGGAAATGGGCGTACGTTTGCTGGATCGCACCACGCGAGAAGTGATGCTGACCGAAGCGGGGCAGCAGCTGGCCACGCGGCTTAATCGTTTATTGGAAGATCTCAATACCACGGTGTTGGATGTGCGCAGTTATGGCGAACAGCGCAGTGGCACGGTGCGTGTTGCCGCCAGCCAAACACCTTCTGCCCATCTTATGCCGCAGTGTCTGGCCAGCAGCCAGCAGCGCTATCCGGATATCCGTGTCATCCTGCATGACCGCGTGCAGCAATGGGTGCTGCAAAGCGTACGTAATGCGGAGGTCGATTTTGGTATTGTGATTGGCCCGCTTAACGACACCGATTTCGATAGCGAAGAGATTCTCCAGGAGCCTTTTTTGCTG
This sequence comes from Pantoea sp. JK, assembly GCF_026130245.1. Lineage (NCBI taxonomy): Bacteria > Pseudomonadati > Pseudomonadota > Gammaproteobacteria > Enterobacterales > Erwiniaceae > Pantoea > Pantoea sp. JK. The sequence continues at coordinate 225,547 of NZ_JAINFN010000005.1, forward strand.
CTGTGTCATGAAGATGACGAGCTGGCGCAAATTGAGCAGGCGCAGTGGTCGATGCTGGCTGGACGCAATATGGTGCTGCAGGATTATGCTTCTGGCAGCCGCGTATTGGTCGATGCCGCGCTGCAACAGCTGGCATTGAGTGTGAATGTGGTGCAGGAAATCGGCCATCCCGCCACGCTTTATCCGATGGTGGAAGCGGGGATTGGCATCAGTATTCTGCCCGCGCTGGCCTTGCCGTTGCCGTCAGGACGCAAACTCACGGTGCGACGTCTCTATCCGGAAATTAATCGCAGCCTGATGCTGATCAAGCGTAAAAATCGCTCGCTGACACCCGCCGCAGAAGCGATCTGGCAGGAAGTGCGTCAGCAGGCGGCCCTGCTGACGCAACAACGCATGCTAAAGCCGGCGTTTTAAACGTACACGTTGATCTGATTGGTATCGGTTGGACGGTTAATACCATCGGCTTTGTTCGCCGCTGGTTGCTGAGCTTCCTGTTTCTGCTGCGCTTTCTCGGCTTGCTGCTGCTCAATCTGCGCGATTTGCGCTTCAATCATTTGAATCTGTGATTGCAGCATCTGCTCCTGCTCCGATTTTTGTTCATCGGTGAGCGTATCGTCGCTGGAAAGATCTTTCAGCTGCTTGGTGATGGATTGAATCTGCTTGTTAAGGCTGGCGATTTCAGAGGTAGAACCGCCGCCGCTACTGGCGGTGCTGACACTACTAACGCTGGATATAGACATGGTTTTCTCCTTGCAATAGACCATTATCGTTATCGGTCAGAGCAGCGGGAGGCTTGAGGGCAGGGAGTGTTAAGCTTGCGAAAAGATGTGTTGGGATTTGGCGAGCGTGAGGACAAATTCTACGCATAGCAAAAAGGCGCCTTTAGGGCGCCTTTCTACATTGGTGGGTCGTGCAGGATTCGAACCTGCGACCAATTGATTAAAAGTCAACTGCTCTACCAACTGAGCTAACGACCCGAAGTGGTGGGTGATGACGGGCTCGAACCGCCGACCCCCTCCTTGTAAGGGAGATGCTCTACCAACTGAGCTAATCACCCACTTCGTACTGCTTAACAAGAGTGTCATCTGACTAAGATATGGTGGGTGATGACGGGCTCGAACCGCCGACCCCCTCCTTGTAAGGGAGATGCTCTACCAACTGAGCTAATCACCCATATCTTATCTCTTGTTCACTGCGGGCCATCTTTAAACCTTCTAAAGAGTGGTGGGTGATGACGGGCTCGAACCGCCGACCCCCTCCTTGTAAGGGAGATGCTCTACCAACTGAGCTAATCACCCCCGCTGTGTGGAGTCGCATTATAGGGATCCTTCAAAGTGAGTCAACGGTTTTTAAAACTTAAATGTGCGTTCGCTTTAAAAATAATCATCGTGGGGTGCTTTTCGCCAATGTGCTGGTTTTATTAGCAGAAAAGCGCACAGCAAACCGGGATGCCACCGCGACAATCATTGAGGAATCAGCCTCACCTGCTAGAATGTGCGCACTGTTTTTTCGCGTTAACCCGTTTTTTTGTCATCCAGACAATGAAACCTGCGCATTTAAGGCAATGCTGAATGAAAATCAAAACTCGCTTCGCACCCAGCCCAACCGGCTATCTGCACGTAGGCGGTGCTCGTACTGCTCTTTACTCCTGGCTTTATGCTCGCCATAACAAAGGCGAATTTGTTCTGCGTATCGAAGATACCGATCTGGAGCGTTCCACACCGGAAGCCATTGAAGCCATCATGGATGGTATGAACTGGCTGAGCCTTAACTGGGATGAAGGTCCGTATTATCAGACCAAGCGTTTTGATCGCTACAACGCGGTGATCGACGACATGCTGGAAGCGGGCACGGCCTATAAATGCTACTGCAGTAAAGAACGTCTTGATGCGCTGCGTGAAGAGCAGATGGAAAAGGGCGAAAAGCCGCGTTACGACGGCCGCTGCCGCGACAGCCATGAACATCACGCTGCTGATGAGCCGTGCGTGGTGCGCTTCCGCAACCCGCAGGATGGTTCTGTCATCTTTGACGATCAGATTCGTGGCCCGATTGAATTCAGCAATCAGGAGCTGGATGATCTGATCATTCGTCGTACCGACGGTTCGCCAACCTACAACTTCTGTGTAGTAGTGGATGACTGGGATATGGGCATCACTCACGTGATTCGTGGTGAAGACCATATCAACAACACGCCACGCCAGATCAACATCCTGAAAGCGATCGGTGCAGAAGTGCCAACCTATGCGCACGTCTCAATGATCCTTGGCGATGACAGTAAGAAGCTGTCTAAGCGTCATGGCGCGGTCGGTGTGATGCAGTATCGCGATGACGGTTATCTGCCGGAAGCGCTGCTCAACTATCTGGTGCGCCTCGGCTGGTCACATGGCGATCAGGAGATTTTCAGCGTGCCGGAAATGGCAGAGCTGTTCACACTGGATGCGGTGAGCAAATCGGCCAGTGCTTTCAACACTGAAAAATTGCAGTGGCTGAACCATCACTACATTAATACGCTGCCGCCAGAATATGTTGCTACGCAGCTGCAATGGCACATTGAGCAGCAGAAGATTGATACCCGCACTGGTCCAGAACTGGCCAAGCTGGTTACCTTGCTGGGCGAGCGTTGCAAAACTCTGGTAGAGATCGCGGCATCTTGCCGTTACTTCTATGAAGAGTTTGAAGCCTTTGATGCTGACGCGGCGAAGAAGCATCTGCGTCCGGTCGCGCGTCAGCCGCTGGAAGTGGTACGCGACAAACTGGGCGCCATCAGCGACAGCAACTGGAACGCTGAGAATGTACATCATGCAATTCAGTCTGCGGCAGATGAGCTGGAGCTGGGCATGGGTAAAGTTGGAATGCCATTGCGTGTGGCGGTGACCGGTTCAGGCCAGTCACCGGCGCTGGATGTGACGGTAGAAGCGATTGGACGCAGCCGCAGCGTTGCGCGTATTGAGAAAGCGCTGGCATTCATCGCTGAGCGTGAAGCAAACGCATAATATGAAAAAGCCGGAAGCATCTGCTTCCGGCTTATTTATGCTTCCTGAATCCCCAGACGTTCCAGTACGCCTCGAATTCCCTCCCGCAGTAACAACGCCGCAAATTGCTCTTGCTCCGCTGCCGTCATTTGCTGGACAGAATTTATTAATAACGCAGGTAACGTATTTTGTTGTGCACCGTAATTAGCCGCGGGTTCGTTAGCGTGGCGGGTGGATTGAACAAAGCTCTTTACGCGCTCATCAATGTGGATCAATCGCGCTTTACCGCCCTGAACACCGGGCTTTGGCGTGGTTGTCCAGTTTTCACGCTTGATCCATTTATTCACCGTTTGCCGACTGTAGCCCGTTTCCAGCGCGAGCTCCTCGGGAGTAAGCCATTCCTTTTTCACGATGCAGTCCCTGTTAAATACATTAGTTCTACATATTACAACAAAACGTAACGGGGAAAAGTAACCTGGGTAGAAAATGCCTTCTGTACTCCAACAAAAGGCAAAATTCGGTTATTGTGCTTCGCTCACTGCGGGTTGTTCCGGACGGAAAGCGATGAAATAGGTGAGACCAACAAAAATTGCACCACCCACGCCGTTACCAAGGAACACCGCAATCACGTTTGGCGCAAATTCCGCCCAGCTCATCTGACCGGCAAAAATCGCCGCCGGAACAATAAACATGTTAGCGACAACGTGCTGGAAGCCAATCGCCACGAACGCCATTACCGGGAACCACATACCGAAGATTTTACCCACCACATCTTTACTGGCGAAGGCGAGCCACACCGCCAGACACACCAGCCAGTTGCAGCCCACGCCGGAAATAAAGGCGTGCAGGAAATCGGCATTCACTTTAGCGTGCGCAATTGCCACGGTTTTCTTCAGGTAATCGCCCTCGGTCATGCCCAGCATGTGACCAAAAAACCATGCTACCGCAACGCTGCCAATAAAATTAGCGACGGTCACCCAAAACCAGTTACGCAGTACGCTGAAGCCACTGATGCGACGCGCGAACCAGGCGATGGGCATCGTCATCATATTGCCGGTCAGCAGCTCACCGCCCGCCAGCACCGTCATGATCAAACCAACCGGGAACACCGCTGCGCCGAGCAGCACGCCGAATGAGCCCCATTCAGCAGGCAGTTGGTTAATGACATGCAGATCAAGCAGGAAACCGGTAGCGATAAACGCACCGGCCATAAAGCCAAGAATTAACAAGGTGGAGATAGGAAGGCGGCTTTTAGTCACGCCAGCTTGAATCGCCAGTTGGGCGATCTCTTTAGGTGTATGCAGCGACATAATTCACTTTTCTTATATGGATTAATGGGGGACGTTGCTGGCCGGTCATTGAGAGAACACCCTGGCAGGATGACCGGTTAATTAGCGCGCTAAGTTTTACACGCACTTTTAACGAAAACAAGACCGCTCCTAACATCTTTAACCTTAAATTAACGCTGGGTTGAGGTTGGGTTTGGTGAGCATTGTTGGATAGCGCATATAAATAGAAGCGATTTGGGATGGCGTGTCGAAAAAAAAGCCATGCTGACGCGGGGTTGACGCCTTTTTCAGCGATCAAACACAGAACGAGAATTTGACGTTGACACTCAAGGGGCGGTTTCATATTATCCCGTCCGTCGAGTTTACTCGGCAGTTTTTCGGTTCGGGGGTATAGCTCAGCTGGGAGAGCGCTTGCATGGCATGCAAGAGGTCAGCGGTTCGATCCCGCTTATCTCCACCAAACCGCTCCCAACGGTTTGACCGAAAAATGATTTCCAGATGTGGGGGTATAGCTCAGCTGGGAGAGCGCTTGCATGGCATGCAAGAGGTCAGCGGTTCGATCCCGCTTATCTCCACCAAATCTCTGTTCGTTCCGAACGCATTCAAAAAAATCACCTTCTAAACGCAACGCCATGAATTGCGGTTTTGTCGTTTGTAGGGTCGCCATTTTTGGCGACCACATTACCGCATGACGCGGAATTATTCTCAGGCCGTAACAGCTTGCGGCTGCAATTGCAGCACACGGAAACCGTGCGTGCCATCGCGATCCAGCTGCGCCACTAAACCGTATTCCCAGTCCAGATAAGCCTGCATCACGCCTGCTTCAATATCGGTGCCTTCATACGGGCGACGATAGCGATCAATAGCAGGTGACAGCAGATGCTGTTCTCCTTGCTCCGTCGGCAAACCCGCACCACGCCAGGCAGCGTTACCGCCTTCCAGCACAAATACCGGTTTACCGGTCAGCTCAGCCACCTGTTCCACCGCATAGCCTGCCAGCAGGCTGCTGCCACAGGTTAATACATAGCGACGCGCCTCCGGCAACAACGCTTTGCCTTGCTGTTGCAGAGTAGAGCGCAGCAACCAGGCCGCGCCCGGAATATGGCTGTTGAGATGGTTCGCGCGCGTTGTGAAATCCAGCACCTGCGTTTGCCCTTCCTGCAACCATTCTGCTAACTGCTGCGGTGAGATGAATTCGGGTTGAGCAACGGGCGGCACCTGCGCTTTCCAGTTACCGCTTTCACTGAAATCACTGGCCTGCAGCTCCTCCAGCACCGAAACCTGCCAGCCAAGCTGCGCCAGCCAGGATGCGGTCATATTGGCGCGCACGCCATCATCATCAATCAGCACGATGCGCGCACCGCGTACGCTGGCGTAATGATCGGTCTCCTGCACCAATTGGCCCCCCGGCACGTGACGGCTGCCCGGCAGATGCCCGGCGGCGTACTCGTCGGCATCACGCACATCAAACAGATAAGTGGTGCGCGTCTCCTGCTGCCAGCGTTTCAGCGTGGCGAGTGGGATACGTTCCACACCGGCGCGATCGGCGATGCTGCGCGCATTACTCGCCGCCTGACGCTGGGCGGTTTCGCTGGTCTCGCCGTAGCGGCGCGCCTGGCCTTGATCCAGAGCATGTCCGGCCAGCGTCCAGCCGATGGTGCCATTGCGCAGCGCGAACACCGGATTGCGAATCCCGGCGTTCACCAGCGATTGCGTACCGATGATGCTGCGTGTGCGACCGGCACAGTTAACAATCACCGTGGTCTCCGGCGACGGCGCGATATCACGCACGCGCAGCACCAGCTCACCGCCCGGCACACTGGTGGCGCTTGGAATACTCATGGTTTGATATTCATCGAAACGGCGCGCATCCAGCACCACCACGTTAGCATCGCTATTAATCAGCTGATGCACGTCGTCCGCTGACAAAGAGGGCGTGTGATTGTGATGCTCAACCAGCTCGCCAAACGCTTTGCTGGGTGAATTCACGTCGATAAACAGTTCGCCGCCCGTCGCTTGCCAGCCGGCCAAATCATCCGCCAGCAGCGCGACATTGCTGTAACCCAGCGCGGCAATGCGCTCGGCGGCGGTTTGTGCCAGGCCTTCGCCACCGTCATACAGCGTGATGGCGGTGGTGCGCTGCGGAATGCGGTCCAGCAGCTCAAGCTCCAGCTTTGACAGCGGAATATTCACCGCAAACAGCGGATGCGCGGTGGCAAATAGCGCTTCATCGCGCACATCGACAATCGCCACTTCCTGCTGCTGTCGCAGCGCATCCATTAGTTCCGCCGCCTGGCGTAAAGGGAAAACCGGTTTAGTCATGTGAAAGGTCCCAAATGTTCGGTAAGTAGCGGTTGCTGTAACCGGAGATAAACGTTTTTTCGCTGCCGTCTTCGCGGTAGACCGCGCGTTTGACCGCGCCAATGTTGGCGCCATAAACGTGAATGCTGATGGAGACGCGGTCGTCATAGGCGTTGCTGACGCGATGGATATCGCCCACCGTTGGCGATACCGCTTCAACGCTGCCAGGATCGAGTCGAACGGGAGCGCCTTCCGGCTGCAATCCGTTCGGCCCCGGCTGCCAGGATTGTGAAATTTCCGCGCCGCGCATCATGCCAATCAATCCCCATACGCGATGGTCGTGAATTGGCGTTTGCTGGCCCGGCCCCCAAACGAAACTCACCACCGAGAAGCGCTGCTGCGCATCGGCATATAACAAATATTGCTGATAGTGTTCGGGATGAGGTTGAGTAAAGGCGTCGTCCAGCCAGTCGTCGTGGCGAATCAGCTCGCCAAGCCACTCGCTGCCACGTTGTAACACCGTGGCTTCCTCGGGCTTTGTCTCCAGCAGATTAGCCAGATTGGCGACGAAATCGCGCAGACGATGGTGCTGATAATGGCTCATCAGATTCAGGCGCTCCTTTTATCGGCGGCGGAGAGCGCATCGACTTTCTCGCGCGTCAGCGGGATCAGCTCACGGCCATATTCCACCGCATCGTTAAGCGGATCGAAGCCGCGAATCAGCACGCTATGGATGCCAAGGCGATAATATTCCAGCAGCGCATCGGAGACCTGCTCCGGCGTTCCCACCAGCGCGGTGGAGTTGTAGCCGCCCTGAACCAGTTTTGCGACGCCGGTCCACAGCACTTTATCCAGACGATCGCCTTCATTGGCGGCGGCGAGTAAACGCTGTGCGCCAACGCTCTGCGGTTTCGCCTTGCCAAAGGCAAAGCCAGTTTCGTTGAGTTGTTTCTCTGCCGTGGCGCGGATGTGTTCCGCGCGTTCCCAGGCTTCTTTCTCCGTTTTGCCAAGAATCGGGCGGAACGAAATGTTGAAGTTGATTTCGCGCCCCTGTCTGGCAGCAGCAGCGCGCACGTTGCGTACCGTCTCCTCAGCACCTTTCAGCGGTTCGCCCCACAGCGCAAACACATCGGCATGCCGTGCAGCGACATCAATCGCTTCCTGCGACGATCCGCCAAAATAGATAGGCAGTTTTTTCTGCAACGGTTTGATGGCCGAAAACGCCTGTTCGACCTGATAAAAAGGACCTTGATGATCGTACGGCTGCGCAGATTCGAGGCTCTGCTTCAACACGGTGAGAAACTCATTGCTGCGCGCATAACGCTCGGCTTTGTTGAGGAAGTCACCGTCGCGGCGCTGCTCGGCATCGCTACCGCCGCTAATAATGTGCACCGCTAAACGGCCGTCGGTGAGGTGATCAAGGGAAGCCAGTTTGCGCGCCGCTAATGTCGGCGAGACAAAGCCGGGGCGATGCGCCAGCAAAAATTTCAGCGTTGAGGTGTGCGCCGCCGCGTGCGCGGTCACCAGAAAGCCATCCGGCTGATCCGACCAATAGCCCACCAGAATGCGATCAAAACCAGCGTCTTCATGCGCACGCGCAAAACGTGCAATGTACTCTTTATCGAACAGCGGGCCGCTAGCCGGGATAATCTCGGAGGCGAGGCGGTGGCCAATCATGCCAAGGAATTGAATGCTCATGCGGTTCTCCTGAAGTGACGTCATGGAGAAAAACTACGGGCGCAGGCGGTATGAACGGAAATTCAATATTGTGCAAAGGTTTTGCGTTTCACGGTGAAGCGGGTGATGGCGGGGGAAAAGCCGGGGCGAGGCGGGATAGAACCGATTGAAATAAATAAGAAGAGAAGGGCGAGCCGTAGCTCGCCCCTTTGATCAGAAGGCCAACACCAGGCCAGCGATAGCGGCTGACAGGACGCTCACCAGCGTTGAACCGTACAGCAGTTTCAGACCAAAGCGTGAAACCACGTTACCTTGCTCTTCGTGCAGACCTTTAATCGCGCCCGCCACAATCCCGATAGAAGAGAAGTTAGCAAAGGAGACGAGGAACACCGAGAGAATGCCTTCCGAGTGCGGTGACAGCTGACCAGCGATGTTCTGCAGATCCATCATCGCCACGAATTCGTTGGAAACCAGTTTGGTTGCCATGATGCTGCCCACTTGCAGCGCTTCGTGTGAAGGAACGCCCATCACCCACGCAAATGGATAGAACACATAACCCAGCACGCCCTGGAAGCTGATGCCGAAAATCAGATCGAACAGCGCGTTCAGACCGGTGATTAAGGCGATAAAACCAATCAGCATCGCAGCGACGATCATCGCTACTTTAAAACCGGCGAGGATGTATTCGCCCAGCATTTCGAAGAAGCTCTGGCCTTTATGCAGATCCTGCAATTGCAGATCTTCTTCACTATCGACGCGGTACGGGTTAATCAGCGACAGCACGATAAAGGTGCTAAACATGTTCAATACCAGCGCGGCCACTACATATTTTGGCTGCAGCATGGTCATGTAGGCGCCGACAATTGACATGGAAACCGTCGACATGGCGGTCGCTGCCATGGTGTACATGCGGCGCTGTGACATTTTGCCGAGGATATCTTTATAGGCGATAAAGTTTTCTGACTGTCCCAAAATCAGAGAGCTTACGGCGTTGAAAGATTCCAGTTTGCCCATACCGTTTACTTTTGACAGTACGGTACCAATACCGCGAATCACCCAAGGTAAGATGCGGAAGTGCTGCAAAATACCAATCAACGCAGAGATAAAGATGATTGGGCAAAGCACGTTGAGGAAGAAGAAGGCGAGACCTTTTTCACTCATATTGCCAAACACGAAGTTGGTGCCTTCGGCGGCATATTTGAGCAGATGATCAAAGAACCCAGCGAAGCCCTGCACGAAGCCGAGACCGATGGAGGAGTTCAGGAAGAACCACGCCAACAACAATTCGATCACCAGAAGCTGTACGATAAAACGAAGACGGATGCTTTTACGATCGTTGCTGACCAGCAAGGCCAGCACCGCTACCACCACTAGTGCTAAAATAAAATGCAAAACATGGGACATGTCGGCTCCAAATTTGAGGAGGGTTGTATTTTGTTGCGTATTCTATGTAACGCGTTACTTAAAAACGAGATCAAAACCACATTATAAGTATTCGCTATCGCGATTTTTCTCAGATAAGTCTGACCGCTCACAACCCCGTTACAAATCCATCACAAGAAATATCCACAAAAACATTGTCTATAAAATAACCCAAGAGTAGAGTCATTTGCGTTGCACGTATTTTTGGCAAGAACTGGCTTTACCGCAATGTATAGCAATGGCTATACTTCATAGCACCATCTATTAATACAATAACTATAACCAAATTTCATCTGCCTTGAATGACCCTTAATCTGGTCGGGTCAACAAGCGTTAAGACAGGGTAAAACTATGCTAGAAAGCCGCACCGCTGAGCGCGCCGCTCGCGGAGCCAGAAAGATCAAACTCGCGTTGCTGGGCCCCGCTTTTATCGCGGCGATTGGCTATATCGATCCCGGCAACTTCGCGACCAACATTCAGGCCGGCGCCGCCTACGGCTATAAGCTGCTGTGGGTGGTGGTGTGGGCCAACGTCATGGCGATGCTGATCCAGCTGATGTCCGCCAAGCTCGGCATTGCCACCGGCAAAAATCTTGCAGAACACATCCGCGATCGCTTTCCGCGTCCGGCGGTGTGGTTCTATTGGGTGCAGGCGGAAATCATCGCCATGGCCACCGATCTCGCTGAATTTATCGGCGCGGCGCTCGGCTTCAAGCTGTTACTCGGCATTTCGCTGCTGCAGGGCGCGGTGTTAACCGGTATCGCAACTTACCTGATTCTGATGCTGCAAAGTCGCGGCCAAAAGCCACTGGAACTGGTGATTGGCGGCCTGCTGCTGTTTGTGGCGGCGGCGTATATCGTGGAGCTGTTTTTCTCCCAGCCGAAAGTCAGTGAGCTGGTGGTTGGCATGGCGCTGCCATCGTTGCCGACGTCGGACGCGGTCTTCCTCGCCGCTGGCGTGTTAGGTGCCACCATTATGCCGCACGTCATTTATCTGCACTCGGCGCTGACGCAGCACGGTAATAAAGGCAGCAAGGCGCAACGCTACAGCTCAACCAAACTGGATGTGGCGATTGCCATGACTATCGCTGGCTTTGTGAATCTGGCGATGATGGCAACCGCTGCTGCGGCATTTCACTTTAGCGGCCACTCTAGCATCGTCGATCTCGATCAGGCTTACTTAACGCTGCAACCGTTGTTGGGCGAAGCGGCGGCGATTGTGTTTGGTTTGAGTTTGGTGGCTGCCGGTCTCTCTTCAACCGTGGTCGGCACGCTGGCGGGACAAGTGGTGATGCAGGGCTTTATTCGTTTCCACATTCCGCTGTGGTTCCGCCGCACTATCACCATGTTGCCCTCATTTATTGTCATCTGGGCGGGCTGGGATCCCACGCGCATTCTGGTAATGAGCCAGGTGTTGCTGAGTTTCGGTATTGCGCTGGCGCTGATTCCGCTGTTGTCCTTCACCGGCAACCGCGAATTGATGGGTGATGAGATGGTGAACTCGCGCCTGATGCAGAATGCTGGACGGCTGATTGTGGTGCTGGTCATCGCCCTCAATCTCTACTTGCTGGTCGGCGAAGCGCTTGGTTGGTAACAGCGCTACAAAAGAAAAATCCCGCTTATTAGCGGGATTTTTTGTTTAGTGATGATGGTGATCGCGGTGATCACGACGATCATCATGGCGATGATCGTGACGCCAATGGTCACGACGTTCACGTTCATGCCAGCGACGTTCGCGCTCACGTTCATAGGCGCGATGGCGCTTCCACTCTTCATGACGCCACCAGCGATGGTCATCGTAACGATAACGATCGTTCCACCAGCGCGGTTCACGCCAGCGACCGCCGTCCCAGTAATTACCGTGACGATCGCGATCGCCGAGATGCAGCGTAACGCCCGGACCCAAATTGATGGTGGCGCTGTCGGCTTGTGCTGTGCTGATAGCCAACGGGGATAAAGTTGCCAGCAAGGCGGCAAACAAAATGGCACGTTTCATAACTTCTCCTTTTCAGTAGCTTATCACTGCCACCGTTGCGCTAGTTTGCCACATCGGACCAGGTAAGCCTTGAGAATCAGTCTGAAAACGCTAAGGGAAATCTGAAATGAGAATTTTCTGCTGCGGAAAATGCCCGACACATGCCGGGCGGGTAAACGTTTACACTAAGATATTGTGGATGGTGTCGATCTCGTCCTGGCTCAGCACCGGCTGGCTCAACATCTCAACCGCATCATCAATTTGCGCAGTTTTGCTGGCGCCAATCAGCACCGAAGTAACACGCGCATCGCGCAACACCCAGCCTAGCGCCATCTGCGCCAGTTTCTGGCCGCGCTGTTGGGCAATCGCCTGCAGCTGGCGCACTTTTTCCATCTTTTCTTGCGTTAACTGGTTTTCATTCAGGAACTTACTGCCGCTGGCGATGCGCGAATCTTGCGGAATGCCCTGCAAATAGCGGTCGGTTAACACGCCACCCGCCAGCGGCGAGAAGGCGATACAGCCGACGCCGTTATCGCCCAGCACATCCAGCAAACCCTGCTCTGGCGTACGTTCAAACATTGAATAACGCGGCTGGTGGATTAGGCATGGCGTGCCGAGGTCGCGCAGAATCGCAATCGCTTCGGCGGCTTTGTCTGCCGGATAGTTAGAGATAGCGGCATAAAGCGCTTTGCCCTGACGTACCACCTGATCCAGCGCGCGCATGGTCTCTTCCAGCGGCGTTTCGGGATCGGGACGATGGTGATAGAAGATATCAACGTACTCAAGTCCCATGCGCTTCAGGCTTTGATCGAGGCTGGAAATCAGATACTTACGTGAACCCCAATCGCCGTATGGGCCGTCCCACATGGTGTAACCGGCTTTGGTTGAGATCACCAGCTCATCGCGCAGCCCCTGAAAATCCTCGCGCAGAATGCGACCAAAGTTAGATTCAGCCGATCCCGGCGGTGGGCCGTAATTATTGGCGAGATCGAAATGGGTGATGCCGCGATCAAAGGCGTGGCGCAGCAGTTCACGGCTGTTATCAACGCGTGTACTGTCGCCAAAGTTATGCCACAAACCCAGCGAAATCGCCGGTAACTTCAAGCCGCTACGGCCACTGCGACGGTATTGCATCTGTTGATAACGTTCGGGATGGGGAAAAGCACTCATGCAGCGTTCCTGTCTCAGTAGGGGAGAAAGTGACATCAGCATAGCAGTGTATGCGTTTACACTAAGGCGAAAAGCGCCGAAGATCGCAACTTACAGAATTATCTATCGTCGTAACGAATGCTTGCCACAAATCAGCATCACACGATGGTGAATATCTCGCCAATTCAGCCACATCGCTAATACTCCTGATTATCCCCTTAACAAGGAGCTGTCGATGAAAACCCCCAACGTTGGCGATTATTTACTGCACCGATTACAGCAAAGCGGCATCCGACATCTGTTCGGCGTGCCGGGCGATTACAACCTGCAATTCCTCGACAGTGTAATTGCGCATCCCGAAATTGCCTGGGTTGGCTGCGCCAATGAATTGAATGCGGCCTATGCGGCAGATGGCTATGGGCGCTGCAACGGCGCGGCGGCACTGCTGACCACGTTTGGCGTCGGCGAGCTTAGCGCGATTAACGGCATCGCCGGCAGCTATGCCGAATATGTACCGGTGATTCATATCGTTGGCGCGCCCGCGAGTCAGGCGCAGCAGCAGGGCGATTGCGTACACCATTCGCTGGGTGATGGCGATTTTGGTCACTTCCTGCGGATGGCGCAGGAAGTCAGTGTGGCCTCTGCGGTGCTGACGGCGGAGAACGCGGTGGCGGAGATCGATCGCGTTATCAGCGAGGCGCTAACGCAACATCGTCCCGGCTATTTATTGCTGGCGGTGGATGTGGCGGCGGCTGAGATTTCGCTGCCAGAGGAAAAAATTATAGCGGCAGACAGACATCAGCAGGTTGCCGCAGCCTTTGCTGATGCGGCAGAGCGCTTGCTGGCACCGGCGCAGCGCGTGGCGCTGTTGGCGGATTTCCTTGCCGCACGCTGGCAGTTGCAGCCGCAGCTTGAGGCGTTGCGCCAGCTGCGCGCGATTCCTGCCGCCACCTTATTGATGGGCAAAGGCGTGCTCAACGAGCAGCAGCCGGGTTACGTCGGCACTTACGCCGCGCAAGGCAGCAGCGATGCGGTGCGCCAGGCCATCGAAGATACCGACGTCACGCTGTGCGTCGGCGTGCGGTTTACCGATACCTTAACCGCCGGCTTCACGCAAAATCTGCCTGCCGAGCGCGTGATCGATCTGCAGCCGTTTCAGGCCACGGTCGCTGGCGAGGTGTTTGCGCCGTTAAGCATGCAGCAGGCGCTGGCGGCGCTGACGCCCATTTATCAGCGTCACTGCGCGCACTGGCGGCTGGCGGATGCGCCTGAGTGCGAAGAAAGTGAGCAAATTGCTGCGGCGGTAATCAGTCAGCAGGCATTCTGGCAGGCAATGCAGCGCTTCCTGCAGCCGGGTGATATTATCCTCGCCGATCAAGGCACCGCAGCCTTTGGCGCTGCGGCGCTGCGGTTACCGCAGGATGCGCAATTGCTGGTGCAACCGCTGTGGGGATCGATTGGCTATACTTTACCCGCCACCTTTGGTGCGCAAACCGCGCAGCCGGATCGCCGGGTCATCCTGATCATTGGCGATGGCTCCGCGCAGCTGACGATTCAGGAGTTGGGTTCGATGCTTCGCGACGGCCAGCAGCCGATCATTTTCCTGATTAACAATGATGGCTACACGGTTGAGCGCGCGATTCACGGTGCTGAGCAACGTTACAATGATATCGCGCAATGGAACTGGACCGCGCTGCCGCAGGCGCTGAGTCAAGAGTGCGCGGCGCAGAGCTGGCGCGTCAGCGAAACGGTGCAGCTGGACGCGGTGATGGCGCAATTAATGCGGAATCGGCGTCTGTCGCTGGTGGAAGTGGTGATGGACAAACAGGATTTGCCGCCGCTGCTGCGTAAGGTCACCGCCGCACTGCATCAGCGTAATAGTGGCTAAATTTCGGAAAGTTGCCGCTGGGAAGTCGGGCAGGCGATCGGTAGGCTGTGCAGCATCTTTAAATGGATTACGCCCATCGTGCAGGTGGGCGTTGTTGTTTTATTGGCAGGCTTTTATAGTGTCCTGCAATTGTTTATGACCCAAGCGGAGCAGCAGAAGAATGACAACATACGCCCTGGTCGGCGATGTGGGCGGTACCAATGCCCGTCTCGCATTGTGTGAGGTAGAAAACGGTGCTATCTCGCAAGCCCAAACCTTCTCAACATCAGACTACGACAATCTTGAAGCGGTGATTCGTCACTATCTTGATGAGCAAAAACAGGATATTAAGCACGCTTGTATCGCCATTGCCTGTCCGATCACCGGCGATTGGGTAGAGATGACCAACCACGATTGGGCGTTCTCCACCAAAGTGATGAAAGAGCATCTGGCGCTGGAAAGCCTGGAAATCATCAATGATTTCACCGCCGTTTCGATGGCGATTCCGATGCTGAGCGAAAAGGAAGTGATTCAGTTTGGCGGCAAAGCGCCCGTTGAAGGCAAGCCCATCGCGATTTACGGTGCGGGCACCGGCCTCGGCGTCAGCCATTTGGTGCACGTGGATAAACGCTGGATCAGCTTGCCGGGCGAGGGCGGCCACGTTGACTTTGCGCCAAATAGCGAAGAAGAGGGTGACATTCTCGAAGTGCTGCGCGCGGAGATTGGCCACGTTTCGGCTGAACGCGTACTGTCCGGTGCCGGTTTGGTCAATCTGTATCGCGCCATCGTGAAGTCTGATGAGCGTGAGCCAGAAAACCTCAAGCCAAAAGATGTTACCGAGCGCGCGTTGCAAGACAGCTGCATCGATTGCCGTCGCGCACTGTCGCTGTTCTGCGTGATTATGGGTCGTTTCGGCGGCAACCTGGCGTTGAATCTGGGCACCTTCGGCGGCGTCTATATCGCCGGCGGTATTGTGCCGCGCTTCCTCGACTTCTTTAAAGCGTCCGGTTTCCGCGCGGCGTTTGAAGATAAAGGTCGCTTCCGCGATTACCTGGTTGATATTCCGGTGTATATGATCACTCACGATCAGCCGGGCTTGCTGGGCGCCGGTGCGCACCTGCGTCAGGTGCTGGGCCGCGAACTGTAAGCACGCAGGCGAGCGGCATCCGCCGTTCGCCTTATAACCTCATCAACTGCCGAAAGGCTTTCACCTTGCTGCGACTCACCGGCACCTGCGCATCCAAATCACGCAACTTAACCAAATAGGTATTGTTAAACCACGGCTCGATTTCACGAATCTTGCTCAGATTGACGCAGTAAGATCGATGGCAGCGGAAGAATTGCTGTTCCGGCAAACGGCTGCAGAATTCACTGATCACCATCGACATCACATAGGCTTCGCGCCGCGTATAAACAAACGTCAGCTTCTCGTGCGCCTCAACGTAATAGATCTCGTTGATGTCGGTGACGATGATGCGTTCGTCTTTCACCAGATTGACGGTTTGTGGCGAGCTGGCCGCCGCGTTTTGCGGTTGCGACTGCTGCTGGGCGCTGGCTTCCAGTTTCTGCAGCATTGTCATGATGCGCGACTCGTGATACGGCTTGAGAATGTAGTCAAAGGCGTCCAGTTCAAACGCGTCAACCGCATGCTCTTTCCACGCGGTGATAAACACAATCAACGGCTTATGGGCAAACTGATTGATGTTTTGCGCCAGCAGCATGCCATCTAGCGACGGAATGTTGATGTCGAGGAAAATCACATCCACCCGATGATTCTGCAGATATTTCAGCACCTCAAGCCCATCATCAAAGCAGGCCTCAACGCTGATTTGGCTGTGTTGCTGAATCATCCAGCTTAACTCTTGCTGGGCGAGAAACTCGTCTTCAACGATGATGGCTTTCACGTGGTGGTTTCCGTGGTAGGGCGCAGCGGCGCAGGTAGCGACTGACCATTCTTGCTAAGCGTAAAGGCGATTTCAGTGCCCGGATGATGGCGGGTGATAACCAACCCCTGACCAGACAGCAATTTTACGCGATGATGCACATTCAGCAGACCAATCTTGTTGCCGGGCATCTCATTACGCGCCACGCGGCTCATCACATCCTCGCTGATGCCGTCGCCGGTATCACGCACTGCGACGCGTACCCGATCGCCCAAATCTTTCACGCTCAGCGTTACCACGCCTTTGCCGCGACAAGGCTGAATACCGTGCACAATGGCATTCTCCACCAGCGGTTGAATCAGCAGGCTGGGCAGCGTGAAGTGCAGATCTTCATCCACGTCATAAATCATCGACAGCTTGTCGCCGAAACGCGCCTGCTCGATCGCGATGTAGTCCTTCACCTGCCACAACTCTTTCTTGATATCGATAAGCTCGTCATCGTTGAGTTCGAGGTTGTAGCGCAGATAACGCGACAGGTTGATCACCAACTGGCGCGCGGTGTCTGGATTAAGGCGAATCGATGAGGAAATAGCATTCAGCGCGTTAAACAGGAAATGCGGGTTAATTTTACTCTGCAGCGCGCGTAATTCAGCCTTGTTCGCCATTTCACGCAACTGCTCAGCCCGCGACACTTCCAGCTGGGTGGAGATGATTTGCGACAGCCCAATCGCCATCTCTTTCAGCGAACCGGTAATGCGATGCGCACGGCGATAATAGATTTTTAGCGTGCCGGTCACTTCCCCTTTTTCCCAAAGGGGAATAACCAACATCGAGTGAATATCTTTGGTGCGATGCGCCTCATCGTTGTTCTTGATGATGATTTTGCCGCTGGCGATCGCCTGCGCAGTGGTTGGGCTGATGGCATCATCGCCGTTGTGATAGTTCTGCTCGCCATAACCGACGTAAGCGAGAATCTGTTTGTTATTGGTGATGGCGACCGCATCGGCGTGAATGTCGCTGCGGATGATATCGCACACTTTGTGCAGCGACTGGCTATCAACCTGACGAAACAGCGGCAGCGTTTTGTTGGCGATTTCCAGCGCCAGCTTGGCCTGACGCGCCGCAATCGCCTCTTTCTCACCTTCAACGCTCTGTACCAGCAGCACGATTAAACCGATACTTGATGCGCCCAAAATCATTGGCAGCGCAATCTCAGACACAATTGCCAGGCCCAGCGTCATCGGCTTGGCCCACAATACAATCAGCAGCATGGTCAGGCTTTCGCACAACATGCCGCCGAGAATACCGGCGCGCCAGCGCTGCTCTTTACTTACCCGGCGATTAATCACGCCTGAGGCGATGCCGGCAATGATGCTGGTGATCAGGCAAGGCACCGCCGTGACGCCATCCATATCAATCAGATAGCGATGCAAACCGGCAATCACACCGGTGGCGATGCCCACCCAGGGACCGAACAGAATGCCGCCGGACATCACCGCAATGACACGCACATTGAGCAGCGAACCGTCGACGTTAATGCCCGACCAGGTGCTGAATAGCGCAAACAGCGAGAATATGGCCGTCACCACCACTTTTTCGCGTACCGAATGCTCATCTTTTTGCAGCAGCTGACGGAACACCCGCGTGCGAGTGAGAAAGAACAGGCAAATCAGCATCAGCGCCGCGCGGTCAAAAACCGCCAGCAGCATGTCGAAGTGGGAAGGCAAGGGCATCTCTCAGGCAAGAAACGGGAGGCTATGATAAAAAATGTGATCACGTTCCGCCAGCGCCACGGCAATCTGCAGACCTTTCTCGTAGTCGAGATCAATTTTTAACATGCCAGGTCGCCATAAATGGCAATCGTACTCCGCCTGTGTAGGGTCGCCATTCATGGCGACCTCCCGAAAAGAGGAATACCTGACTAACAAAAAGAGGATTAGCGAAAGCGTGCGCCGCACGCTGGTTGTGAATACGCCGGTTTGCTATGTTGCCGTATAAAAAAATGGGAGCTCAACCATGCAATTACTCACTCCACGTTTATCCCTCAGCCGACTTCAGCCAGAAGACTGGCAGATTTTCAAAGCGGTACACCAGGACGCCGCCACCATGACGTGGGTCAGTGAAATTCCGGATGAAAACGATATCCGTCAACGCTTTAACGAGCGTCTGGCACCGTGGCAGGCGAGCAGTTTTCATATGCTGTGTTTGGTGGCGCGTATCCGGGAAAGTGGTGAGCCGATTGGCCTGTTTGGCTGTAGCGCCGAATGGCATCCTTATCGTCAGGCCGAAGTGGGTTACATGCTACGCGCAGCCTTTACCGGCTTGGGTTATGGCAGTGAAGCGCTCGACGCGCTGTGCCAGTTTTTACTGCAGGCAGAATTTCATAAGCTGAAAGCGATGGTGATTGAGGGGAATTGGCCGTCGCGCCGTATTCTGGAGAAGAATGGTTTCGCCCTTGAGGGCACGTTACGGGATAATTATCTGCTAAACGGCCAATGGGTAAGCGATTGGGTGTTTGGCCGCCTGAATCCAAATAATTAAAATTATTTTATTCCGCTCTCGACAATATTGTTATCAGCGCGTTATGTTCTGGGTGCGGTCACCACAGTGACCCACGTCGCTCGGACGGTCCGGGCGCTTACGTAAACCAGAGGACATCATGGCTGATAACAGCACACCCCGTCGTTTCTCGCGTATTGAACGCCTTCCCCCGTATGTTTTTAACATCACCGCTGAATTGAAGATGGCTGCGCGTCGGCGCGGAGAAGACATCATCGATTTCTCGATGGGCAATCCGGATGGCCCCACGCCGCCGCACATCGTTGAAAAACTTTGCCAGGTGGCGCAGCGCGAAGACACGCACGGTTACTCAACCTCGAAAGGCATTCCCCGTTTGCGTCGCGCGATTTCGCGCTGGTACGCAGAGCGTTATCAGGTGGAAATCGATCCGGAATCGGAAGCGATTGTCACCATCGGTTCCAAAGAGGGTTTGGCGCACTTGATGCTGGCCACGCTCGATCACGGCGACACCGTGCTGGTGCCGAATCCCAGCTATCCGATTCACATTTACGGCGCGGTGATTGCCGGTGCGCAGGTGCGTTCTGTTCCGCTGGTGGCGGGTGTTGATTTCTTCAACGAGCTGGAACGGGCGATTCGCGAAAGCTATCCCAAACCGAAAATGATGATTCTTGGCTTCCCGTCGAATCCTACGGCGCAATGCGTTGAACTCGATTTCTTCGAACGCGTCATCGCGCTGGCGAAGCAGTACAATGTGCTGGTGATCCACGATCTCGCCTATGCCGACATCACCTACGATGGCTGGAAAGCGCCATCGATTATGCAGGTGCCGGGCGCGCGCGATGTGGCGGTGGAATTCTTTACCCTGTCGAAAAGCTACAACATGGCGGGCTGGCGTATCGGCTTTATGGTCGGTAACAAAGAGCTGGTTTCTGCGCTGGCGCGTATCAAGAGTTATCACGATTACGGCACCTTCACACCGTTGCAGGTGGCGGCGATAGCGGCGCTGGAAGGCGATCAACAGTGTGTGCGCGATATCGCTGAACAGTACAAACGCCGCCGTGATGTGCTGGTGAAAGGCCTGCACGAAGCGGGCTGGATGGTCGATTTGCCGAAGGCGTCGATGTACGTCTGGGCGAAAATTCCCGATCACTACGCGCATCTTGGCTCACTGGAGTTCGCCAAATTACTGATGCAGGAAGCCAAAGTGTGCGTCTCGCCGGGCATCGGTTTCGGTGATTACGGTGATACCCACGTGCGTTTCGCGCTGATTGAAAACAGCGATCGTATTCGTCAGGCGGTACGGGGGATTAAATCGATGTTCCGTGCCGATGGCATTTTGCCGGGAACGGTGAAAGCGCTGGAAGAAGAAGAGGAATAACCATTAAGTGGGGCGACTCAGCGTCGCCCCGCCTGGCGGCTCTACAGCATCAGTACAAAGGTACCGACCCAAAGCAACAGGAAGAAAGAAATTCCCATCAAAGCGTATCTCACAAAAACAACTCCTCTGAGCGGCTACCCGGCGGGCGATCCCAAACCCGCGTAACCCGAACAGAATAAGAGAAAGGTGGAGTTCATCATCGCTACACGCTTTCTTCTCAGGTCGCTCCAGGCAAGCCCGAAACAGGATCGAGGGCTAATTTACGCGGATTTGTCCCAAAAATAAATAGGCCGTTTCTGAGATATCGCTCACATTTTCAGCGGGTCTCAATCTCCGGTATCGCCGACATTCCCACGCGCAGTTTTGCCAGATCCGGCTGGTTCTCATCGAGCACAATTTTCACCGGTAAACGCTGTACCACTTTGGTGTAATTGCCGGTGGCGTTGTCCGGCGAAATGGCGGAAAAGGTCGCGCCCGTCGCCGGAGCAATGCTGTCGACGTGACCGCTAAATACCTTGCCTGGCAAGGCATCCACCTTCACGCTCACTTTCTGCCCTTGCTGCACATCCGCCAGCTGCGTTTCCAGATAATTAGCGGTGATATAGGTTTGCTGCAGCGGCACCACCGCCAGCAAACGCGTGCCTGCGCTAACGTAAGCGCCGAGGCGCACTGAGCGCTGACCGACCATGCCATCCACCGGCGCTACAATCCGTGTATAGGAAAGATTGAGTTGCGCCTGATCGACGCTGGCCTGCGCGGCAGCGACATCGGCAGCGGCCTGACGCACCGCGGCTTGTAGCACGCCAACCTGCTTGACGGCGGAAGCCAGCGCCGCTTCGCTCTGGCGGACGGTAGCCGAGGCGGATCGCTGCGTTGAGTTGGCTTTTTGCTGATCGTCTGCGGCGATGGTGCCACTTTTATACAGCTGGTTGTAACGCGCGGCGCTCTGTCCGGCGTACTGCGCTGACGCCTGGCTTGCCGCTAACGTGGCTTTCGCCTGGTCGATAGTGGATTGCTGCTGTTCCAGCTGCGCCTGGCTACTCAAACGCTTCGCCTCGCTGACCTGCAAATTGGCCTGTGCGGTTTCTAACGCCACGCGGTAATCACGATCGTCGAGCGTGGCCAGCAGTTCGCCGGCCTTTACGCGCTGGTTGTCTTGCACGTTGACGCTGGCGATGTAGCCGGAAACTTTCGGTGCAACCAGCGTGTAATCGGCATTCACATAGGCATCGGTGGTGCGATGATCGTTGCCGGTCATCGATGACCAGACAAAAAAGGCCATCGCCAATAACACCAGTAATAGGGCGCTCAACAGCACCGTTCTTTTCAGAGCAAAAGCTTGCATATCAATTATCTCGACGTCGTCGTAACAGGTTGAATCAGTGTTTGTGGTGGCCACACGCGTTTCGGCAGCCAGGCGGTTAACAGTAAAAGCAGGGCGGCGAAGGCAATCAGCATCTGGTAGCAATCACTCAGGCTCAGCACCATCGCCTGCTGCTTCAGCAAGGTGGCGAAGCCGCTGAGGTTTTCCGCGCTGCTAGCGCTGCCATCCGGCAGCAACGGCAAGCTGCTGCTGGATTGCGCGCTGTTCGGTGCGGTCATCAGCCACGCACGGCTGGCGGCGCTATCGACCAGCACGTTGGAGTGGAATTTTTCACGGTGACTGATAAACCACTCCACCAGCGTGCTGGCGGCGATGCTGGAGAAACCGCGCACGGTGTTGAACATCGCCGAGGCGAACGGGCCTTCCGGCGGCGCGACCACGCTGGTGGCGCTCATCAGTACTGGCAAAATCACCATCGGCTGACCGAACGCCTGCAGAATCTGTATCAGCCAGAAATTCTGCCGCGCCCAATCAGTGGTAATGTGCATGCCCATCAGGCAGGACGTCACCAACAACGCCACGCCCGCCGTCAACATCCAGCGACAATCCACCCAGCGAATATTCAGTAGCGCGGCAACAAAAGGCGCGATCAGCAGTTGCGGCAAGCCGATGGTCAACGCCAGCGGTGCAAACTGCAGCGTGCGGAAGCCTTGCACCTGCGCCAGATAGGCCGACGGCAGCGCTGAACCCGACAGCGACAAAATCAGCACGCCCGCCAGCACCAGCAAGCCGTGTGCGAGATTGCGCCGCCCCAGCATCTGTAATTTGAACAGCGGCAGCGGGTGAAACCATTCATTAATAAAGAACACAGTCAGCAACGCCAGCGCGCTGAATAATAGGCCGCTGAATACCGGCGATTCGAGCCAGTCGAGCCGCTCGCCTTGCGTCAGCGCCAGGATCAGCAGCGCGATACCGGAGCAGCCGGTCAGCATGCCGAACAGATCGATCTGTTTGAAACGCTCGAGGCGCAGCGGATCCTGCGGTATACCCCAGCTAATCAGAAGCATGGCAATCAGCATGGCCGGCACCACCTGCCAGAAGACAAACAGCCAGCTGACGTCATCGGTCCAGAACGCCGCCAGAGAAGCGGCCATATTCGGGCCGAAGGTGGCGGTCAACGCATAACCCGCTAAACCGTATAATTTGATCGGTGGCGGCAGGAAGCGCAGCGCAACGGTCATCAGCATCGGCGGCAGCGCACCGCCAAATAATCCCTGCACCACGCGCAAGGCGATAAATAGCGTGGCATTGGGCATCAGCGGTAGCAGCAGGCCGCTCAGCATAAATCCGGCGGAAACGGTGAGCGCAAAGCGACGCAGCGAAAAGGTGACGGCGAACCAGGGCGCAATCATCATTGCCGCCACTTCAGCAGCCTGATAAGCGGAGATAATCCAGCTGCCTTGATCGTAACTGATGCCGATGGCGGCGCGGATATCGGCTAACGCGATATCGGTGACGCGATCGTTTAATCCCGATGTGAGCGCGGCAATCAGCACGCCAACCAATCCCAGCGCCAGGCGCAGAGTAAAAGGATGGGGTGCCGGAGCCGCAATGGGCTGGGCGTTCATAGCAGGTTTCTCGTTATATTGTTGATGCAGTGTATTGCGATGTGATACAGATGGCATCTTACATATCGATATGCTGTATTGCAATGTGATACAGGGTGTAAAAGTGCGATCATTCGCGTTAAAGTAGGGCAGGCCAAAAAGGAACGCATCATGGTTGAACTTCCCTCAAGCCGTGAGGATGAAAAAGCGGGTGGCATTCAGGTCATCGCGCGTGCGGCAAAAATTCTGAATGCGCTGGGTGAACATCCCGGCGGCATGAGTTTGGGTGAAATTGCGCAGGTGGTTGATCTGCCTCGCTCGACGGTGCAGCGCATTATTGGCGCGCTGGACAGCGCACAGCTGGTGCGCAGCAGCGGTGCCGGCGGTTTACGTCTCGGTCCGGCGTTGCTCAAGCTGATCTCCAGCGTGCACAGCGACGTGGTGGAAATCGTGCGTCCGTTCCTCGAACAACTCTCTGCCGAAATCAATGAAACGGTATCGCTGGCGCGGGCCAGCGGCACGCAATTGGCGATCGTGCATTATGTGGTGGCCTCGCGCGAACTGCGTGTGGTGCCGCGCATGGGTCTGAATCTGCCGCTTTACAGCACATCGGGCGGCCGCGCGTTGCTGGCGCTGGAGAGCGATGAAGATGTGCGCGTGATGGTGGGCGAAGCCTATAAAGAGTTAACCGAGATGACGGTGAAAACCCTGCCGCAATTGCTGGAGCTGATTGCCGAAGTGCGCGCCAGCGGATTAGCGATCGATCGCGGCGAGACGCTGGAGGGCATTTCGACCATGGCGGTTGCCATTGATACGCTGTTTGGCCGCTTCTCTATCTCATTGCTGGTGCCGACGGCGCGTTTTCATAAGCAGGAAGCGCACTATCGTGAGCAAATCATCAAGTGTAAAGACGCCTTGATTCGTGAAATTGGCAAAATGACCGCTGTGGAAGGATAACCAACTGATGAAAACCTTGCTGATGGCCATCGATAACTCTCCGGTGGCGGAAAAAGTGATTGCGTTGACCATTGAACAGGCGCTGGCGCATCAGGCGCAGGTCACGGTGCTGTGCTGCGTGGATCCCGCTTACTCCTCCTGTAATCAACCGATTGAGATTGACGCCGGTGAAGATCCGGATGATTTTGTGGCGGCGAAAGATGAGCAGAACACCGCCGAAATGGTGGTGCGTCACGCGCTGGCGCCGCTGCTGCGCGCGGGCGTGGCGGCGAAGGGATTGATTCTGGCCGGTGAAGCGGCGGAAACCATTGTGGCGCAATCCACACTTTTGCAGGCCAGCATGATCATCATGGGGCGTCGCCATTTGTCACCGTTTAATCGTCTGCTGAAAGGGTCGGTCAGCGCCGCAGTGATTGAGCGCGCCAATTGCCCCGTTTTAATTGATGTACGTAAGGATTAACCCCGCTCGATGCTCTCGCTTTTTCCGATTACGCTAGCGGCGTTCGCGCTGCTGGCGATCATTATTATTCTGCTGGTGCGCACCACTTCGCTGAGACTGTGGCAAGGCGTACTGTTGTTTATCTTGCCGCTGATTCTGGCGAATCTGCTGTGGTTCAGCTGGCTGCACCCGCGTCAGGAGCGTCAGGCGCTGGTGGAAGAGGTGGCAACCCAACTCAGCCTCGCGCCCGGTTATCGTCTGCTAAAAATTCAGGAACCGGCATTGTGGCAGTTGCTCAATCGCGAACTGCTGCATAAACGACTGGAAGGCGTTCCCGCTGATCAGGCGCTGGGAGATATGCGCGGCTGGTTGATGGATTTGGTCAATCAGCGTCTGACGCGTGCCAGCGATGCGGCGATCATTGACTACATCCGCGTCTCGGTCGAGGAGATGCAGGCACTGCAGCAGCAGGAACCGCAGCGCTGCTTCCGTTTCCTCTATCCGCAGGTGAATGGCGGCGTCAATTTGCAACAGGTGCTGTCACCGGAATTAAATCAGCGCGATGCGCAGGCGCTCGAAACGCTGCTACAGCAAAGCACCGGCAATGAACAGCCGCTGGATCAGGCTGCGGCGCAGCGCGATCTGCAAAGCGTGGTGGAAAAACTCTATGGCAAGTGGGGCGATAGGCTGCAACAGCTGAACATGCCAGCGGATACCGC
Organism: Pantoea sp. JK; assembly: GCF_026130245.1. NCBI lineage: Bacteria > Pseudomonadati > Pseudomonadota > Gammaproteobacteria > Enterobacterales > Erwiniaceae > Pantoea > Pantoea sp. JK. The sequence goes on from NZ_JAINFN010000005.1 coordinate 251,025, forward strand.
GGTCGATCGCGGTGCGATGTGTGCGATGTCGATTGATCTCTACAGCGGCATTCTCGCATTGCCTGACAAACAAGCGGCCAATCTTTTACGTAAGATGGTCAGCCTTACCGGTTAGCGGGCAAAAAAAAGCCCGCTCAGCGCGGGCATGAAGGTCACTATCAGTATGTTTATTATTAACTCACCTGGTGTGGTGCAGACTTCGTTTTGTCTGGGTACATAATCGCACCACTGAGTTGATAAGAGAAACCGTTTGGTTTTATCGATTTGATTGGCGAAAGCTTCAATAATCCCGAACATTTCGCGCTTAATTCCTATAGATAAGCGCGGCGTTGCATTTTAGACTGCGACGCTTTAGAGGAAACCCTAATGAAAAAAATGCTTATTAGCGCATTGGCGCTTTTTATGCTGGCCGGTTGTAGCGTCAGCAAACCAGGAGGATTTGAGCGTGTCGATGAAGATACCAGCTCAAATACCGTGCAGTATCGTTACGATCCGCACACGCTGAATAAAGACGCAATGGAGATCGACCTTGCGAATTATTGCAGTCAGCGTGGATTTGATAAGGTGGAATCACTGCCGTCGCAAAATAGCCATTTGCCCGGATTAAAGAAAGCCTGGTATCAATGTAATTACGCGGTAAAAAGCTAAAAAAATAGGGCGGGATAATTTCCCGCCCTTTTTATTTTCTTATTATTTGCTGTGTATGTTCTTTGCCCAACTATCTGCGGTGTCCATAACCGCCGTGCCCATGATGCCAGCCGCCGCCACCATGATGGCCCCAACCTGGGCCGCCGCCTCCACGATGATGATCGATAATACAGCCACTCAACATCGTCATAATGGCTACAACCGATGCAACCTTAATAACTTTCTTCATGGAGAGTCCTCCTCTGTTCCAATGACGCCAGATTACAGGGGAATAGTGGAGTGAAGATGCAGGAAATGTAGAGTTATTGCTGAATGTATTACGGAGTGTGTCAATTAAATGCTAAAAAAGTCGCGGGGTAAAATAAACCAATCGGAATAAGCTGAATGCCTGCTAATAATAACGAGATTACTCCGAAAGGCAAGGGTTAATAATAGTGGTTCTCAATTAACGCTTTATTGTGGATCAATTGTGGAGGAATGGGATGCCGCAAATTGATACGGCATCCCAGCGAACTTAATTATGCAGTAAAGGTTCTACCACGTTTTGGCGATTTGGCAGACGGATACTCAGCGACAACACCAGCGAAATCACCAGCAAGGTCATAATCAGGCTGAAAGTAACGGTGAAGCCACCAAAGGCGGAAGCCACCAGTGAACCCAGCACGCTGCCGATACCGAAGCCAAGGTAAATCAATCCATAGTTCTTCGTCAGGTTGTTCAGACCAAAGAAATCGCTGACCAGCGACGGGAAAACGGTGATGGTGCCACCGAAACTGAAGGCCACGCAGGCTAAGGAGAGGAAGAAGGTCGATTCGTTCATATGGGTGAACAGCAGAATGCTCATGCCCACCAGCGAGACAATTTGCGCCAGCGTAATCACACGGATGCGTGCCATTTTATCCGACAGCACGCCGAGAATCAGGCGACCGCTGAGGTTGGCAATCGCAATCACCGTAACCGCATTCGCTGCCGTCTGCGCGCTAAGATGCACCATGCCTTCACCGATATCTTTCGCCACGCCAATCACGTACAGGCCGCTCATGCATGCGGTTAGGAACATTAGCGCCAGCATCCAGTACTGTGGTAAACGTACCGATTGCGCCAGCGTGTAATCTTTCGCTTCCAGCTGCGTATTGCCGCTGCTCTTCTGCATCGGCGCATCACGCATCAGCAACGCGCCGACAATAATCATGCTCATCGCCAGCACGCCCCAGATCATAAAGGTATTCTCCAGACCTTGTGCGCTCAGCAGTGCACCGCAGATGAATTTGAAGCCAAGGCTGCCCAACCCATACGCACCAATTGAACAGGCCGAAATGAGCCCTTTGCGCTCCGGAAACCACTTCACGCAGTTAGAGAGCGTCATCAGATATCCGGCACCATCGGCCAGTCCCACCAATATCCCGGCGCTGAGGTAGAGCATCATCAGATTATCGGCATGCGCGGTCAGCCAGAAACCGACAGCCATCAAAATGCCCGCGCCGAGGGTAACGTTGCGCACGCCAAAGCGTTCCTGCAGTTTTCCGGCAAGTGAAGAAGCGATCGCCAGGCCAAGACTGAGCAAACCGAACGAGAACGCCACTTCACTGATGGGCGCATCCAGCTTATTCGCCAGCGGGCCGTTAAACAGGCTCCAGGTATAAACCGAGCCCAAAGCGAACTGCGTGATAATGGTGCCGATAAGGGTCAACGTGCGGGTACGTTGGTAATTCGCGGGGGTTGCTGTTGTCATTTTTATCTCTCACTCGAGAAAGCGGAATCTGTGGAGATAATAAGTTGCTCTCGCGCGTGCGGGGGAAACCGTGGCGTGAATGCACCCGACGGTGGAATGAAATGCAGCTAAACGGGTATGAATGACATTGTGATGACAGTAAGTGATGTCATTTAAAGCGTAGCGGTTGCTACGGGTAACCATGTGTAAGCATTTGTATCGATCGCGCCATAATGCCTGCAAAGTCGCGGATGTTTGCCAGGCTTAAAATTCATTCAAGAGGAGGAAATATGAAAGACCGAACATATGAATCCGCGTCTAATGAGGATGAGGTTTGCTGCATTATCGGTCAGGCGGTGATCGAGTTAAGCGATGAGCATCAACCAGTGAACAAATCCACGTTGTCGCTGAAATTACTGGCAATGGCCGACCGCGACAAAGATGATGAACGCGTCCTGCTTTACTGGATTGCCAGAAAAGCCATAACTAAACCTCACCAGCTCAATATCGGCGTTCAGGGCTGGCGTTAGAGGAACAAAAGAGCGGGCGCAATGCCCGCTCTCGTTATTTATGCGGTACGTAATCGACCCAGCGTCGGCCAGCGCACAAACATCACCATATTCCCCGCCAATATCATCACCAATCCGACAATTGCATTGCTATGCCAGTGATAACCTTCATAAAGCGTGGAGAGCGTCAGAGCCACCAGCGGGAACAGCAAGGTGCTATAGGCGGCCTGACTGGCACCAATGCGACCAACTAGGGTGAAGTAGGCACCAAATCCCAATACCGAACCCAATATTGCCAGATAACTCATCGCACCCAACCACTGCATATTTAGCGCGGGTGCCAGTGAATCGCCATTCACTAACGCCAGTGCGGCCATCACCAAAGCGCCATACAGCATCGCGTAGCTATTGGTGGTCAGAATATCGAGCTGACGACGCTGATGGCGCAGCGAAATCATATTGCCGAAGGAGAAGCCCAGCGTGCCAAGCGCGCTGAGGCCTACGCCCCACAGCAATTGCGGAGCGGGATGCGCCGCCTGAATATCATTCCAGAACAGGGCAACAATGCCGCCCAGGCCAAGCACCGCCGCTGGCAGCAGGCGAAATGATGGGCGCTGACGGAAAAAAATCCAGCTGTTGAGCGCGTTATACAGCACGGCCATCGAGAAGATCACCGACTCCAGTCCACTGCTGATCCACGCGGCAGCATGATAGAAGCAGACAAAGTTGAAGCCAAACACGCAGCAACCCTGCAGCAGACAAAACAGATGATCGCGCTTATCCAGCGTTCGCAGCCGACGCAGCAGTTTGAGGACCGCCAGCATCACCAGCGACGCCAGTAAGAAACGCCAAAATACCGCCACCAAAACCGGCGTATCGCCTGCTTCCTGTTGCAGGAAAATGGCAATCCAGGTAGTTCCCCAAATCATCACCACGGCAAGGTATAACATCACATTCATAACGCACTCTCCGACACAATCTGGCCCGCAGTGTGGCGTGAAAAGCAACGCGCGGCTTGCACGTTTTTGCGCGGCAATTGCAAAATCTTGCGCTTTTTACTTTTGCGTCCGGCTGTGACCTGTTTTCTGTCTGCGGAGATCCGTACACTGGGCGCTCATGAACTGCGAGTGATATCAACCATGGCTGATTACCAGACCTTCAACATGCTCCAGCGCCACAAAGCGCAGCTGCGCGACAGCGTGCAGTTGTCGAGCGGCATTAAGCTGGCGGCCTGGTTTAACAGCGGCGACCGTGTCACCAATCTTAGCGATCATCACACGCTGAGCCTGTATACCGCCGACGGTTATGAAACCTGGCATAAAACCCAGCACGGCTGGCGCAACGGCGGCGGGCCGGATCGCTTTTGCCTGATGCCCAGCGGAGTGGAATCGGTGTGGGATATTCGTGCCGATTTATCGTTTGTGCATCTCTACTGCACCGATGAACATCTGCGCCATCTGGGCGAACAGATCTGGGACCGCAGTCCGTCGCAGCTCAATCTGCATGAAAAGATCTTCGCGGCGGACGATCGTATCACCCAACTTTATCGCCACTTCTTGCTGAGCACCGATTGGCAGCAGCCGGCGAATCAATTGATGCTCAGCAGCGCATCAACGTTGCTGATGACGCATTTGTTGCAACGCTACAGCGATGTGCAATGGCAAGCGCCGCAGGTGCGTGGTGGATTGGCCCCCGCCGTGTTGCGGCGAGTGATGGCATATATTGATGCGCAGCTTGATCAGCCATTAACGCTGGCGCAGCTTGCCGCCGAAGCGGCGCTGAGCGAATACCATTTTGCACGCATGTTCCGTAGCAGCGTTGGCGAGGCACCGCACCAATATGTGATGCGCCGCCGCATGGATGCTGCGTTACAGCTGCTGAAATTCAGCCGTTTACCGCTAACAGAAATCGCGCTGCGCTGCGGTTTTCACTCCTCAAGCCACTTCAGTAACCGCTTTCGTCAACTGCATGGCGTGACGCCGTCGGCATGGCGACACGATCAGGCCTGATTACGATCTCACTCTTAAACCGATGTAATCGGCTGCAATAACCCCTGTTTTTTTCTGAACACATCTCTCAGTTAGGCCTTCTCACACTCTGTAAGGCATTTTTTCCATGGATTTTGGAGTAGGATGCTTTGCAGGAAAATTAAGCTATCACATTGATTACAATGACAAGTTACGAGAGGCCGTAATTATGGAAAAGCGCGTGTCAAAGCTGGAAGCGGATATTGATGGTCTTAAAACCGATATGGCCCAGGTGAAAATGGACATTGCGGTAATCAAATCGAATTACGTCACCAAAAGTGAATTTCATCAGGAGATCGGCAAAATTCACCAGGAGATCAGCAAACAGACGAAATGGATCGTGGCGGGCATGATGAGCACTGCAGGTATGACGCTGGGGCTGGCTCGCTGGTTGTTTTAAGTGAATGATTAAGAAGTGAACATGGAAAAGCGCGTATCAAAGCTGGAAGCGGATATCGACGATATCAAAACCGATATGGCTGTCATGAAGACAGACATTGCGGTGATCAAGTCGAATTACGTCACCAAGAGCGATCTTTATCAGGAGATTGGCAAAGTGCATCAGGATATTGGAAGAATTCATCAGGAATTAAGTAAACAGACAAAATGGATTGTCGCGGGGATGCTGAGCACTGCGGGCATGACGCTGGCACTGGCTCGTTGGCTGTTCTGAGGGAATTAATGACCAAGGAGTGAACATGAAAAAGCGCGTTTCAAAGCTGGAAGCGGATATCGACGATATCAAAACCGATATGGCGCTAATGAAAACAGATATTGCAGTGATCAAATCGAATTACGCCACTAAAAGTGATCTTCATCAGGCGATAAACCAGCAAACGAAATGGATTGTAGCGGGAATAATGAGTACCGCGGGACTGACACTTGCTCTGGCGAGATGGCTGTTTTAAGCGGGAAACGATGAGAATCTGGTGTCCCCTGCAGGAATCGAACCTGCAACTAGCCCTTAGGAGGGGCTCGTTATATCCATTTAACTAAGGAGACGCCGGGCGCGCAGTATAGCGCACCGCGAACCTGATTTTAACTATGCAGCGGTTGTTTGCTCAATCTATCAGCAATTTAAGACCAGGCTTACGCCTGTTTTTGCTTCTCTTTCCGCTTCTGTTCCGCACGTGCTTTGGCTTTCGCCGCTTCACTCATATCGTTACGAATCTGCGCATGGCTAATCAAGGCAAATATCAGCGTACCGCCCGTGATGTTGCCAAGCAGCGTTGGCAGAGCAAATGGCCAGAAGAATTCGTACCATGGCAGCGTGCCCGCAAACACCAGATACAGCACCTCGACCGAACCGACCACGATATGCGCTAAATCCCCTAACGCCACCAGCCAGGTCATCATCACGATCACCACAATTTTCGCCGCGCCCGCATACGGGAACATCCACACCATGGTGGCGATAATCCAGCCGGAGATCACCGCATTAGCGAACATTTCGCTGGGGGAATTGACCATCACTTTTTCACTGATGGCGGTAAACGCCTGACGCGTCGCATCGTCGAAGATCGGCATATGATTAAAAGCGAGCGCGCCCAACGCGGTACCCATCAGATTGCCGAGCAGCACCACGCACCAGAGACGCAACAGCAGCGCAAAGTTGCTGCCGGTCGGTTTGTGCATTACCGGCAAAACGGCGGTAACGGTGTTCTCGGTGAACAATTGCTGGCGCGCCATAATGACAATGACAAAGCCAAAGGTATAACCCAGATTTTCGAGTAAAAAAGCGCCGGGCACGCCTTTGAGGTGGACCTGGAAAATGCCTTTCGCCATCAGCGAAGCGCTCATTGACAATCCGGCCGCTACCGCCGACCAAAGCAGCGCCATACCATCGCGCTCGAGCTCTTTTTCACCGTCCTGACGTATTTCCTCATGAATTGCCGCCGCCTGCGAGGGCAGGGCATCTTCATCCACTTCAATCTCCTTGCCTTGTTCCTTCTCATCACTCTCTACATCGTTGTCACTGTTTGAAATCGATGGTGATTGTTTCATGTTTCCCTCGGGTGATAATGCCATTGCGCAATAAGCGTAGCTGGTTTTGGCAAGGTCATTTTGTTACGAAGATTCAATTTAAGAGTAACGAAATTTTAACTGAGTTGGTTTTTTGAGCAATTTCTTGATCTGATGCGCACGAATACCCCATTTGGGGTAAGTGGGAGCCAGCTCACAGACTTCGGCCCACAGATTCAATGTGGTATTATCGCCGCCTCATTCATTGCCGTGATTCTCCCTTCTATGCTCGAAGTCATTAATCTCTCATGCGTTCGTGATGAGCGAACCTTGTTTCATGGGTTGAGCTTCCGTGTGCAACCGGGTGACATTGTGCAAATTGAAGGGCCAAACGGAGCCGGGAAAACCTCGCTGCTGCGCCTGTTGGCGGGATTAAGCCGGGCGGAAGAGGGCGCCGTGATGTGGCAGTCACAGTCGATTCGTCAGCAGCGCGAAATATGGCAACAAAATCTGCTCTATCTCGGCCATCACCCCGGCGTGAAATCGGTACTCTCACCGCTGGAGAACCTGCATTTCTGGCACGGCAGCAGCAATGAAGACGCGATTTTTGATGCGCTTGAGCAGGTCGATCTGCTGGGTTTTGAAGAGGTGCCAGTGGCGCAACTCTCCGCCGGACAGCAGCGGCGTGTGGCATTAGCCCGCCTGTGGCTCAGCCCGGCGTCGATATGGATCCTCGATGAGCCTTTGACCGCCATCGATAAAGGCGGTGTGGAAAAATTAATGGCGCGATTCGCCACCCATGCCGATAACGGCGGAGCGGTGATTCTGACTACGCATCAGGATCTGCCCGATAACAGCGCGCGCGTGCGTAAAATTCGTCTTACTTCGGAGTGGGCTTGATGTTAGGTCGGGTCATTCAGCGCGAATTAAAAATCGCCTTTCGCAGCGGCGCGGAAGTGATCAATCCACTGTGGTTTTTCCTGATTGTTATCACGCTGTTTCCATTAGGTATCGGACCGGAGCCGCAGCAGCTGGCGCGCATTGCGCCGGGCGTGGCGTGGGTTGCCGCATTACTGGCCTCATTGCTGGCGCTGGAACGACTGTTTCGTGACGATTTTCTTGATGGTTCGCTCGAGCAACTACTTCTGCTGCCAACACCGCTGCCGGTTACGGTGCTGGGCAAAGTGATTGCACACTGGCTGATTACCGGGCTGCCACTGATTTTACTGTCGCCGCTGGCGGCATTGTTGCTGTCGCTGGATTTTGCCGGCTGGCGCGCGATGGCGTTAACGCTGCTACTTGGCACGCCAACGCTAAGCTTTCTCGGCGCGATTGGGACCGGGTTAACCGTTGGGCTGCGGCGCGGCGGCGTATTACTAAGTCTGCTGGTATTGCCGTTGTCGATACCGGTTCTGATATTCGCCAGCGCGGCGATTGATGCCGCCGGAATGGGATTGCCGATCGGGGGTTATCTGGCGATTCTCGGCGCGATGCTGGCCGTCAGCGCAACGCTGTCGCCGTTTGCGACAGCAGCAGCTTTGCGTATCAGTCTGCATTAATTCGTGTCGCCTCAGAGCGGCCGAAACCTGAATTCTCTTTATTGTGAGCTATGCAAAATGTGGAAATGGTTACACCAGTGGGCAAAGCCTGAGCGGCTTTACCAGCTATGCGGTCGCTTAATTCCGTGGTTCTCGGTGCTGGGTGTTGGCACGCTGTTACTCGGCTGGATCTGGGGCTTCGGCTTTGCACCGGCAGATTATCAGCAGGGCAACAGCTTCCGGATTATGTACATTCACGTGCCTGCAGCGATGTGGTCGATGGGCGTGTATGCGTCAATGGCTATTGCGGCGTTCATCGGCCTGGTGTGGCAGATGAAGATGGCCGATCTGGTCTCGGCGGCGATGGCGCCAATTGGCGCGGTGTTTACTTTTATCGCGCTGATTACCGGTTCCGCCTGGGGTAAACCGATGTGGGGAACCTGGTGGATCTGGGATGCCCGACTGACATCCGAGCTGGTGCTGCTGTTTCTCTATATGGGCGTAATCGCGCTCTATCACTCCTTTGAAGACCGTCGCACCGCCGGGCGCGCTGCTGGCATTTTGATTCTGGTTGGCGTGGTTAATCTGCCGATCATTCACTTCTCGGTACAGTGGTGGAACACGCTGCATCAGGGCTCATCCGGTATTCTGCAGCAGGCCATCGATCCCAGCATGCGCACACCGCTGCGCTGGTCCATTCTCGGCTATCTGCTGGTGTTTGGTGCTTTGACCTTAATGCGCTTGCGCAATCTGATTCTGTTTACCGAACGTCATCGTCCGTGGGCGATTGATGTGGCGCAGCGAGGAAGCAAATCATGACGCCAGCCTTTGCATCGTGGAGCGATTTCTTCGCCATGGGCGGCTATGCCTTTTACGTCTGGCTCGCCGTTATCCTCACGTTGATCCCATTATTCGGTCTGGTGCTGCACACCGTGCTGTTCCGCCGCCGTTTGCTGGCAGAAATTCGCCAGCGTCAGTCCAGGGAGCGCCGCATTCGCGCGGCTAAATCGAAAAAAGCTGCCGATGAAGCAGCGGGAGAATCCGTGTGAATATCCGTCGTCGTAATCGCCTGTACGTGGCGATCGCGGTGTTGATCGGGCTTGGCCTGGCGACCGCGCTGGTGATGTACGCGCTGCGTTCCAACATCGACCTGTTTTATACCCCGAGTGAAATCATCAATGGCAAGGGCGAAGATCATCAGAAGCCTGAACCGGGCCAGCGTTTGCGCATTGGCGGCATGGTGATGCCGGGCAGCGTCAAGCGCGATCCGAAAACTCTCGCGGTCTCTTTCAAACTGTATGACGCCAACGGCGTGGTCAGTGTTACCTACGAAGGCATTCTGCCGGACCTGTTCCGTGAAGGGCAGGGCGTGGTGGCGCAAGGCGTGCTCGAAGAGGGCAATCTGGTGAACGCCAAAGAAGTGCTGGCGAAACACGATGAAAAATATACGCCACCTGAAATCGAAGATGCGATGAAGAAGAATCACACAGGACCTGCGGCAGCCTATCAGCAGTCAGGTGCGCAATCATGATGCCGGAAATTGGTAGCTTTCTGCTGTGTCTGGCGCTGGGTTTAGCGCTACTGTTGAGTGTCTATCCGCTGTGGGGCGCGGCGCGTCAGGATGCGCGTTTGATGGCGATGGCGCGCCCGTTAACCTGGGGCATGTTCATCTGCGTAGCCGCCTCCTTTGCCGTGTTGGTTCACGCCTTTGTGGTGAATGATTTCACCGTTGGCTATGTCGCCACCAACTCCAACACCTTGTTGCCGGTTTACTATCGTATTGCCGCAACCTGGGGCGCGCACGAAGGTTCACTGCTGCTGTGGGTGTTGCTGCTCAGCACCTGGACGCTGGCGGTGGCGATCTTCAGTCGTGGTATGCCGCAGGATGCGCTGGCGCGCGTGCTGGCGGTGATGGGCATGATTAACCTCGGCTTCCTGCTGTTTATCATTCTGACCTCGAACCCGTTTACCCGCACCTTGCCAAATTTCCCGATTGACGGGCGCGATCTCAACCCGATGCTGCAGGATATCGGTCTGATCTTCCATCCGCCGCTGCTGTACATGGGTTACGTTGGTTTCTCGGTGGCCTTTGCGTTTGCCATTGCTTCGCTGATGGCCGGACGTCTGGATACCGCATGGGCGCGCTGGTCACGTCCGTGGACCACCGCCGCGTGGGTGTTCCTGACTATCGGCATCGTGCTCGGTTCAGCGTGGGCTTATTACGAACTCGGCTGGGGCGGCTGGTGGTTCTGGGATCCGGTCGAAAACGCCTCCTTTATGCCGTGGCTGGCTGGTACCGCGCTGATGCACTCGCTGGCGGTAACGGAAAAACGTGGTAGCTTCAAATCGTGGACGGTATTACTGGCGATCACCGCATTCTCGTTAAGCCTGCTGGGTACTTTCCTCGTGCGTTCCGGCGTGCTGGTTTCCGTGCACTCGTTCGCCTCCGATCCGGCGCGCGGCATGTTTATTCTCGCCTTCCTGGTGATTGTGATTGGCAGCTCGCTGCTGCTGTACGCGTTGAAAGGCGGTCAGGTGCGCAGCCGTGTGCAGAGTGAAGCCTGGTCACGCGAATCCTTCCTGCTGGGTAACAACGTGCTGCTGATCGCCGCGATGCTGGTGGTGTTACTCGGTACGCTGTTGCCGCTGGTGCATAAACAGCTCGGTCTTGGCAGCATCTCGGTGGGTGAGCCGTTCTTCAACACCATGTTTACCTGGCTGATGGCACCGTTCGCGCTGATGTTGGGTATCGGTCCGCTGGTGCGCTGGCGTAAAGACCAACCGCAGAAGCTGTGGAAGCGCCTCGGCGTCGGTATGGTCGTCACGCTGATTCTTTCCATCGCGCTGCCGTGGCTGCTGCAGGATCGCATTGAGGCGATGACGGTTATCGGCCTACTGATGTCGATCTGGGTGATCATGCTGACGTTGATGGAACTGCACGAGCGCGCCACCCATCGTCACGCCTTCATCAAAGGTTTGCGTCATCTGTCGCGCAGCCATTGGGGTATGGTGCTGGGGCATTTGGGCGTGGCGGTGACCGTGGTGGGTATCGCCTTTAGCACCCAATACAGCGTTGAGCGTGATGTGCGCATGAAGGCGGGCGATACCGTTGATATCCACAATTATCACTTTACCTTCCACGGCGTGCGCAACCTGCAAGGGCCGAACTACAGCGGCGGCGTGGCGGTGATTGAAGTGACGCGCAACGGTAAGCTGGAAGCGGTGATGCAGGCGGAAAAACGCTTCTATGCAGCCGCGCGCACCATGATGACCGAAGCGGCGATCAGCGGCGGTTTCACCCGCGATCTCTATGCGGCGCTGGGTGAAGAGCTGGATGACGGTTCATGGGCGGTGCGGATTTACTACAAACCGTTTGTACGCTGGATCTGGTACGGCGGCGTGTTTATGGCGGTGGGCGGCTTGTTCTGCCTGTTCGATCCGCGCTATCGCTCACGCAAAAAAGAAGAGCGCGAGGAGCTGGCATGAACAAAAAAATTCTGTTTATCCCATTGGTTCTATTCCTGCTGCTGGCTGCGGCACTGTTGTGGCAGCTGTCGCGCAACGCCAACGGCGATGATCCAACGCGTCTCGAATCAGCGTTGATCGGCAAGCCGGTACCCGTATTCAAACTGGAAGCGCTCGATCAACCCGGCAAAATCTACGATCAGCAGGTGCTGACCGACGGCAAACCGATTCTGCTCAACGTCTGGGCGACCTGGTGCCCAACCTGCCGCGCGGAGCATCAATACCTCAACACGCTGGCGGAAAAAGGCATTCGCGTGGTTGGCCTCAATTATAAAGACGATCGCACCAAAGCGGTGACCTGGCTGAACACGCTGGGCAATCCTTATGCGCTCAGCTTGTATGACGGCAACGGGATGCTCGGTCTCGATCTCGGCGTTTACGGCGCACCGGAAACCTTCCTGATCGACGGCAAAGGGATCATTCGTTATCGCCACGCAGGCGACATGAACGATCGCGTCTGGCTCGAAGAAGTGAAACCGCTGTGGGACAAATACAACAAGGAGGCGGGCGTATGAAACGGCTGCTTCTATTGTTAGCGGGCATTCTGCTCAGCACCAGCCTGTGGGCGGCGATTGATACGTATCAGTTCGATTCGGTGCAGCAGGAAGAGCAATACCGCGATCTCACCGCATCGCTGCGTTGCCCGAAATGCCAGAACAACAGCATTGCCGATTCCAATGCGATGATCGCGTCGGATATGCGTCTCAAAGTCTACGAGTTGATGAAGCAGGGCGAAAGCCGCCAGCAGATCATTGATTACATGGTGGCGCGTTACGGTAATTTCGTCACCTATGAGCCGCCGGTAACGCCCTCCACGCTGATTTTGTGGGTGGGTCCAGCGCTGTTTGTGGTGCTGGGCGCGCTGATCATTATTTTGCGCAATCGCCGCGGCAGAGCGCGTAGCGAACTCGACGAAAATGAACAACAGCGCCTTGCGGCGTTACTTAAGCGTGACGGGAAGCCGTAATGACTGGATTCTGGATTACCCTGATTATTTTACTGCTGGCAGCTCTCGCGCTGTTTCTGCGTGCCGGCTGGCGTCAGCGCGAGGCCAGCAGTGGCGATCGCGATCGTCTCAACACCGATTTCTATCAGCAGCGCCTGCGCGAGCTGGAGCGTGATGAAGAAGAGGGCGTGGTGGCTGAGCGCCCGGAAATGGTGCGCGAGCTGCAACAAACGCTGTTAACCGATGTGCCGCAACAAGATGCTGCCACCATTCATCACAGCAGCCGCTGGGTATTGCTGCCAGGCGTGATGGTGCTGTTGGTGGTGTCGGTTGGCATGTATCTGAAAATCGGCGGACTGGCGCAGCAAACCGCGTTTGTTAGCGTGCAACAAGAGTATCCTGCCTTACGTGCGCGCGTGATGGATCCCCAAGCGCAGCCGCTGACTATGGAAGAGCTGGCGCGTCTGCAGCTGGGTCTGCGCAGTTCGCTGCAAAATGACTCTTCAAACCTCAACGATTGGGCGATGCTGGGCCGCCTTGGCATGGTGCTGAATAACGCCACCGATGCCAGCCAGGCATTTGAACATGCTCTGCAGCTGGCGCCAGACAATATCGAACTGCAGCAGGATTACGCCGAAGTGCTGACGCGCTCCAGCGATCCGCAGGATAATCGTCAGGCCAACGTATTGCTGAAAGAGCTGCTCAAACGCGATCACAGCGATGTGCGCACGCTGAGTCTGCTGGCGTTTAACGCCTTTGAACAGCAGCAGTACAACGAGGCGATTGGTGCATGGCAGGTGATGCTGAAACTGTTACCGGCAGGCGATCGCCGCATCACCATGATCGAGCGCAGCATTGAACAAGCGAAAACTGACGCGGGACAGCAAAATAGCAATCTGGCATTGACGGTGAGTTTGACGCCGCAGGCAGAAAAAATGTTACCGCAAGGCGGTGTGTTGTATATTTCTGTGTCTGACGGTGTTTCACCGGTGCCTGTGGCTGTGAAGCGTTTACCGCTCAGCCACTTCCCGTTATCGCTCACGCTGGATGACAGCAATGCCATGATGCCGGATCGCCTACTTTCGGCGCAGCATCAGGTGCAAGTCAGGGTGCGTATTTCGCGCGACGGCAGTGCCAATCCGCAGTCTGGCGACTGGTTTGGATTAAGCGCGGTTACCCCCTGGAATGGTCATCAGCAACTGGCTGTGGAAATTAATCAACAGCAGCCCTGAAGCGATACCTTACTGATCCGCACAGGGAGAGAAGAATGAATAACCGCCTGACCGGTCTGGCGTTAGCCAGCTTACTGCTGGTAGGTTGTGCCAGCTCAAAACCGGCTGACAATACGGAACCTGCACAGCGCAGCGATCCGTTGGAAGGCTTTAACCGCACGATGTTTAACTTCAACTACAACGTGCTGGATCCGTATGTTCTGCGCCCGGTGGCGGTAGCCTGGCGCGATTATGTGCCGGTGCCGGCACGTAGCGGCATAAGTAATGTATTAGCTAACGTTGAAGAACCTGCCAGCATGGTCAACGCCATTCTGGTGGGTGAGCCGCGCCAGGCAGGTATCCACTTCACCCGTTTCTTCCTGAACACCGTGTTAGGACTGGGTGGATTAATTGACGTGGCGGGAAAAGCCAATCCGGAGCTGGCGCGTGAAGTGCCGCATCGCTTTGGTAGCACGCTGGGACGCTATGGCGTTGGTTACGGTCCGTATGTTGAACTACCGGCTTACGGCAGCTTCACCATCCGTGAAGATGGCGGTGACTTCGTCGATACGCTCTATCCGGTATTAAGCTGGCTGAGCTGGCCGATTTCGGTGGGTAAATGGACGCTGGAAGGGATTGAAACCCGTGCACAGTTGCTGGATTCGGACGCCATTTTGCGTCAGCAGCAAGATCCGTACGCCTTCATTCGTAATGCCTACTTCCAGCGACATGACTTTATCGCCAATGGCGGTAAGTTGAAGCCGGAAGATAATCCGAACGCCAGTGCGATTCAGGATGATCTGAAAGATATCGATTCGCAGTAAAAGAAAAAGGCGACTCATTAAGTCGCCTTTTTTTATCAAGCTAAGCATCAGAACTTGTAGTTAAAGTTCGCGCCGTACAGCCAGGCTTTACCTTCAGAGTTAAAGGTATACGGGCCTTCTTTCACGGTGACTTTCTGACCGTGCATGTAAGAAATACCCAAGTCGACGGAAGCATCTTCATTGAACGCGTATGACGCACCGGCGCTCAACCATAGACGATCCTGATCCGGGATGGAGATAGAACGCTTATCGGCCGGAACCGGGCTGTCATCAAAGGCGATACCGGTACGGAAGGTCCAGTTGTCGTCATAGAAGTACGAGGTACCTAACGCGATACGATAGGCATCGTGGAAGCCTTCATCCTTGTAAAACAGCGTCTGGCCATTGCTGCCGGTGGCTTTCAGCTCCTGAAATTGGCTCCAGCTGGTATACGTAAGGCTATAGTGAACCGCCCATTGTGGTGCGACTTTATGGTAGCCGGACAATTCCCACATCTCAGGCAGATTCAGTGTCAGAGAACCCGGAATGGTTGAGCCGCCGGTACCGTAAGGCAGGCCTAACAGCTGTGCCTGTGGCAGAGAGTTCACGAAACCCGGCAGGCTGCTTTTGTAATCGCCGTCAAAGTCGATTTTAACTTCTGAGCGATAGGTGAAACCGAAGCGGTTGTTCTTATCCACTTCATACAAAATGCCGGCGTTCCAGCCGTAACCCCATTCATCACCCTTTAAATGGGCAATTTGGGTATCGGCAGGAATGCCCAGCGCTGCGCCAGATTCACCAGCATAACGCTCAATCTTCGCCTTGGCATAAACCGCATCAAATCCGATACCAAAGCTGAAATTCTCATTCAGTCGATAAGCGGTGCTGATATTAAAGTTGCCGGTCATCAGGTCGGTTTTGCCGCCATAACCCCCTGCGGTATAGCCATTATTGAATTCGGTTGCCAGACCATAGTTTGAGGTTGCAGACGCACCAATCCACCACTGATCGTTAATCGGATGCACATAGTGAAGATTAGGGATCCACTGATTCGGCGCAATATTCTTGGCATCAAGGCTGCGACCAGAAGGGCTTTGACCGCTAATATCCACTTCAGGATCAATGTAAACCGCACCAATCGAGAAAGAAGGGCGATCCATCAACGCCATAGTTGCCGGGTTACGGCTGGCAGAGGCGGCGGTATCACCCATCGCACCTTCACCGGAATACGCACGACCTAAACCAATTGCTGAGAATTCATTCAGTTGAAAGCCCGCGGCGTAAACGTGAGAACAGACGAGCGTTACTGCAGCTGCCACAGCTGACTTTGCAAACAGGTTTTTATGGTTCATGACCACAACCTCATCTAGATTTATTATTTAACGTTGTTACGTCGCGTAACAAAGAGCGGCGAATTGTAGGGACTGACGACAAAACCACATATCAGACCAGTGCGACGAGTATAGGTCCGACCTGTGTATTTGTTGCAATATTGTTTTTTAAATATTTCTGATTTGATCGATAAAATCAGATCTGCTTAACAAAATCTTAGCGGTTGGCCTTCAACATAGCTTTCAATTTTGTTCTGGATCAATTTTTAGTGTGATATTCGTCACTTAGCGGGTTGATCGTGGATATGAAAACGCAGCAGGCGTACACTTTGCGGCAGAAAATGATCCGATTGTGTTGAATTTATCGTCAGGAGAAAACCATGACTGATGCCATTAAAAAATGTAGTGCGAACGAAACGGCCGCCTGCTGCTGTGTCGATGTGGGAACCGTGATGGACAATACCGATTGCACCGCGAGCTGGTCGGGCGTGTTTGCCGATCGTCATGCGGCGGATGCGATGCTGGCGCATTTGACCGAGCGCGCACGTCAGGTGGAATCCGATCCCTGCGATATTCGCGCGGATTTTGCCAATGAAGGCGACGCTGTGCGCCTGTCTATCGACTTCACCTTTGCCTGCCAGGCGGAAACCCTGATTTTCCAGCTCGGCCTACGCTAATCACGTCGCTGCCGAAACCCCTTCGGCAGCCTTAACTCATTTTCGTGTATTCCCTCGCACTTTTTTCCTCTGCTTATTGGCTACTTAGCAACACTTAGTTAACACTGATGATCAGGTCAGACCTGTTTGGCAATGATGCCCCGGTCAAAAATTACAGGTGATTGCAATGAGCAAAGCGCAGCCGCTGCTGACGCGTCAGGGCGAACGTATCGCCATAACCCACGGATTACGCACCCCTTTTGCCCGTCAGGCGACCGATTTTCACGGCATTCCCGCGCTGGAGTTGGGACGCATGGTGATCAGCGAACTAGTGGCGCGCAGTGAATTACCGGTCGAGATTATCGATCAACTGGTGTTTGGCCAGGTGGTGCAGATGCCGGAAGCGCCGAATATTGCGCGTGAAATTGTTCTGAGCAGCGGACTAAGCGTACATACCGATGCGTATAGCGTCAGTCGCGCCTGCGCCACCAGTTTTCAGGCGGTGGCAAACGTGACGGAAAGTTTGATGGCGGGCACCATTGATGTCGGCATTGCCGGTGGCGCGGATTCATCCTCGGTGCTGCCGATTGGCGTCAGTAAAACGCTGGCGCGTGCGCTGGTGGATCTCAACAAAGCGCGCAGCTTCAGCCAAAAACTCAGCATCCTGCGTCGTTTGCGTCCGCGCGATTTGTTGCCAGTGCCACCGGCGGTGGCGGAGTATTCCACTGGCTTACGCATGGGCGATACCGCCGAGCAGATGGCGAAAAGCCACGGCATCACCCGTGAACAGCAGGATGCGTTAGCGCTACGTTCGCACCAGCATGCGGCGCGCGCCTGGCAATCGGGCGTACTCACTCAGGAAGTGATGCCGGCGTTTGTGCCGCCGTGGAAAGCGCCCATCGAGCAAGACAACAATATTCGCTTCAACGCCAGCGCCGCCGATTATGCCAAACTGCGCCCGGCATTTGATCGTCGCCACGGTTCGGTGACCGCCGCCAACAGCACGCCGCTGACCGATGGCGCCGCAGCGGTGATCCTGATGCGTGAAGGGCGCGCGCGCGAACTCGGCATTCAGCCGCTTGGCTATCTGCGCAGCTACGCCTTTACGGCGATTGATGTCTGGCAGGACATGTTGCTCGGTCCGGCGTACGCTTCGCCGTTGGCGCTGGACCGCGCCGGCATCACGCTCAACGATCTGACGCTGATTGATATGCACGAAGCCTTTGCCGCACAAACCTTAGCCAACCTGAAAATGTTCCGTGACGAACGCTTTGCGCGCGAGGTGCTGAATCGTCCGCATGCGTTAGGCGAAGTGAATGAAGAACGCTTTAACGTGCTCGGCGGATCGATTGCTTATGGTCATCCGTTTGCTGCCACCGGCGCGCGCATGATCACACAAACGCTGCACGAACTGCGGCGGCGCGGCGGCGGTTTAGGATTGGTCACCGCCTGTGCGGCGGGCGGCCTGGGCACAGCAATGGTTCTGGAGGCCGAATAATGAGCGAATCCGCCTTTCATTTACATATGCGCCTCGACCATGTCGGTGTGATTACCATCGATGTGCCGGGCGAGAAGATGAACACGCTGAAGGCCGAGTTTGTGCCGCAGATCAAAGCGGTGCTGGATGACGCGCGCAGCCATCAGGATTTAGCCGGATTAGTGTTGATCTCCGGCAAGCCAGACAACTTTGTTGCCGGTGCGGATATCAGCATGATCGCCAGCTGCAAAACGGCTGAAGAAGCTGAAGCGCTGGCAAAGCAGGGACAAGATGTGATGGCGATGATTGCCGCGCTGCCGTTTCCGGTGGTGGCGGCGATTCACGGTGCCTGCCTTGGCGGCGGCCTCGAACTGGCGCTGGCCTGCGATGCGCGCATCTGTTCGCTGGATGACAAAACGCGCCTCGGTTTGCCGGAGGTACAGCTCGGTTTGCTGCCGGGTTCTGGCGGTACGCAACGTTTGCCGCGCCTGATTGGCGTGCAGCAGGCGCTGCCGCTGATTCTCACTGGCAAACAGCTGCGCGCCAAACAGGCGCTCAAACTCGGGATTGTGGATGACGCGGTGCCGCAATCGATTCTGCTGGAAACGGCAATTGCACGCGTACATAAAGGAAAAGGCGCACGCCGGGAACTTTCGCGCCGCGATCGTTTACTGCAAGGACCGATTGCGCGTCAGGTGCTGTTTTCACTGGCACAGCGTCAAACCCACAGCAAAACCCAGGGCAACTATCCTGCGGCTGACCGTATTCTTGAAGTGGTGCGCATCGGTCTGGAGCAGGGCAGCAGTGCCGGACATGAAGCGGAAGCGCGCGCCTTTGGACAACTGGCGATGACGCCAGAATCGGCCGCGCTGCGCAGCCTGTTCTTCGCCTCAACTGCCTTAAAGAAAGACTCGATGGCCAGTGTTGAACCGCAAGCGCTGAAGCAGATTGGCGTGCTTGGCGGCGGATTGATGGGCGGCGGCATTGCCAGCGTCACGGCGCTGAAAGCCGGTTTGCCGGTGCGCATTAAAGACATCAATCTCGTCGGTGTGAATCATGCACTGCAATACAGCTGGGACTTGTTGAGCAACAAGGTGAAGCGGCGTCAGCTGAAAGCGGCCGAACGTCAGCAGCAGATGGCGCGCATTAGCGGCGGCAACGATTATCAAGGATTCAGCCAGCGCGATCTGGTGATCGAAGCGGTATTTGAGGATCTGGCGCTCAAGCAGCAGATGGTCAGCGAAATCGAAAGCCATTGCCAGCCGCACACCATATTTGCCTCCAATACCTCGTCGCTACCGATTGCCGACATTGCCGCCCATGCGCAGCGACCGGAAAATATTATCGGCCTGCATTACTTCAGCCCGGTGGACAAAATGCCGCTGGTGGAGGTGATTCCGCATGCCAATACCTCAGCGCAAACGCTGGCGAACACGGTGCAGCTGGCGCGTCAGCAGGGCAAAACAGCGGTGGTGGTGGCGGATCGTCCCGGCTTTTACGTTAACCGCATTCTCGCACCCTATATAAATGAAGCGATGCACTGTTTGCAGGAGGGTGAGCCGATCGAGCATATCGATCGCGCTTTAGTGAAATTCGGTTTTCCGGTTGGGCCGCTGCAGCTGCTGGATGAAGTGGGCATTGATGTCGGCAGCAAAATCAGCCCGATTCTCGAGCAGGCTTACGGTTCTCGCTTCAGCGCACCCAACGCCGCGAACGCCATTCTGGCTGATGGCAGAAAAGGGCGTAAGAACCACAAAGGGTTCTACCTCTACCAACGTTCGCGCTGGCCGGGCAAGCGCAAAGCCGATGCGTCAATCTACACGCTGTTGAACATCAAACCGCAGGCGAAGCAGAGCGAAGCGCAGATTGCTGAGCGCTGCGTATTGATGATGCTGAACGAAGCGGCACGCTGTTTGGATGAAGCGGTGATCCGCAACGCGCGGGATGGCGATATTGCGGCGGTGTTTGGCATCGGCTTCCCGCCGTTCCTTGGCGGTCCGTTCCGCTATATGGATCAGCGCGGCATTGGCGATATCGTCAAAGCATTAAGCTCATTAATGCAGCAACACGGCGAGCGTTTTGCGCCAAGTGAAGCGCTGATCGCAATGTCAGAACAGCAAACGAATTTTTACACTTCTGCACAATCGTGAATAGGCGCACAGATTCAGCGGGTTAGTTAGAGGGCTGCGCAGCGGTAAGCGCAGCACCATTCTGAGATATGCTTATTTAATAAACAACCGGTTGACTATACTGAAGCCATTGGGGTAAAACACACCGTTCATTCGCAGAATGAAGCGTCTGGTGCTGTGGTACCGGGCGATATCGACAAACAACAGCGGTGCTTTATGCAAGTTTTTATCATGCGTCATGGCGACGCAGCTCTGGAAGCAGCGAGTGATTCAGTTCGACCTCTCACCCTCTGTGGCTGTGATGAATCGAGAGCGATGGCGAGTTGGCTCAACAGCAAAACGCCAGCAATCGATCGGGTATTAGTGAGTCCGTATCTGCGCGCCGAGCAAACGCTGGCAACGGTACGTGAAACGCTGAAGTTGCCGGAAGGGCAGGATGTGTTGCCGGAACTGACGCCAGGCGGCGATCCCGCTATGGTAGCCAGCTATTTGCAGGTGCTGGCGCAGAAAGGGGTTAAATCGGCGCTGGTGATTTCACACTTGCCGCTGGTGGGTTATCTGGTTTCTGAACTCTGCCCGCAGGAAGCGCCGCCGATGTTCGCGACCTCTGCGATAGCCTGTGTGAACTTTGATGCAGAGGCCTGCGAAGGCAAGCTGGAGTGGCAGGTCAGCCCGTCAAAATTGGCTAAAGCAATCTAATCTCTATGGGCCGCTAGCAAACGCGGCCCTATCCTTTTGTAGCGCGGCACGTCACGGCAGTTCAGGCGGCTGCCACTCTTCCACTTCTATCAGCACCAGCAGCGCGGCGTCTCCGCCGAACATTTTCGGTGCCTGATGAAACGCCATCACATGCGGATGTTGTGCCAGCCACAGCGGTGTTTGCTGCTTGAGGATATGTTTACCGTGTCCGGTCATGACGCTGGCGCAGAACAGATGCTCACGACGGCAGGCGGCGATTAGCGCGCCGAGCTCCTGCTTGGCCTGCATCTGCGTTAAGCCATGCAGATCGAGAAAAATTTCCGGCGTGTAATCGCCACGACGCAGCTTCTTCAGCTCGTAGTGGCTCACATCGGCGCGCACATAGCGTACCGGACCTTCGCTGGACAGCAGCGGCTGAAACTCGTCAGAGAAATAATGACTGTTATCGGCTTGCTCTGATATCAGGCGTTTCAACGGCAGTTGGCGCGTTTTCACCACCGGTTTGTGCACGATGGTGTCCTGTTTCAGCTTGCGCGTTCCGGTCATTAACTGGCGAAACATTTGCTGATCGTCCTGGCTTAGCGGCGTTTTTTTACTCATGGCTCGGTGATAAGTTAAGAAAAAGCTGGTAAACAGCCGGTGGCATACCTTAACCGTTACTGTTAACAAATGTCAGCTTTTTCACCTCGCTGCGCTGAATTCTGCCCGGCTTCGTGGCACACTATCGGCCGATTGATTTTATGGCCTGCGGAGGGCTACGTGGACAAGATATTCGTCGATGAGGCAGTGAATGAACTGCACACCATTCAGGACATGCTGCGCTGGGCTGTCAGCCGTTTTTCGGCGGCAGGCATTTGGTACGGCCACGGCACGGATAATCCCTGGGACGAAGCCGTCCAACTGGTTCTGCCCACGCTGTGGCTGCCGCTGGATATTCCAGAAGATATGCGCAATGCGCGCCTGACTGCCAGCGAGCGTCATCGCATTGTTGAGCGCGTGATTCGCCGCGTCAACGAGCGCATTCCGGTGGCGTATCTCACCAACAAAGCCTGGTTCTGCGGCCACGAATTTTACGTTGATGAGCGCGTATTAGTGCCGCGTTCACCGATTGGTGAACTGATTGAGAACCGTTTTGCCGGTTTGATCGGCGAGTCACCTCATCACATTCTCGATATGTGCACCGGCAGCGGCTGCATCGCCATTGCCTGCGCTTACGCCTTCCCGGAAGCGGAAGTGGATGCGGTGGATATCTCCACCGATGCGCTGGCGGTTGCCGAGCAGAACATCGAAGAGCACGGCCTGCTGAACCACGTCACCCCAATCCGCGCCGATCTGTTCCGTAACTTGCCGCCGGTGAAATACGATCTGATCGTCACCAACCCACCTTACGTGGATGCGGAAGATATGGACGATCTGCCGAACGAATATCGCCACGAGCCGGAACTGGGTCTGGCAGCGGGCAGCGACGGCCTGAAACTGGTGCGCCGTATTCTGGCTTGTGCGCCGGATTACCTCACCGAACAAGGCGTGCTGATTTGCGAAGTCGGTAACAGCATGGTGCACATGATCGATCAGTACCCAGATGTGCCGTTTACCTGGCTGGAGTTTGATAACGGCGGTGACGGCGTGTTTATGCTGACGCGCGAGCAAATCGTCGCGGCACAGCATCACTTCTCATTCTACAAAGACTAAATAAGAGGGCGAGCGCTCGCCCGCAACATCGCAACAAGGAACCAGCATGGCCGGAAACAGCATCGGACAAGTTTTTCGCGTAACCACTTTTGGCGAGTCGCATGGTATTGCGCTGGGCTGCATCGTTGACGGTGTGCCGCCCGGCATTCCGCTGACGGAAGCCGACATTCAGCACGATCTCGATCGTCGTCGTCCTGGCACGTCGCGCTACACCACACAGCGCCGCGAGCCGGATCAGGTGAAAATTTTGTCCGGCGTGTTTGAGGGCGTGACGACGGGAACCTCAATCGGTCTGCTGATTGAGAATACTGACCAGCGTTCACAGGATTACGGCGCAATCAAAGATCTGTTCCGTCCTGGCCATGCCGATTATACCTACGAGCAGAAATACGGCCTGCGCGACTATCGTGGCGGCGGACGCTCTTCGGCGCGTGAAACCGCGATGCGCGTGGCGGCCGGTGCGATTGCTAAGAAGTATTTGCAGATGAAGCACGGCATTGTGGTGCGCGGCTATCTGGCGCAGATTGGCGATGTGGCTTGTGAACTGAAAGACTGGAGCATCGTGGAAGAGAACCCGTTCTTCTGCCCGGATGCCTCGAAGCTGGAAGCGCTGGATGAACTGATGCGTGGCCTAAAAAAAGAGGGCGACTCCATCGGTGCGAAAGTCACCGTGCTGGCCGAAAACGTGCCGCCAGGCTTGGGCGAGCCGGTATTTGATCGTCTGGATGCGGATTTGGCGCATGCGCTGATGAGCATCAACGCGGTGAAAGGCGTGGAAATTGGCGACGGTTTCGCGGTGATCAACCAGCGCGGCAGCCAGCATCGCGATGAGATTCGTGCCAACGGTTTCCAGAGCAACCACGCGGGCGGCATTTTAGGCGGCATCAGTAGCGGCCAAACTATCAGCGCCAATCTGGCGATGAAACCGACCTCCAGTATTACCGTGCCGGGCAACACCATCACCCGCGACGGCGAAGAAGTCGAGATGATCACCAAAGGTCGTCACGATCCCTGCGTTGGTATTCGCGCGGTGCCCATTGCCGAAGCGATGATGGCGATTGTGTTGATGGATCACCTGCTGCGCCAGCGTGCGCAAAACGGTGACGTCAACAGCAGCGTACCGCGCTGGTAAGCCTGATGATGCGCCGTCTGCTCATCACCTGTGCCGCGCTGTTATGCAGTGCGGCCGCCGTTGCCGCCACGCCGTGGCAGCAAATTCATCAGCCGATTGCCGGCAGCCCGCAGTCGATTGGCGGCTTCGCCAATGGCTGTATTGTCGGTGCGCAGCAGCTGCCGCTTAACTCAGCCAATTATCAGGTGATGCGTCAGGATCAGCGCCGCTACTTCGGCCATCCCGATCTGATCGCCTTTATTCAGCGTCTCAGCACCCAGGTTCATCAGCTTCAGCTGGGGCAAGTGCTGATTGGCGATATGGGCATGGCGGCGGGCGGCCGTTTTAGCAGCGGCCACGCCAGCCATCAAACGGGTCTGGATGTTGATATCTGGCTGCAGCTGCCGAAAACCCGCTGGACGGCGCAGCAATTGCTCAAGCCGCAGCCGCTCGATTTGGTTTCTGCCGATGATAAGCAGGTGATCGCACGTCACTGGCAACCACAAATTGATAGCCTGATTAAACTGGCAGCGAAAGACGACGAAGTAACGCGTATCTTCGTCAATCCAGCGATTAAACGGCAGCTTTGTGCCGATGCCGGTAGCGATCGCGCGTGGCTAAATAAGGTACGTCCGTGGTTTGCCCATCGCGCGCACATGCATGTGCGTTTGCGTTGCCCGGCGGGCAGTCTGGAGTGTGAAGATCAGGCGCCTCAACCGGCAGGCGATGGCTGTGGCGCAGAGCTGGATAGCTGGTTCCTGCCGAAAAAACCAGGCAGCACGCCGCCCGTGAAGAAAACGCCGCCGCCACTACCGCCGTCCTGTCAGGCGCTGTTAGATAAACATCTTCTGTAGGTATCTCAATGGATTGGTTTGTTGTCAGCCCGCTGGTGCTCGGCGTGCTGTTTTTCGTGGCGGTGCTGGCGGCGTTTATCGACTCGATCGCGGGCGGTGGTGGATTGCTTACCGTGCCGTCATTGCTGGCGGCCGGACTCTCTCCAGCGCAGGCGTTAGCCACCAATAAGTTGCAATCGGTCGGTGGTTCGTTCTCTGCCAGCCTCTACTTCATTCGTCGCGGCGCGGTAAAGCTGAACGAGCAGTGGCTGAATATCGCCATGACCTTTCTCGGCGCCGTGGCCGGCACTATCCTGATCCAACATCTGCAAGCCGACGTGCTGCGCCAAATCTTGCCGCTGTTGTTGATCTGCATCGGTTTGTGGTTCCTGCTGATGCCGCGTTTGGGTGAAGCCGATCGCGAACGTCGTCTGCACGGTTTGCCTTATGCGCTGGTGGGCGGCGGCTGTGTCGGCTTCTACGACGGCTTTTTTGGTCCTGGCGCTGGTTCGTTCTATGCGCTGGCTTTCGTTACGCTGTGCGGCTTCAATCTGGCGAAAGCCACCGCCCACGCCAAAATCCTAAATTTCACCTCGAATTTTGGCAGTCTGCTGTTCTTTATGTTCGGCGGAAAAGTGGTGTGGGGCACGGGCGCGATTATGCTGCTCGGCGCCGTTATCGGCGCGCGTCTCGGTGCCAGGCTGGTGTTGAGCCGCGGTCAGAAACTGATTCGCCCTATGGTGGTGATCGTTTCTGCGGTAATGAGCGCCAAATTGTTATGGGACAGTCATGGCGCAGAATTGATGGCCTGGCTGGCCACGCTGTAATCCAACACTCGTCAAGACCGGCTGCCAATGCGACAATGGCGCCGGTTTTTTTAAAGATTAAAAATTATGAGTACAACACACCATTACGATCAGCTGATTGCCATCTTTGATGGCTGCTTCGTTGACGATTTTCAGACCCGTCTAATTAAAGGCGACGACGAACCTATTTATCTTCCAGCGGATGAAACCTCACCGTGGAATCGCGTGGTGTTCGCACACGGCTACTACGCCAGCGGACTGCATGAAATTTCCCACTGGTGCATTGCCGGTGAAGCGCGCCGCAAGCTGGTGGATTTTGGTTATTGGTATTGTCCGGATGGACGCGATGCGCAAACGCAAAGTCAGTTCGAAGCGGTTGAGGTAAAACCGCAGGCGCTGGAGTGGTTGTTCTGCGTGGCGGCGGGCTTTCCCTTCAACGTCAGTTGTGACAATCTCGAAGGCGATTGTGAGCCAGATCGCATTGCGTTTCAGCGCAAGGTTCATGCGCAAGTGATGACGTATCTGGAGCAGGGCATTCCGCTGCGACCGGCCCGTTTCATTGATGCACTGACGAATTATTACGGCACGCCGGCACTGACGGCGGCACAATTCCCCTGGCCGGAAGATCTGTAATCCGCGAAGGTTATAAGAAGAGAGGAAGAGATGATCGTAGAATTTGAAACCCGAATTCTGGCCCTGATTGACGATATGGTCGATCACGCCAGCGATGACGAGTTGTTTGCGGGCGGCTATCTGCGTGGTCATCTGACCCTGGCAGTGGCGGAGATTGAGCTGAGCGGTGAACACACGCCGGAAGCGCTGCAAACTCACGTTACTAACAGCCTGCAAAAAGCCATTGCTGCCGGTGAACTGTCGCCACGCGATCAGGCGCTGGTCACCGGCATGTGGGACAATTTGTTCCTGCAGGCACGTCAAACCGCTTAACGTCTCGGGGCGATCGCTCGCCCCGCAGATTATCGACCCGCTTTTTTACCCTTCAGCAGTTTTCGTACCCAGTAGCGATTTGGATTCATCGCCGCCAGCGTGGCTGCATCCAGCGGTTGCGGCTCGCCGCTCATCTGCGCCGCCAGCACTTCGGCCGCCAGCGGTGCGCTGCACAAGCCACGCGAACCTAATGCGCCCAACACAAACAAATCGTTATGCACCGGCGCATCGTCCACGTTTGTCGCGCGCGCACGCTGCTCCGGCAAGTTGGCATACTGCGCCAGGGTGGCGTCATAATCCGGCGCGCTGCCGCTCATCGGCAGATGATCGCGCGTGGCACAGCGCACGCCGTTGCGCGCCTGGTTATCTGACACATCAACCTGCTGCGGCCATTGGCTTTCCGGCAAACAGTTGATTAGCCGCTGGCGATTCTCCTGCTGATCGTCGGCGCGGAAATCCGTCGCGGTTTCGCCGCGATGATAGCTAGCGCCGATGCAATGGGTGGCGAAGTTCGGGCTGACCGGCGTGAGATAGCCGTCGTAACACAGCACGGTGCGCAGCGCGCCTAATGACGGATTGGTCGGCGCGTGGCTCACCTGTCCCGCCACCGCGTACACTGGCAGCATTTTGCTTTGTTCGAGATCCAGCAACGCGTGACCATTCGCCAACACCACTTGGGAATGCTGCACCGGCGGCTGCTGGCTAAAGTGCAGCGTCCAGTTATCTTCATCGCGCGTTAACTGCGTGACGCGATGCAACCAGTGAAGGCGTAATCCCCGCGATTGCGCGTATTCCAGCAAATTGCTGGTTAGCTGAGAAGGCGACAGCCAGCCGCCCTGCGGATAGAAAATTCCGCCAACGCTGAGTTCGACGCCCGCCAGCTGTTGCGCTTCTTCTTTATTAACGCCGTAGGCGATCTCATGCGGCAGTGCCATGTTGAGCATCTGCGCAATTTTCTCCGCGCTTTTGCTATCCCAGCCCAACTGCAACACACCGCTCCAGTCATGCTCAAACTCCACTGGCAGCCGATCGTACAGGCGACGGGCAAAACCAAAAGCCGCCGGGAAGAAGGTGGCCAGCGCGGGATCGTGCTGGTTCAGCAGCGGATAGAGCGCGCCCTGACGATTGCCGGAGGCGCCCAGCGCAGGCGCATCATCCGCGCAATAGAGCGTCACGCGCCAACCGCGTCGCAACAGCGCCAGCGCCAATACGGCACTGGCGACGCCGCCGCCAATCAGCGCCACATCCTGGCTGCTGGCCGGCGGGCGCGCATACCACGGCTGGCTGTGCGGCAATTCAGCAGCCTGTTCCATTACGCCGACCAGCATTTCACGCTTGTGAGCAAAGCCTTTGCGCTTCTGCATGCTGAAACCGGCGTCCTGCAACCCGCGACGCACAAACCCCGACGCGGTGAAGGTTGCCAGCGTGCCGCCTGGACGGGCGAGGCGCGCCATCGCGGCGAACAGCTCTGGCGTCCACATCTCCGGATTTTTCGCCGGTGCAAAGCCATCAAGGAACCATGCATCCACCTGACGATTAAGACTGTCATCAAAGGTGTGAATTAGCGCGTTAATATCACCAAGCCAGAGATCCAGCGTGACTTCGCCGCCGTTAAACAGCAGGCGCTGACAACCCGGCAACGCCTGCGGCCACTGCTGTTGCAGCTGTTCGGCCCACGGCTGCAGCTCCGGCCAGTGAGCATGTGCGGCAGCGAGATCGGCGTGCGTCAGCGGGAATTTCTCGCAGCTAATAAAGTGCAGACGCTGCAAAGTGGCGTTGGGTTGCTCATTACGGAAGCGATCGAAGGCTTGCCACAGGGTGAGAAAGTTCAGACCAGTCCCAAAACCGCTCTCGGCGACAATAAATAAATCGCGCGCATGTGCGGCAAAACGGTGTGGGATGTGGTTGCCAGCGAGGAACACATAGCGCGTTTCTTCCAGTCCATTATCGTTGGAGAAATAGACGTCGCCGAACGCTCGGGACACAGGTGTACCCTGTTCATTCCAGTTTATTTGGGCGTGTTCAACCGGGGTTAATTTCACGGGGAAAGGCTCATATTTCAGGCAGTGGCGCGAGTTTAGCGATAGACGTCACATGACGCAAATTTACAAAAGGAAATGGCTGATCGGACTTGTTCGGCTTACAACTGTACGCTAGAGTGCACGTCATCCAAATATGTGGAACGAGGATTATTGAATGAAACGTGCAGTGATTACTGGCCTGGGTATTGTTTCCAGCATTGGTAATAACCAGCAAGAAGTGCTGGCTTCTCTGCGTGAAGGCCGTTCCGGTATTACTTTCTCTGAAGAGATGAGAGATGCCGGTATGCGCAGCCACGTATGGGGCAACGTCAAACTGGATACCAACGGGCTCATCGATCGCAAAATCGTGCGTTTTATGAGTGATGCCTCTATTTATGCTTACCTTTCCATGGCCGAAGCGATCAAAGATTCTGGCCTGACTGAAGAGCAGTATCAGCAGAATCCACGTGTCGGTTTGATTGCCGGTTCTGGCGGCGGTTCTCCGCGTTATCAGGTGTTTGGTGCTGACGCGATGCGTAGCCCACGCGGCCTGAAAGCGGTCGGTCCTTATGTGGTGACCAAAGCGATGGGTTCAGGCGTTTCTGCTTGCCTGGCAACCCCATTCAAAATTCACGGCGTGAACTACTCCATCAGTTCAGCCTGTGCCACGTCTGCACACTGCATCGGTAACGCGGTTGAGCAGATTCAGCTGGGTAAACAGGACATCGTATTTGCTGGCGGCGGCGAAGAGCTGAGCTGGGAAATGGCCTGTGAGTTCGATGCGATGGGCGCACTGTCGACCAAGTACAACGAAACGCCAGAAAAGGCCTCACGTACTTACGATGCCAACCGTGACGGTTTCGTCATCGCCGGCGGCGGCGGTATGGTGGTGGTTGAAGAGCTGGAACATGCTCTGGCACGTGGTGCACACATCTACGCTGAGATCGTTGGCTACGGCGCAACCTCAGATGGCGCAGATATGGTGGCTCCTTCAGGCGAAGGCGCAGTGCGCTGCATGAAGATGGCGATGCAAGGTCTCGATACCCCAATCGATTACCTCAACACCCACGGCACATCAACGCCGGTTGGTGATGTGAAAGAGCTGGGTGCGATTCGTGAAGTGTTCGGCGATAACTGCCCATCACTGTCTGCTACTAAAGCCATGACCGGTCACTCACTGGGTGCGGCGGGCGTGCAGGAAGCGATCTACACCTTGCTGATGCTGGAGCACGGTTTCATCGCGCCAAGCATCAACGTGGAAGAGCTGGATGAAGCGGGTAAAGGTCTGAACATCGTGACCAAGCCAACTGAAAAAGCGCTGACCACCGTGATGTCAAACAGCTTCGGTTTCGGCGGCACCAACGCCACCTTAACAATGCGTAAGTTGCCAGCATAATCCCGTAGGGTCGCCATTTATGGCGACCAAATTATGCAAGCACTATCACAAGGGCCGGTTATCCGGCCTTTGTTGTTTTGACAATCCACCTTCTGCTTACCTACACTCTCACTCCATCCGAAATAAAATTATCACTTCACACTAACGTGAACCAAATATGCCGTTTCTGTTTTGGCAGCAAGCGCGTGTCTGGTTAGTACAAGGAGTTCGACCCTTCATGACCACGACTGCTGACGCGCAGACGCAATCCGTTATGCCGCTGGCCTGCACCTCCTTTGCGGTGTTCCTGACTTATCTGACCGCCGGCCTCGCGTTGCCGGTGATCCCGCTGTATGTCCATCATGAACTCGGCATGAGCAACCTGATGGTTGGCGTGGCGGTGGGGATTCAGTTCTTCGCCACGCTGTTGACGCGCAGCTTTGCCGGGCGTCGAGCCGATCAGCACGGTGCGAAACTCACCACGCAGCACGGCATGCTGGCCATCGCGCTGGTGGGCGTGGCGTATCTGGCGGCGGCGTTGTTACCGGTTTCTCCGTGGGCGAAGTTCGGTTTGCTGGCGGTAGGGCGCTTGTTGTTAGGATTTGGCGAAAGTCTGCTGCTGACCGGTAATCTGACCTGGGGCATGGGATTGGTGGGCAGCAAACGGTCCGGATTAGTGATGTCGTGGAACGGCATGGCGATTTATGGATCGCTGGCGGCCGGTGCGCCACTCGGCTTGCTGATCAATCAGTACGGCGGCTTTGCTGCTCTCGGCGCGGTTGCGCTGCTGTTGCCGCTGTTGTCACTGGCGATTAATGGCTGGATCCGCAAAGTGCCGGTGATGGGCGGCGAGCGGCCATCGCTGCTTAGCGTGGTGAAAACTATCTTCCAGCCGGGACTGGCGCTGGCGCTGCAGGGCACCGGTTTTGCGGTGATCGGCACCTTTACATCACTCTATTTTGCAGCGGAGAACTGGGGCAATGCCGGTTTCGCGCTGACCGCCTTCGGCTGTGCGTTTGTGCTGGTGCGGGTGTTCTTTGGCGGCTTGCCGGATCGTCACGGTGGCGTAAAAGTGGCGATGGTTTCCTTGCTGGTGGAAACCGCCGGTCTGCTGCTGCTGGCATTCGCCACTTCCGGCTGGATGGCGCTGATTGGCGCGGCTCTGACCGGCTGCGGCTGCTCGCTGATCTTCCCGGCGCTGGGCGTTGAAGTGATTAAGCGCGTATCGCCACAGATTCGCGGCACCGCGCTTGGCGGTTTCTCGGCATTTCAGGATATCGCCTACGGTGCCAGCGGCCCGTTGACCGGCTTGCTGGCGACGGCGCTGGGTTACGGATCGGTCTATGTCGCGGGTGCCTGCTGTGCGGCGCTGGGTATTCTGGTCACCTGGACGTTTGCACGGAGTGCGATAACAGCGTAACCAGCTTATCGCAGGCGCTGACAATCTCACCGGGCGTCAGCGCGGCAAAGCCCAGCAGCCAGCCCGCTTGCTGCACTTCACCGGCATAAAGCGGCGACAGGCGCGGCAGCAGCAATCCGACTTCGCTGGCTTGTTGCGTGAGTCGCGCTTCATCTCCTTGCAACAGCTGTACCGTCAACTGTAAGCCGCCCGCCGCTGGCAGCGGTTTGAGCCACAGTTGCAGGCGCGTTTCAATTTGCGCCAGCAAGCAGTCACGTCGGCTGCGATAAAGCTGGCGCATCAGGCGCAAATGGCTGGCGAAATGGCCTTGCTGCAGAAACTCCGCGCATATCGCCTGCGGCAGCAACGCGCTGTGACCATCCATCACGCTGCGCGCGCGGCCCAACGGCTCCACCAGTTGTGGCGGCACCACTATCCACGCCAGCCGCAACGACGGGAACAGCGTTTTGGAAAAGGTACCCAGGCAAATCACCCGGCCATCTGCGGTTAATCCTTGCAGCGCCGGAGCGGGTCGATCCTCGTAGTGAAATTCGCTGTCGTAATCGTCCTCGATCAGCCAGCTATCCTGCTGTTGCGCCCACGCCAGCCACTGCAAGCGCCGCGCCAGGCTCATGGCTGTGCCGGTGGGATAATGATGCGCCGGTGTCAGATAGACCAGTTTCGCGCTGCCGCTCAGCGGCACTGCACCTTCAGCATCCAGCGGCATGGCGCGACAGCGCGCCCCGGCCGCAAGAAACGCATTGCGCGCGCCGGGATAATCTGGCTCTTCCAGCCACACTTCGTCACCCGCATCGAGGAACATCAGCGCCAGCAACTGCAGCGCCTGCTGAGAGCTGGTGAGGATCACCACTTGCTCCGCCGTGCAGCGCACGCCACGCGACAGCGCAAGATAATCTGCCACCGCTTGCCGCAGCGAGGGTAATCCAAGCGGATCGCCGTAATCCATCACTTTGCTGCCCAGCGAGCGCTGAACCTGATTGCTGATACGACGCCACTGCGCGTGCGGGAAAGCGCGTAACTCGGGCGAACCGGCGGCAAAGGCGTGAGGAAAGGGCGGATCCTGACAGCCGCCGGTTGCCAAAACCTGCTGGCCGCGCCGGGAAAAGTGTGGCGAGCGCTCGATACCGGTTTTCTGCGTGGGCGACGCCATGCGAATCGACACAAACGTCCCGCGCCCAGCGTGACGCTGCAGATAACCTTCGCTCTCTAACTGTGCGTAAGCCGCCTCCACCGTGACGCGCGACAGCGATAAATCGCTGGCTAACTGGCGGCTGGACGGCAACTTCTGCTCATGGCGCAGATGCCCGTTGGCGATGGCCTGACGCAAGGTATTGCACAGTCGCTCACGTAAACCGCCTTGCGTTTGATGGCTAAACAGCGCGAGAAATGAAGTGGTCACAATGGTCTTATCACTATGCTGGAAGTGGTATCAATATGCAGACCACTTTGCCGTAAACTGGCTGGAAATCACAGCAGGAGAGTGCGATGTCAGCAGTTTTGAAATTTTCCCCAGCCAGCACCAGTGAGAGCGTGACGTATCTGCAACATAAACTGGCGTACTACACCGATGCGTGGGATTTAGCGGAGGATCTGGCGCAGGGCATCACGGCAATTGTGGTGATTGATGCGCGTTCTGACGAGGTGTATCAGGCCGGCCATATTTGCGGAGCTCTCTCTTTTCCGCATCGCACCATGAATGCGGAATCCACTGCGCATCTCGATCGCAGCAAAGTTTACATCACCTATTGCGACGGCATCGGTTGTAACGGTTCAACCAAAGCTGCGCTCAAGCTGGCGTCGTTGAGTTTTCAGGTCAAGGAGTTGATTGGCGGGCTGGATTTCTGGAAGCGCGATGGCCATCCAATGGCGTGGGGCGCGGCAGCGGGTGAATGGCCGCACGCCACGTCCGCTGCCAACTGCGGCTGCTAGATAAACAGCCACAGCAGGAAGATAAACAGGAGGATACCGGCAATCAGCGTGAGTGCCGGACGCTGGGCCAGCGGCTGCGGCAGCATCTGAATAAACGGCGACCAGATTGGCTGCGGACGAATTTGGCTATCGGCCAGCGGCTGCTCATGCAGTTTCTCTGCGCGGCGGCTAAACAGCAGATTCAGCAGATCCTGCGTCTGCGCTGGCGTCAGCACGGTGGTCGGCAGCGCCTGGAAACGTTGCTGGCTGTAATCTTCCAGCAATCGCTGCTCATCGTGTGTTAACGGCTGGCGCAGCGAGGTTTCCAGCATCTGCAAAGTCGGCGCACTGTGCTGAGCCAGCGTCTGGCGCACCTGCAAATACTGCGTCAGCAGCGGGAAGTGGCGTGATGGAATTGGATCGCCACTTTTCAGCTGCACCAGCTTCAGCGTATCGGCCAGCAGTTTCACCGGCGATTCACCGGTTTTTGCCGCAAGACGCGTAACCTGCTGATTCAGCGATTGCTGCTCTGCTGGCAGCAAGCTGCGATCGGACACGCGCGTTTGCTGCGGCTGCGGGATCGCCATCTGGCCGTTTTGCAACATGGTCAGCACCTGACGCAGCTGATCCTGCGACAACGCGCTCAACACCGTTTGATTAAACTGCTGACGAATAAATTCGCTCACCGCCTGGCGATTATTGCCCTGCGGCAATTTCTCCAGCAGCTGTTGCAGCAGCTGGCGCGTAGCGAGGCTGTTTTGCACCTGGGTTAAGCGCCCATTGAGATGCTGTTCCGCCGCCGGGAAGTGGCGCGATTGCAGCTCCGCTTCACTCTTCACCCCAACTTCGTGCCGCACGCCAGCCCAGAGTTCCGGCGCTTTCAGCGTACTCAAAGACATGATGCGCACAATCAGACGTTCCAGCGTGGTGCGCTGGGCAGGAGAAAGCGGCTGCTCACCGGCTGGACCGCCAGGACGCGTCGGGCCAGTGGCCTGAGATAAAGGGGAACGATCGCCCGCGGGCACACCGGGACCGCTGAGAGGTTGCATGGCGGAATCCTTGAAAACGGGTCAGATCCGGGTGCGCCGGAAAAAAGAGGCCACATGATAGCAAAAGCCCCCAGGAAATCCACGGGGGCTGCGGCCTTTCCGGATAATAAAATCAGGCGGCGGGATCGGCAAGGGTTGCGCTACGTGGCTTACGCAGCGGGGTTTTCAGACGTTGCGCCAGAATAACGCCGACTAACGTCATGCTACCGCCAATCCAGTGATAGGCGTGCAGCTGCTCATGCAGGAACATCACGGCAATAATGGCCGTAAACGCCGGTACGAAATTCATAAAAATGCTGGTGGTGCTGGCACCCAGACGCTGCACGCCAAGGATCCACAGGAATGGTGCGATGATCGACGCAAACAGCCCCGCATACAGCACCAGCGGCAGATTATGCATGTTCAACGTGACATCCGGCGCATGCAGGAAGCCAGGCAGCAACAGCAGCACGCCAAAGAAAATCTGTACATACAGGCTTTGCCAGGTTGGCAGCGGAATCGCCCAGCGCTTGGTCAGCACGCCGTACAAGGCGTACGAGGTCGATGCTGCCAGCATCATCAATTCACCATTGCCGAGCCGTTGATTCAGCAACTGCGCCGGATTGCCTTCGCTCACCAGCCACACCAAACCGGCGAAAGACAGCAAGCCGCCAATCAAAATGCCGCACGTCGGCGCAAGGCGCAGCACCACCAGGCTGAGCAAAATGGTCAATAGCGGAATGGTCGCGCCGAGAATCCCCATCATCACCGCAGAAACGCTATGCGCTGCGTAATAGGCGAGGCTTTGATACAGCACCATGCCGAGCAGGCCGAGGATCAGCAATCGCCAGCCGTTGGCTTTAATGGTGTGACGATGGCGCCACACGCCCGGCAGGCAAAACGGTGCTAACACCACCAACGCCAGCAGCCAGCGATAGAAGGAGATCGCCGCAGGATCGATACTTCCCGCCGAGAGTTTGCTGACGATAGTGTTGATCGACCAAATCAGCACCGCGATCAGCGGAAACAGTAAATTCATGATACAGCTCCTCAGATAATCGCGAATAGTTTACGTTTGACCGGTTTATAGCAGATAGTTAAAATCGGACAATATTTGTTAGTGACCGGACAGAATGAATCTACAAGTCGAATACCAGCCGCCGATTGATGCGCCCTTGCTGCGCTTCTTCATGCGTTACGATGAGGTCAACGCCAAAACCGAGTACCTCACGCATGCGCATGATTGGGGCCAGGTGATTTTTGTCACCAGCCACGTACTGGAGATGGAAGTGGAGGGTGAACGTCTGCTGACGCCCGCCGATATTCCGATCTGGATCCCGGCCCGCCATCGTCACAGCAGCTACAACCACAACGAGGCGCGTTTTCGTACCTTTAATCTCGCCGCCGATCTCTGCGCGGGCCTGCCGGATAAAGCCTGTTTATTGCATGTCGATGCCATTGGGCACGCCATCATGAATGATTTTGCCCGCCGTGAACTGGAGCAGCCGCAAACGCAAGCCGACTGGCGCATGTGTGAAGTGTTGATTGATCGCCTGCGTCTGGCGCCGGTGCACAACAGCTATTTGCCGATGTCGGATGACAAATTCCTCGCGCCGATTCTGCGCGCGCTCGAAGCGCATCCCGGCGATAACACCACGCTGGCACAATGGGCGAAGCGCGTGTTCACCACCGAGCGTACGCTAGCGCGACGCTGTCAGCAGCAGTTGAATATGTCGTTCAGCGAGTGGCGGCAACGTTTACGCTTTCTGCGTGCTATCGCGCTGCTGGAGCAGGGCTGCAGCGTGCAGGGCATCGCGCATGAGTTGGGTTACAGCTCGGCCTCGGCGCTGATTGTGATGTTCCAGCAGCAGGCCGGTACCACGCCGGATCGCTATCGCAGCCGGTTAGGTTAATCCCCGGCTTTATGGCAAAATACGCGCCTTAAATTTTTGCAGACAGGACCGCCGCAGTGAAAATTCTCGTCGATGAAAATATGCCTTATGCCCGTGAACTGTTCAGCCGCACCGGCGATGTTGTGGCGGTGCCGGGACGTCCGTTGCCGGAAGCCGAGTTGCAAGATGCCGATGGCCTGATGGTGCGTTCCGTCACCAAAGTGAATGCGGCGCTGCTGGCCGGTACGCCGGTGAAGTTTGTCGGCACCGCGACGGCGGGCACCGATCATATTGATGATGCATCGCTGGCGGCGGCCGGCATCAGCTTCTCTGCGGCGCCAGGCTGTAACGCCATTGCGGTGGTGGAGTATGTGTTCTCCTCGCTGCTGCTGCTGGCGGAGCGCGATGGTTTTGAACTGCGCGATCGCACAGTGGGCATTGTTGGCGTGGGTAATGTCGGCGGCCGCCTGCAGAAGCGTCTGCAAGCCTGGGGCGTGAAAACGCTGCTGTGCGATCCGCCGCGTGCCGATCGTGGCGATCAGGAAACCTTCCATTCGCTGGAAGATCTGGTGGCGCAGGCCGACATCCTAACCTTCCACACGCCGCTGTTTAAAGATGGCCCGTATAAAAGCTGGCATCTGGCCGATGCGGCGCTGCTGATGGCGCTTAAACCCAACACCATTCTGATCAACGCCTGCCGCGGTCCGGTGGTGGATAACGCAGCGCTGCTGGAAGTGCTTAAGATGCGCCACGATCTTAGCGTGGTGCTGGATGTGTGGGAGCCAGAACCGGATCTGTCGCTCGAGCTGCTGGATAAAGTTGATATCGCCACCGCACATATCGCCGGCTACACGCTGGAAGGTAAAGCGCGCGGCACCACACAGGTGTTTGAAGCCTGGTGCGACTTTATTGGCCAGCCGCAACAGGTGGCGCTGGAAAGCCTGCTGCCCGCACCGGAATTTGGTTCTGTCACCCTGCGCGGCAAGCTCGATCAGCCAACGCTAAAACGCTTGGTGCATCTGGTGTATGATGTGCGCCGCGACGATGCGCCACTGCGTAAAGTGGCGGCAAAGCCAGGCGAGTTTGATCGCCTGCGCAAGCAATATGAAGAGCGTCGTGAATGGTCATCGCTGCAGGTGCATTGCGATGATGCGGAGACGGCGTTGATGCTCAATCAACTTGGCTTCCGCGCCAGTTTGTAAAGAAATTTCAATCACCTGCAATATTGCGGGGGATAATTCCTAAATCTCGGGCGGTGTTTTCACCGCCTTCTGTTTTTGTGTCAATCTCTGGAGTAACCAACATGTCTGACGGCTGGAATATCGCGCTTTTGGGCGCAACAGGCGCAGTAGGGAACGCTGTACTGGAACTGCTGGCTGAACGCCAGTTCCCGGTTGGTGAGTTGTATCTGCTGGCGAGTGAAAACGGTGCCGGTGAGAACAAACGTTTTGAGGGACGTACCGTGCTGGTTCAGGACGCGGCCGAATTTGACTGGACGCAGGTGCAGCTGGCGTTCTTCACTGCGGGTCGTGAAGCCTCGGCGCGCTATGCCGAAGAAGCCGCTAGCCAGGGGTGTCTGGTCATCGATAGCAGCGACTTGTTCGCGCTCGAACCGGACGTGCCGCTGGTGGTGCCAGATGTGAATCCACAAGTGCTGGCGGATTACCGCAATCGCAACATCATTACCGTTGCCGACAGCCTGGTGAGCCAGCTGCTGTGTGCAATCAAACCGCTGGTGGATCTCGCCGGTCTGAGCCGTTTGCAGGTCACCAACCTGATTGCGGCTTCCAGTCACGGCAAAGCGGCGGTTGATGGCCTGGCCGGTGAAAGTGCGCGTTTGCTGAACGGCGTACCTGCGGAGCAGCATTACTTTGGCCGCCAGCTGGCGTTCAACATTCTGCCGCTGCTGGCTGACAGCAATGGCAGCGTGGAGAGTGAGCGTCGCGTGGTTGAGCAGGTGCGTAAAGTACTGCAGGACGAAGGTTTGCCAATTGTAGTAAGCAGTGTCCAGGCACCGGTGTTCTACGGCAATGCGCAGATCGTGCACGTGGAGAATCTGCGCCCGCTTTCCGCTGAAGAAGCGCGCGATGAACTGGGCCGCTCCGGGGATATCAACCTGAGCGAAGAGAGCGATTACCCAACGCAGGTGGGCGATGCATCTGGCAGCGACGTGCTGAGCATTGGCTGCGTGCGCAATGATTACGGCATCCCAGAGCTGCTACAGTTCTGGTCGGTGGCAGACAACATCCGTTTCGGCGGTGCACTGATGGCGGTGAAAACGGCTGAGAAACTGGTGCAGGAGTATTTCTATTAATGTTGCCTGAAGGTAAGACGCTTAAGCTGGCGTTGGGTATTGAATACGATGGCAGCCGTTATTACGGCTGGCAGCGGCAAAATGAAGTGCGCAGCGTACAGGAAAAGCTGGAAAAGGCGCTGTCGAAAGTGGCCGATCATCCGGTGGTGGTGTTCTGCGCGGGCCGTACCGATGCTGGCGTGCACGGCACCGGACAAGTGGTGCATTTCGAAACCACTTCGCCGCGCGCTGATGCGGCCTGGACGTTGGGTGTGAATGCCAATCTGCCTGATGACATCGCGGTGCGTTGGGTGAAAGCGGTGCCGGAGGAGTTCCATGCGCGTTTTAGCGCGACGGCACGCCGCTATCGTTACGTGATTTACAACCATCGGCTGCGCCCGGCGATTCTGGGCAATGGTATTACCCATTATTACCATCCGCTGGATGCGGAGAAGATGCAGCGCGCCGGGCAGGCGCTGATTGGCGAGAATGACTTCACCTCGTTCCGCGCGGTGCAGTGTCAGTCACGCACGCCGTGGCGCAACGTGATGCATCTCAATGTCACGCGTCATGGACCGTATGTGGTGGTGGATATTAAAGCCAACGCCTTTGTGCATCACATGGTGCGTAACATTGTTGGCAGCCTGATGGAAATCGGCACCGGTAATCAGCCGGAAGAGTGGATGGCGACGCTGCTGGCGGCCAAAGATCGTAAGCTGGCGGCGGCGACCGCCAAAGCCGAGGGGCTTTATCTGGTGGCGGTGGATTATCCATCCCACTTTGCATTACCTCAGCCTGCGTTGGGACCGTTGTTCCTCGCGGATTAACCGTTAATTGTTGGGTGTTAGGGGAGTTGTGGTTATATGGATTTCATCCACTTTTTAGTCGATTTTATTCTGCATATTGATGTGCATTTGGCCGAACTGGTGGCGCAGTACGGCATCTGGATTTACGCCATTCTGTTCCTGATTCTGTTCTGTGAAACCGGTTTGGTGGTCACGCCGTTCCTGCCAGGCGATTCCCTGCTGTTTGTTGCCGGTGCGCTGGCGGCGCTGCCGGGTAACGATCTCAACGTGCATCTGATGGTGACGCTGTTGGTGATCGCCGCCATCCTCGGTGATGCGGTGAACTACACCATTGGTCGTCTGTTCGGTGAGAAGCTGTTCAGTAACCCGAATTCGAAAATTTTCCGTCGCAGTTACCTGGATAAAACCCACGCGTTCTACGATCGCCACGGTGGCAAAACCATTATACTTGCGCGCTTTGTACCAATCGTGCGAACCTTTGCCCCCTTTGTGGCAGGGATGGGACACATGTCTTATCGCCACTTCGCGCTCTACAATGTTACGGGCGCACTGCTGTGGGTGCTGCTGTTCTCTTACGCCGGTTACCTGTTTGGCGACCTGCCGATTGTGCAGGAGAACCTGAAGCTGCTGATCGTTGGCATCATCGTGGTTTCCATACTGCCAGGCGTAATTGAAGTGTGGCGTCACCGCCGCCAGCAGAAGTCACAGTAAGCTCGTAACCAGATTTTTATCCACAGCGTGAACGGGTTGTGGTTTAATGAGCGACATTTACGGCCTGCTGAAGGTGATTTCAGCAGCAATGAGAAGACTGGACCAGGTCAGCATTAAATAGAAAGGTCATCAATGAGCTGGATTGAACGCATACTGAATAAAAGCACTGCCACGCCAACGCGCAAAGCCAGCATCCCGGAAGGGGTGTGGACCAAGTGCGATAGCTGTGGACAGGTGCTGTACCGCGCCGAGCTGGAGCGTAACCTCGAGGTCTGCCCGAAGTGCGACCATCACATGCGCATGCACGCCCGTGAGCGTCTGCATAGCATGCTGGATGAAGGTTCGCTGGTTGAGCTAGGTAGCGAGCTGGAACCGAAGGATCTGCTGAAGTTCCGCGACTCGAAGAAGTATAAAGACCGTTTGGTCGCCGCACAGAAAGATACCGGCGAGAAAGACGCGCTGGTGGCGATGAAAGGCACGCTGCACGGCATGCCGATTGTTGCTGTGGCCTTTGAGTTCTCCTTTATGGGCGGCTCAATGGGTTCAGTGGTTGGCGCGCGCTTTGTGCGTGGTGTTGAGCAGGCGTTGGAAGACAACTGCCCACTGATCTGCTTCTCCGCGTCAGGCGGTGCACGTATGCAGGAAGCGCTACAGTCGCTGATGCAGATGGCGAAAACCAGTGCGGCACTGGCGAAAATGCAGGAGCGCGGCTTGCCGTACATCTCCGTGCTGACCGATCCAACCATGGGCGGCGTTTCAGCCAGCTTCGCGATGTTGGGCGATCTCAACGTGGCGGAACCGAAAGCGCTGATCGGCTTTGCCGGTCCACGCGTTATCGAGCAAACCGTGCGTGAAAAACTGCCGCCGGGCTTCCAGCGCAGTGAGTTCCTGATTGAGAAAGGCGCGATCGACATGATCATCCGTCGTCCGGAAATGCGCTTTAAGCTGGCAAGCCTGCTGGCGAAAATGATGAACCTGCCAGCGCCGCAGCTGGATGGTGATCAGCCTAATGTGGCTGAGCCGGAGAGCAACGAAGCCTGACAGGCAACGGAAAGGCACTTACGTCCTTTCCTCCAATGCACCGTCTACATTGAATACTTAAGGTTGCATCCGACATGGCCCGCGACCTTAAGTTATTTAATGTATTGATTTTTAACGGGACACATGGATAATTCTCTTCCTCAAGCCACGTCGCCTTTGGCCACGTGGCTTCATTATCTTGAGCATCTGCACTCGCAGGCCATTGAACTGGGTCTGGATCGTATTCAACGCGTCGCCGCACGCCTCGACCTGCTCAAACCCGCTCCTTTTGTCTTCACCGTCGCCGGTACAAACGGCAAAGGCACCACCTGCCGTACGCTGGAAACGCTGTTGATGGCCGCGGGCTATCGCGTGGGCGTTTACAGCTCGCCCCATCTGGTGCGTTACACCGAACGCGTGCGTGTGCAGGGCGCTGAACTGGATGAAGCGCAGCACAGCGCCAGTTTTGCCGCGATTGAAGCTGGGCGCGGTGACATTTCACTGACCTACTTTGAGTTCGGCACCTTGTCGGCTTTCAATCTTTTCCGCGCGGCGAATCTCGACGTGGTGATCCTTGAAGTCGGCCTGGGCGGACGTCTTGATGCCACCAATATTGTCGATGCCGATGTGGCGGTGATCACCAGCATCGCGCTGGATCACACCGATTGGCTGGGTCCGGATCGTGAAAGTATCGGCCGGGAAAAAGCCGGCGTGTTCCGCGCAGGTAAACCGGCCATCGTCGGTGAAGCCGATATGCCGGGCACCATCGCGGATGTTGCGGCGGAGAAGGGCGCAGTATTGTTGCAGCGCAATCGCGACTGGCAGTGGCTGCAAACCGGTGCCAGCTGGATGTTGCAGGATGCGCATGGCGAGCTGCGTGATTTACCGCTGCCGCAGGTGCCGTTAGCCAATGCCGCCACCGCGCTGACTGCGCTGCGTGCGTCGGGTTTAACGGTGAGCGAAGCGATTATTCGTCAGCATCTGCCGCTTGCGATTCTGCCGGGGCGTTTTCAGACCGTCAGCGAAGCGCCGCGCGTGATCCTCGATGTGGCGCACAATCCGCATGCCGCTTATTATCTGGCTTCACGTCTGGAAGAAGAGCCACATAGCGGTGAAGTGCATGCGGTGGTCGGGATGCTGCACGACAAAGATATCGCGGGAACGTTGGCGGCGCTGGCGCCTCAGGTTGACCGCTGGTACTGCGCGCCGCTCGACGGCCCGCGCGGTGCCTCCGCCGATGAGCTTCTCGCTCATCTGGATGGCGGCGTGGCTTACAGCAATGTTGATGCAGCCTGGCAAGCGGCGCGTCAGCAGGCGCGTCCCGAAGATGTGATTCTGGTGTGTGGCTCTTTCCACACCGTAGCGCAGGTTATGGAATCGATGGCAGCGGAGAACGGCAGTGGCAAGTAAGTTCCAAAATCGCTTAGTCGGTACG
Source organism: Pantoea sp. JK (assembly GCF_026130245.1). Classification (NCBI taxonomy): domain Bacteria; kingdom Pseudomonadati; phylum Pseudomonadota; class Gammaproteobacteria; order Enterobacterales; family Erwiniaceae; genus Pantoea; species Pantoea sp. JK. The sequence continues at coordinate 293,493 of NZ_JAINFN010000005.1, forward strand.
GTCATTCTGGTGGCGATTGGTGTCATCGTATTGCCCGGCCTGCTGGACGGTAAGAAGAAGCACTATAAAGAAGAGTTCGCCGCCATTCCGCTGGTGCCAAAACCGGACGATCAGCAGGATAGCGAAATGGTGCCGCCGGTGACGCAACCCTTACCGGCGCAGCCGCCGGAAGGGGCGGGCGCGGCACAAAATCAGAACGGCGGTAAGACCGCCACCAACGGCAGCGAGCAGCCCACGCAGAATAGCGAGCCAAGCGTAGTGACCCCGCCGCCGGTGCATCAGCAAGTGCAGCCGAAACCGGTTGAACAGCCGAAGCCAAAACCGGTCGAGCAGCCGAAACCGAAGCCGGTTGAACAGCCGAAGCCAAAACCGGTTGAGCAACCGAAGCCGAAGCCTGTTGAGCAGCCGAAGCCGGTTGAACAGCCAAAACCGGTGGAAACGCCGAAGCAGAGTGAACCTGCAGCGCCAGCCGGTCAGGCGTTTGTGGTGCAGCTCGGTGCGCTGAAGAATGCGGCGAAAGTAAGCGAGATTGTGGCGCAGCTGCGGCTTTCCGGTTATCGCGCCTTCACCGTGCCGTCGACGCCGGTGCAGGGACAAATCACCCGTATTTACGTCGGTCCGGACGCGAACAAAGCCAAGCTGCAAGGCTCGCTGAGTGAGCTGCAAAGCATCTCCGGCCTCGGTGGTGTGGTGAAACCCTATAGCGCCAGATAAAGTGCTGATAAGCCGCGCCGATAACAGAAAAAGGCGCGGCTTTACAAAATTTTCGTAGCGAAGCGCGGTGATAAAATCATTGAATATCAGGGGATTAAATCCCTGATAATACACAGGGCGAGGAAAGTTTTTTTCATCGCCCTTTTTGCGGAAACAGAACCGGAAAACCCTACGCAAACGTTTTCTTTTTCTGTTAGAATGCGCCCCGAACTGGATGCAGGGGTGCGATAGCACTGGGCTGGAAGAGTTCATGATCTGGATTGATTACGTCATTATTGCGGTAGTTGGTTTTTCGGCTCTGGTCAGCCTGATTCGTGGGTTTGTCCGGGAAGCCTTATCTCTCGTTACCTGGGGATGCGCGTTTTTTGTCGCCAGTCATTATTACGCCTACCTTGCAGTCTGGTTTACCGGTTTTAGCGACGAACTGGTACGCAACGGCATCGCCATCGCGGTGTTATTCGTTGCTACCCTGATTGTGGGTGCCATCGTCAACTATGTCATCGGCTCGCTGGTTGAAAAAACTGGCTTGTCGGGAACCGACAGGGTGTTGGGTGTCTGTTTCGGGGCGTTGCGTGGCGTGCTGATCGTGTCTGCTATGCTGTTCTTCCTCGATACATTCACCGGCTTTTCGAAAAGTCCGGACTGGCAACAGTCGCAACTTATCCCCGAATTCAGTTACATCATCAGGTGGTTTTTCGATTACCTGAAAAGTACGTCGAGTTTTTTACCCCGGTGACACCATCGGGCGTGCGGCTAATGAGGAAAAGACAATATGTGCGGTATTGTTGGTATCACCGGTTTTATGCCAGTAAACCAGTCAATCTATGACGCGTTAACGGTGCTTCAGCACCGCGGGCAGGATGCCGCCGGCATTTGTACCATCGATGCTATTAACTGCTTCCGTTTGCGTAAGGCTAACGGCCTGGTCAGCGATGTGTTCGAAGCCCGCCACATGCAGCGTCTGCAGGGCAACATCGGCATTGGCCATGTGCGCTACCCAACCGCAGGCAGCTCCAGCGCCTCTGAAGCGCAGCCTTTCTACGTGAACTCCCCTTACGGCATCACGTTGGCGCATAACGGCAACCTGACCAATGCCCATGAACTGCGTAAACAGCTGTTCGAAACGGGTCGCCGTCACGTCAATACCACCTCAGATTCCGAAATCCTGCTGAATATCTTTGCGCAGGAGCTGGACCGTTTTCAGCACTATCCGCTGGAAGCTGACAACATTTTTGCTGCGGTGGCGGCGGTGCATCAGCAGGTGCGCGGCGCTTACGCAGTGGTTTCAATGATTATCGGACACGGCATGGTCGCCTTCCGCGATCCCAACGGTATTCGTCCGCTGGTGCTGGGCAAGCGCGTTATCGCCGACGGCCGCACCGAATACATGGTGGCGTCAGAAAGCGTGGCGCTGGATACGCTGGGCTTCGAGTTCATTCGTGACGTAGCACCAGGCGAAGCGGTGTACATCACCGAGCAGGGCCAGCTCTCGACGCGTCAGTGCGCCGAGAACCCGAAAACCAATCCATGCCTGTTCGAGTACGTCTATTTTGCCCGTCCGGATTCGTTCCTCGACAAAATCTCGGTGTACAGCGCGCGCGTGCGCATGGGCACCAAGCTGGGCAACAAAATTGCCCGCGAGTGGGAAGATCTGGATATCGACGTAGTGATTCCGATTCCGGAAACCTCCACTGATATCGCGCTGGAAATCGCACGCATCCTCGACAAGCCGTATCGTCAGGGCTTCGTGAAGAACCGCTACGTTGGCCGCACCTTTATCATGCCAGGCCAGCAGCAGCGTCGCAGCGCGGTTCGCCGTAAACTGAACGCCAACCGTGCTGAGTTCCGTGATAAGAACGTGTTGCTGGTGGATGACTCCATCGTACGCGGCACCACGTCCGAGCAAATCATTGAAATGGCACGTGAAGCGGGCGCGAAAAAAGTGTATCTCGCCTCGGCGGCACCAGAAATTCGTTTCCCGAACGTCTACGGCATCGATATGCCTAGCGCGACCGAACTGATTGCGCACGGCCGTGAAGTGGATGAGATTTGCCAGCTGATCAAAGCCGATGCGCTGATTTTCCAGGATCTCAACGATCTGATTGAAGCGGTACGTGAAGAGAATCCGGATATCGCCAACTTCGAGTGCTCGGTATTTAACGGCATCTACGTCACCAAAGACGTCGATCAACAGTACCTTGAGTATCTGCAGTCGCTGCGTAATGACGATTCCAAAGCCATTGCGCGTCAGACTGAAGTGGAAGGGCTGGAGCTGCACAACGAAGGCTAAGCCCGAGGTTGTGGCAAAGTAAAAGCAGGGCGGGCGCAATCCCGCCCTGTTTGTTTTTGTATTTTTGTTCAGCGAGCCGCTATCATTGCCGCAATCTGAACCTGCAAGGCTGAATTATGAAACGACTGATCATTGGTATTTCCGGCGCCAGCGGCGCGATCTACGGCGTGCGCATGTTGCAAGTGCTGCAACCGCTGGCGGAGGTGGAAACCCATTTGGTGATCAGCCCCGCCGCGCGGCAAACGCTGGCGCTGGAGACCGATTTCAGCCTGCGTGAAGTGCAAGCGATGGCCGATGTGGTGCATGACGTACGCGATATCGCTGCCAGCATCTCATCCGGATCCTACAAAACCCTCGGCATGGCGATTGCGCCGTGCTCGATGAAAACGCTGTCGGGCATTGTGCACAGCTACAGCGACAGCCTGCTGACCCGCGCCGCTGACGTGGTGCTGAAAGAGCAGCGTAAACTGGTGCTGTGCGTGCGTGAAACGCCGCTGCATCTGGGACATCTGCGCATGATGACCACGGCGGCTGAATTGGGCGCGCTGATCATGCCGCCGGTGCCGGCGTTTTATCATCGTCCGCAATCGATCGGCGATTTAGTCGATCAAACGGTGAATCGCGTGCTCGATCAGTTCGATATTGAGCTGCCGGAAGATCTTTTCACTCGCTGGAGTGGCGCATAATGGTGCATTAATGCACTGCTCGTGTGCAAATTCGCGTGTGCGATCACTCTTCGTGCATCTTGTGCACCAAAAGTTAACAATGTCGCTTTTTCTTCCTCACACCGCTGTTATATTTCCCTCACAAACTAAGTGCTTGCGCCGCTAACCGGCGCAGTATTTAGCGCGCTTGCGCAGCGTTTCGCCAATTCGCATAACTGGCATGAAACCTGCACAGCTTACAGCGCAAAACCAACACATCACGCACCACATAACAATAAGCACTTCACTTGAGGGTTACCTATGAAAAAGCGAGTTCTGGCTCTTTCTCTGATGCTGACAATGGTAAGTAGCGCGAGCGTCTTCGCCGCTGTACCGCAGTCGCTGCGCATCGGAACTGACCCGACGTATCCGCCATTCGAATCCAAGAACGCGCAAGGTCAGCTGGTTGGCTTTGATATCGATCTGGCGAACGAAATTTGTAAGCGTATCAAGACTAAATGTACTTATGTGGAAAGTGATTTCGATGCGCTGATCCCGTCGCTGAAAGCGAAGAAGATCGACGCCATCATCTCTTCTCTCTCAATCACCGAAAAGCGTCAGGAAGAGATCAACTTCTCTGAAAAACTGTACGCCGCGAACGCGCGCTTAGTGGCACCGAAAGGCTCAACGCTGCAACCAACAATTGAATCGTTGAAAGGCAAAAACATCGGTCTGCTGCAGGGCACCACCCAGGAAACTTATGCAAAAGAGTACTGGCAGCCAAAAGGTGTCACCGTTACGCCTTACGCTAACCAGGATCTGGTGTATCAGGATCTGAATGCAGGTCGTATTGATGCCGCGTTCCAGGATGAAGTGCAGGCGAGCGAAGGCTTCCTGAAACAGCCTGTTGGCGCTAAGTATGCTTTTGCGGGTCCAGCGGTGAAAGATGAAAAAGTCTTTGGCGTGGGTACCGGTATGGGATTGCGTAAAGATGACGCAGACCTGAAAGCGGCGATCGATAAAGCCTTTAACGAGATGCGCAAAGACGGCACTTACGACAAGATTGCTAAGAAGTACTTTGATTTCAACGTGTACGGCGATTAATTATCCTGTTTCCTAATCCTGGTCTGTGAAATGCAGGAAGGTTGCACATAAGTATTCACTCCGGGCGCTTACATATGTAAACTGCCCGGCTTCATACGCTTGCCGCCATCCACCCTGCGATTCAAATCTCCTGGTTAGGACTGTCCGTCAGTTGGGCAGCGTTTGACATTTACCCTCACGACAGGATTGAACCCATGTTGTATGGCTATTCCGAAGTAATCCTCAAGGGCACCCTTGTGACGCTGGAGCTGGCACTCAGTTCCGTGTTGCTGGCGGTGGTGCTCGGCTTAATTGGCGCTGGCGCCAAACTTTCACGCAGTCGCCCGCTGGCGATGCTGTTTGAAGGCTACACCACCTTAATCCGCGGTGTGCCTGATTTGGTGTTGATGCTGCTGATCTTCTACGGTCTGCAGATCGCGCTGAATACCCTCACCGATGCGCTGGGACTGGCGCAGTTTGATATCGATCCGATGGTCGCCGGTATTATCACGCTCGGCTTTATCTACGGCGCTTACTTTACCGAAACCTTCCGTGGTGCGTTTCTGGCGGTGCCAAAAGGGCAGATCGAAGCGGCAACCGCGTTTGGTTTCACCGGCTCGCAAACCTTCCGTCGCATTCTGTTCCCGGCGATGATGCGTTTTGCGCTGCCGGGCATCGGTAACAACTGGCAGGTTATTCTTAAAGCCACGGCGCTGGTTTCGCTGCTGGGGCTGGAAGATGTGGTGAAAGCCACGCAGCTGGCTGGCAAAAGTACCTGGCAGCCGTTCTACTTCGCCATTGTGGCGGGTGTGATTTATCTGGTGTTTACCACGCTGTCGAACGGCGTGCTGTGGTGGCTTGAACGTCGCTACACGGTGGGTGTGAAAAGGGCAGAGCTATGATTGAGATTATTCAGGAGTATTGGAAACAGCTGCTCTGGACCGATGGTTACCGTTTTACCGGCATCGCGATTACGCTGTGGTTATTGATCATCTCGGTGGTGATTGGCGGTTCGCTCGCGGTGCTGCTGGCGATTGCGCGCGTCTCTTCTAACCGCTTTATCTCTACGCCGGTTTGGCTGTTCACCTATGTGTTTCGCGGCACGCCGCTGTATGTGCAACTGCTGGTGTTCTACTCCGGCATGTACACGCTGGAAGTGGTGAAAGGCACTGAGCTGCTGAACGCCTTCTTCCGCAGTGGACTTAATTGTACGCTGCTGGCATTCACGCTGAATACCTGCGCCTATACCACCGAAATCTTTGCCGGTGCGATTCGTTCGGTGCCGCACGGGGAAATCGAAGCGGCGCGCGCCTATGGCTTCTCGCCGTTTAAATTGTATCGCTGCATCATTCTGCCTTCGGCGCTGCGTACCGCGCTGCCGGCGTACAGCAACGAAGTGATCCTGATGCTGCACTCCACCGCGCTGGCGTTTACCGCGACGGTGCCGGATCTGTTAAAAATCGCGCGCGATATCAACTCGGCCACCTATCAGCCGTTTACCGCGTTTGGCATCGCTGCGGTGCTGTATCTGATTATCTCTTACGGGCTGATTAGCTTGTTCCGCAAAGCTGAGCAACGCTTCCTGGCGCACGTAAAACCTTCTTCATCGCATTGAGTATCACTATGGCTGACAATAAATTAAGCGTTACCGAACTGCACAAACGTTACGGTGAACATGAAGTTCTGAAAGGCGTATCGCTGCAGGCGAATGCCGGCGATGTGATCAGCATTATTGGCTCGTCCGGTTCCGGGAAAAGTACCTTCTTACGCTGCATTAACTTCCTCGAGAAACCGAGCGAAGGCACCATTGCGGTCAACAACCAGCAGATCAATCTGGTGCGCGACACCGATGGTCAACTGAAAGTCGCTAACAAAGAGCAGCTGCGTATGCTGCGTACGCGCCTGACGATGGTGTTTCAGCACTTCAACCTGTGGAGCCACATGACGGTGCTGGATAATGTCACCGAAGCACCGATTCAGGTGCTGGGGCTGAGCAAGGCGGAAGCGCGCGAGCGGGCGATTAAGTATCTGGATAAAGTCGGCATTGATGCGCGTGCGCGTGCCAAATATCCGGTGCATCTCTCTGGTGGTCAGCAGCAGCGCGTGTCGATTGCGCGTGCGTTGGCGATGGAGCCCGAAGTGTTGCTGTTTGACGAACCCACTTCGGCGCTGGATCCAGAGCTGGTCGGCGAAGTACTGCGCATCATGCAGAAGCTGGCGGAAGAGGGCAAAACCATGGTGGTGGTGACGCACGAGATGGAGTTTGCTCGTCACGTCTCTAATCATGTGATCTTCCTGCATCAGGGCAAGATTGAGGAACAAGGTTCGCCGGATGAGCTGTTCGGTAACCCGAAGAGCCCACGCTTGCAGCAGTTTTTAAAGGGATCGTTGAAGTAGATTGTGCCCGCTGTCCCCCATCCTGGTCCGTGCTGGCTGCCCCCCTCCTCGGTCCTCCCCCATAAATGGGGGAGGAAGATCCTGCAATATGTCAGTGTTGAAGTTGCATGTGGCAGCGTCTCCTTCCCCCGCTTGCGGGGGAAGGCCGGGATGGGGGACAACCAACACCCTCTACCCCCGCAACAACTTCAGCGCTGTATCCTCATCGGTCACCAGACCTGACACCCAGCCGCCCTGCAGCGCGGCGCGGATCGCCGGATATTTACGCTCGCTGCCGGCAAAGCCAATAATCTGGCGTTGCGTCTTACTCTCCAGCAACACGCTGGTGAGCAGTTCATCGGTTTCACCCAATACGCGTTCACCTTGCTGATTGAAAAAATGCCCCAGCATTTCGCCGACCACGCCGCGCGCGTTGAGCGCTGCTACTTGCGCATCGGTGATAAAGCCTTCGGCATGCAGCGGACAACCGGGTTGCACTTCACCAATGCCGACGAAGGCGACATCCGCCTGCAATGCGCGCTGTGTCACGCGTTGGTAAACCTGATGCTGAATCCACATCGCTTTATCTTCGGGCGTATCCGCATACAGCGGCGCAGGAATGAAGAAATATTTGCCCTGCATCTTCTCTGCCATCTTCAGCGGCACGTCGTAACGCGTACCCGAATCGTCCCGCGCAATCGCGCCAATCATCGACACGCATTGATGCTGTGGTCGCTCAACCCAGGGAAGCACATCGATCATCGAGCGCAGCGTCTTACCAGAACCAATGCCAAACACCTGCGGCTGCTCCTCGCTGATGTATTGCGCCATCACGGCCGCGCCTTCAACTGCCAGCATCTGCTGAATAGCGTCATCATCCAGATTGGCGGAAGGCACCACGCGACACAGTTGCAGGCCAAACTTCTCCTGAACCTCGCGCGCCAGATGCAAACAGTGGGTGACGGGATGATCGATCTTTACGCTGACCATGCCCATTTCACGCGCGCTGGAGACCAAACGCTGCGCCACCTGACGCGACAATCCTAATGCGCGCGCAATCTCCTGCTGCGTTACGCCCGCCACGTAATACATCCAGGCCGCACGTGCTGCCAGTTCTTGTTTTTTCTCTTCTCTGCTCATCGCGCTGTTCCGTCAAAACCGGTGCGCCATGTTAACGCGAGATGCCGGTTAAGTGTTAACTGAGCAAAAGCCCTAAAAAAGAGCAAAAGTATTAATTGTGATTTGGCTCGCAGAACATGGCTGCGGGCTCGCACTATGCTACGCGTCATCGGGCAAATGCCCTTAATCGTGGCAAATGTTTATTTTGAGGCAGTTATGACCAATCAATCAGTGTGGATGCATATCGGCGCAGGCTCTTTTCACCGTGCTCATCAGGCATGGTATCTGCATAAATTACGTGCCGAGGGCGATGACAGCTGGAGCATCGCCCTCGGCAATATCCGCGAGGATGCCGCGCCGTTGCTGCAGAAACTCGCTGCGCAAGATGGCAAGTACGTGCTGGAAACTGTGACGCCAGAGGGCGAACGGGCCTACGAAACCATCACTTCACTGCGTAAAATCCTGCCGTGGGATAGCAATATCAGCGCACTGGTTGAGCAGGGTGCGAAAAGTGAAACCCGTGTGATTGGTTTTACCGTCACTGAAGCCGGTTACTATTTGACGCCAGAATTCGAACTGGACCTGACGCAACCGGATGTACAGGCCGATGTGAAAGGCGACATCCGCACGATTTATGGCGCGCTGGCGCGCATCCTCACGCAGCGCGTGGCGAACGGTGGCGCGCCGGTTACGCTGCTCAACTGCGATAACCTGCGCCACAACGGCGAACGTTTCCGTCACGGCTTCCTGGCGTTTCTTGCGGCCAAAGGCGATAACGCCTTAGCGAATTGGGTGCGCGAAAATACCACATCGCCCAATACCATGGTGGATCGCATTACGCCGCGCCCGACGCCGGATGTGGCTGAGCGCGTCAAGGCCGCCACCGGTAAAGACGATGGCGCGGCGGTGATGGCCGAATCTTTTATTCAATGGGTGATTGAAGATGACTTCATTGCCGGTCGCCCGGCGCTGGAGAAGGTTGGCGTTGAACTGGTGGAATCGGTATTGCCGTGGGAAGAGGCGAAAATCCGTATCCTCAACGCCACGCATGCGGCGATTGCCTGGGCAGGCACGCTGATTGGCCTCAATTACATCGATGACAGCATGCGTCAGCCAACCATCTATCAACTGGCATATGACTACGTGACGCAGGATGTGATGCCATCGCTGTCGCCAAGCCCGCTGAATTTGGCTGAGTACCGCGATGTGGTTCTGGCGCGCTTCAGTAATCCCTATATCAAAGACACCAACCAGCGTGTAGGTGCTGATGGTTTGTCGAAAATCCCCGGCATGGTGACGCCAACTCTGCGCGAATGCTATCAACGCGGCGCAGAACCAGCGGCCACCGCGGTGCTGCCTGCGCTGTTCTTCCTGTTCCTGCAGCGCTGGGCCAGTGATGATTTGCCTTACACCTATCAGGATGGCGTGCTGCAAGCCGATGCGCTGCGCCAGCAGTTTAGCCGCTCTGATGCACTGAACGCTTTCCTCAGCGATAGCGCGCTGTTTGGCGAGCTGGCACAGGAGAAGGCGTTTCATGCGCTGGTGACGCGCAGCGTGGCGGATCTGCAGCTGTGGCTGAAACAGCCAGAACGCGCGCTGGCCGCAGTGTAAGGAGCGCAGCATGTATCTGGGAATGGATATTGGTACTTCGGAGCTCAAAGCGCTGATCATCAATGCGCAGGGCGAGATCATCGCCTCGAATCACGCCACGCTCAACGTGCAGCGCCCGCATGCACACTGGGCGGAGCAAGATCCAGAACGCTGGTGGCAAGCGTGTGGTGAAGTGCTTGCTGGATTACGCCAGCAGGCTGCACAGGCGTGGAGCGAGATTCGCGCCATTGGCTTGTCGGGACAAATGCACGGCGCGGTGCTGCTGGATGCGCAGGGCGAGGTGCTGCGTCCGTGCATTCTGTGGAATGACACGCGCAGCGCGCCGCAGTGTGAAGCGTTGAGCAGGCAACATCCAGAGATGATGCAAGTTAGCGGCAATATGATCATGCCGGGCTTTACCGCACCCAAACTGCGTTGGGTGGCGGAACATGAGCCAGAGATTTTCCGTCGCATCGACAAAGTGCTGCTGCCGAAAGATTATCTGCGCTGGCGTTTGACTGGACGCTTTGTCAGTGAACCTTCAGATGCGGCGGGCACGCTGTGGCTTGACGTAGCAAAGCGCGACTGGTCTGACGAATTGCTGGCTATCACTGGACTGACGCGCGCCAACATGCCGGAGCTTGTGGAAGGCAGCGTCGTCAGCGCCACATTAAAAGCCGATCTGGCAAGTGAATGGGGTTTATCGGCCGCAGTCTGCGTGGCGGGCGGCGCGGGCGACAATGCTGCTTCGGCAGTCGGCGTTGGCGCGGTCAATCCGGGCGATGCCTTTATCTCGCTGGGAACCTCCGGCGTGATCTTTGTGGTCAACGATCGCTTACTGGCCGATCCGCAATCGGGCGTGCACGCTTTCTGCCACGCCTTGCCCGAACGCTGGCACCAGATGAGCGTGATGCTCAGTGCCGCCAGCTGCCTGCGCTGGCTGTGCAATCTGCTATCAGTGACCGAAAGCCAATTAATGGAAGAGATGGCACAGCTCAGCGAGGAACAGCGGCGGCATGCGCCGGTTTTCCTGCCCTATCTCTCCGGTGAACGCACACCGCACAACGATCCTGACGCCTCCGGTTCTTTCTTCAATCTGCGCCATGAAACGCCACGCGCGCTGCTCGGCTACGCGGTGATTGAAGGCGTGGCATTTGGTCTGGCCGACGGTTTCGCGGTGCTCGGCGATGCGCAGCGCCAGATTCAGCAGTGCAGCCTGACCGGCGGCGGGGCGCGCAGCACGCTGTGGGCGCAGTTGATCGCCGATGTGCTGCAACTGCCGATCGTCACGCATCCCGCCAGCGCGTCCGGCGCTTTAGGAGCTGCGCGTCTGGCGTGGCTGGCCGCGGGTGGTGTGGAGAGCGAAGTTTGCCTTAAACCGCCGGTGCAGGCGCGTTATCAGCCAGATGCTGCGCGTGGCGAGGTGCTGCAGCAGCGATTGCAGCTGTTCCGCACGCTCTATGCCCAACAACAGCAGGCGCGAGCATTGCTACCTGAATAATTCCAGACAGAGGATGAATGAGATGCAATCGAATGATTACTGGTTTGGCTTACCGAAAAAGATGTTCTGGGGCTTCCTCGCCATTGCTATTTTTATGGCGGGTGACGGCTTTGAAATGGCGTTTCTATCGCGCCATATCACCGATATGGGCTTCACGCCGGCGCAGTCAGCGGTGGTGTTTACCTTCTACGGACTGGCGGCGGCATTGGCAGCCTGGGCATCGGGCGTGGTGGCGGAACTGATTACGCCTCAGCGTGCCATGATGATTGGTTTCGTGCTGTGGATCGTGATGCACACGCTGTTTATGTCGTTGGGTCTTGGCATGCGCAACTATCCGCTGATGGTGCTGTTCTACGGCATTCGCGGTCTGGCGTATCCGCTATTCATTTACTCATTCATGATGATGCTGGTACAGGTGCTGCCGCGTGAAAAACTGGCGGCCGCCACCGGTTGGTTCTGGGCGATGTATTCCGTCGGCATCGGTGTGGTTGGCAGCTATTTGCCGAGTCTGACCATCCCGATGCTGGGCGAAACCGGTACGCTGTGGCTGGCGATCATTTGGGTTGCCTGCGGTGGCGTGCTGGCTTACTTCAGCTTGCGTCATGTGCCGGTTGACCGTTCGCGCGTCAATTTGCCGATGCGCGACAAAATGACCGAAATGTCGCGCGCGGTAACCATTCTGTTTACCAACCAGCACGTGTTTTATGCCTGTTTAATTCGCATCATCAACACGCTGTCGTTGTTTGGTTTTGCCATTATCATGCCGCTACTGTTTGTTGATCGCCTTGGTTTTACCATTTCCGAGTGGCTGCAAATCTGGGCGGTGTTCTTCTTCGTCACCATTTTTACCAACATTTTCTGGGGCATTACCGGCGAGAAGCTGGGTTGGATCCGTCAGGTGCGCTGGTTTGGTTGCCTCGGTATGGCGATTTCCAGTCTGGCGTTTTACTATCTGCCGCTGTATGCCGGACATAACTTCTGGGTGGCGTTGATTCCGGCGGTGATGTTGGGGATTTTTGTTGCGGCCTTTGTGCCGATGACTGCAGTGTTTCCAACGCTCGAGCCGCATCATAAAGGTGCTGCGGTATCCATTTACAATCTGTCGGCTGGACTAAGTAACTTTGTTGCGCCTGCGATCGCTTCGGTGATGTTGCCGTTTTTCGATATCGTTGGCGTGGTGTGGGCGTATACCGCGCTGTATGTGTTTGCTGGTGTACTGACCTTTATTATTCGTGTGCCGCAGCCGGGACATGCGCATGAACCGGCTGCAGTGAAATCACGGGTGGCGCAGCAAAGGAGTTAATCTGTGATAGGCGGGCGCCATTAATGGCGCCCCTACACGACATCCCGCAAGGCTTCCTCTAAGTCGTACCAGCGAAAACCAAAGCCTGACTCTTCTAAGCGCTTCGGCAACACATGTTGTCCGCCGAGCACCAGCACCGCCGATTCCCCCATCATCAGCTTGATGGCGCTGGCTGGCGTGCGCATAAAGGCCGGACGATGCATTACATGGCCGAGCGTGGCGGCGAACTGCTCATTGCGCACCGCATAGGGCGCAACCATGTTGAAGGGGCCGCGCAGTTCAGCATGGTCGATCAACCACAGCATCGCGTTAACTAAATCGTCGATGTGAATCCACGGCAGATACTGTTTGCCGCTGCCAATTGGGCCGCCGACGCCAAGCTTAAACGGCAGTTTCATCTTCGATAACGCGCCACCTTCTTTCGCCAGCACCACGCCAGTTCGCATTAGGCAGACGCGGGTGCGATCGCTCTGTGCAGTCAGCGCCAGTTGCTCCCAACGGGCGCACAGCGCATGGGTAAACTCGTCGTGCCCCGGATCCTCTTCGGTCAGCACCAAATCGCCGGTATCGCCATAAAAGCCGGTAGCCGAGCCGGAAATCAAAAATTGTGGGGGATTGCTGCTGGCATGAATCAGCGACACCAGTTGCTCGGTAATCTGCCAGCGGCTTTCGCATAGCCGCTGCTTCTGCTGTTCGGTCCAGCGTTTATCGGCGATCGGTTCGCCCGCGAGATTGATAACACCATCAATGCCATTTAAATCAGTTTGCTGATGGATGCCGGACCACAGCGCGACGCTGGCGTCGAGTTTCTCGCGTGCGGCGGCGACATCGCGCGTCACAACGCTCACCTGATGGCCAAGCTGCAACAAACGCGGAATCAGGTGGCGGCCAATCAGGCCGGTGCCGCCGGTGATCAGTAAATGCATGTTGAGCCTCCTTGTCATTTTTTATCTGCTCAGATTGAGCATAGAAGAGAAGCGTGCGCGCGGCGTGACTCTGCTTACGCTTATGAAGAAAAAGGAAAAGTCAGCGCTGGTCTTAGCAGCTAAAGATCCGACCAGCGCACCATTGCCTTCACAAATAAAAATCGGTAAACATGATGCACACCTGACGCTTTCCTGAGGCAGCCAATGAATTATCCAACCATTACCTTGTGGTCAGATTCTTGCTTTTTCAGTCCTTACGCCATGTCGGTTTATGTTGCGCTAACCGAGAAGGGCATTCCCTTCACCCTGAAGCGCGTCGATTTATCGCAGAATGCGCAGTGGGATGATGAGTACCGCGCACTGTCGCTGACCTGCCGCGTGCCGACGCTGCAAATCGATGATGTGCTGCTGACGGAATCATCAGCGATTGCCGAGTATCTGGAAGAGCGTTTTCCGGCACCAGAGTTCGAGCGGCTCTATCCGCGCGATCGTGAGAAACGCGCGCATGCGCGCGAAGTGCAGGCGTGGTTGCGCAGCGACTTGATGGCACTGCGCTCAGAGCGCCCCACTGAAGTGCTGTTTGCTGGCGAACGTTTTGCGCCGCTTACGCCAGCCGGTGAGCAAGCCGCTAATAAACTCATTGCTGCGGTGCAGCGCCTTTTGCCTGACGGACAGCAAAATCTGTTTGGCGAATGGTCGATTGCGGATACCGATTTAGCCGTGATGATTAATCGCCTGGCGCTGCACGGCGATGCGCTACCAGTGAAGTTACAGCACTATGCTGAGTTCCAGTGGCAGCGTGCTTCGGTGCAACTCTGGTTAGCGGAATCCGGTAAAACACGCTGAGCACGATGCGCCTTGCGATGGCGAAAAGAACGCTTTACCTTACCGCCTATTCTAATAAAGCATGGCAAACAGGCGCGTGCTGGGCACGCCGAAAACACAAAAGGGTTACGGATGGTGGATCAAACGGCAGGTGACGGTATCGAGTGGGTTGATATCGTTAACGAAGAGAACGAAGTCATTGCGCAGGCCAGCCGTGCGCAAATGCGTGCGCAGTGTCTGCGTCATCGTGCGACCTATATTGTGGTGCACGATGGCATGGGCAAAATTCTGGTGCAGCGTCGCACTGAAATCAAAGACTTCATGCCGGGTATGCTGGATGCCACTGCCGGTGGCGTGGTGCAGAGCGGAGAAGACCTGCTGGAATCGGCGCGTCGTGAAGCGGAAGAGGAGTTGGGTATTGCGGCCGTTCCGTTCGCCGAGCACGGACAGTTCTACTTTGAAGATCAGCATTGCCGCGTATGGGGCGGGCTGTTCAGCTGCGTTTCCCATGGTCCGTTTGCTATGCAGGAAGAGGAAGTAGACGAGATCTTCTGGATGACGCCGGAAGAGATCACCGCACGCTGTGATGAGTTCACCGATGATTCGCTTAAGGCGTTGTCATTGTGGCTGAGCCGTAACAGCGATGCTGCTCGCCGTAAGCAGAGCAGTGAAGCATAATCATGCCATAGGGTCGCCATTTATGGCGACCTTATACACAATTGTTAATGTTCCTGCAGAATACCCGTCAACAGCGTCAAAGCATCCTCGAACTGCGCATCGGGAATGGTCAGCGGATAGAGGAAGCGAATCACGTTGCCGTACACGCCGCAGGTTAGAAGAATCAAACCTTGTTGCAGCGCCTGCTGCTGAATAGCTTTAGCAATCTCCGCCGACGGCTTACCCGCCCCATCATTGAATTCCGCCGCTATCATTGAGCCGTATCCGCGTATCTCCGCCAGCGCTTTACACTCCGCACGCTGTAAAACCTGTTTTAATCGGCTGCCTAATTGATTGGCACGGTTGCACAGCGCTTCTTCTTCGATAATCTCTAACACCGCCAGCGCCGCCGCAATCGCCGGTGGACTGCCAGCATAGGTTCCGCCCAGGCCGCCAGGTTCAGGCGCATCCATGACTTCCGCACGTCCCGATACCGCTGAGAGCGGAAAGCCGCCAGCGAGACTTTTTGCCATGGTAATAAGATCGGGCTGCACGGCGTAATAGTCGCTGGCGAACAGCTTGCCGGTGCGCGCAAAACCGCTCTGAATCTCATCGGCGATCAGCAGAATGCCGTGACGATCGCATAACTCACGCAGTGCTACGACAAACTCTGGCGGCGCACTGTAGAAACCGCCTTCGCCCTGAACCGGTTCAAAGATAATGGCCGCCACCTGCTGCGGACTGATATCGCTGCGGAAAATCGCTTCCAGGCTGTCGAGCGCATCACTAACGGTGACGTTGTGCAGCGCGTTGGGATAGCGCGCGTGAAACACCGGGCTGGCGAAGGGGCCGAAGCCGGTTTTATACGGCACCACTTTACCGGTTAGCGACATTGTCATATTGGTACGACCGTGAAACGCACCGGTGAAGGCGATGATGCCGGGACGACCGGTGGCCGCACGCGCAATTTTCACCGCGTTTTCGACCGCTTCTGCACCGGTCGAGATAAAGGTGGTTTTCACCGCGCCGTTAATCGGTACTAACGCATTAAGCCGCTCAGCCAGGTGAATGTAGTTCTCATAAGGGATGATTTGAAATGCGGTGTGGGTAAAACATTCAAGCTGCTGCTGTACCGCCGCCATCACTTTCGGGTGACGATGTCCGGTGTTAAGCACCGCGATGCCTGCGGCAAAATCGGTGTATTCGCGGCCATGCTGATCCCACACCGTGGCGTTCTCGGCTTTCACCGCATAGAAATCACACATCACACCCACGCCACGCGGCGTGGCTTGTAAACGACGGCTGTGCACATCACTGTTGCTCATTATTCACCTCGCAATTAGCGGCAGACTTCAATCAGTGTTAGCGCAGCGCAGGGTTTATGCCAGTGAAGTGCGGGGCAAAAAAAAGCACGCACCGAAGTGCATGCTTTTTTGCCGGGCCGGGAAGGGACTAGCCTTCGGCCTGCTGGGACTGAATCGCCGTCAATGCGATGGTGTAGACGATGTCATCCACCAGGGCGCCGCGTGACAGGTCGTTCACCGGCTTACGCATGCCTTGCAGCATCGGCCCGATGGAGATCAGGTCGGCAGAACGCTGTACCGCTTTGTAAGTGGTGTTACCGGTGTTCAGATCCGGGAAGATGAACACGGTAGCGCGACCGGCAACCGCAGAGTTTGGCGCTTTGGATTTGGCGACGTCTTCCATAATCGCGGCGTCGTACTGCAGCGGACCATCGATAACCAGATCCGGGCGTTTTTCCTGCGCGATGCGCGTGGCTTCACGCACTTTCTCAACGTCGCTACCGGCACCGGAGTTACCGGTGGAGTAGGAGATCATTGCGACGCGTGGATCGATACCGAAGGCTTTGGCTGAATCGGCAGACTGAATCGCAATTTCTGCCAGCTGTTCTGGATTGGGATCCGGGTTGATGGCGCAGTCGCCATACACCAGAACCTGCTCCGGCAGCAGCATGAAGAACACCGACGACACCAGCGAGCTGTTTGGCGCGGTTTTGATCAGCTGCAGCGGTGGACGAATGGTGTTCGCCGTGGTGTGAACCGCGCCGGATACCAGACCGTCAACTTCGCCGCTCTCCAGCATCATGGTGCCGAGCACCACGTTGTCTTCCAGCTGCTCCTGCGCCACCACTTCGGTCATGCCTTTGCTCTTACGCAGCTCAACCAGACGCGGCACATAGTTTTCGCGCACCACTTCTGGATCGACAATCACGATGCCTTTGCCGAGTTCAACACCTTGCGCCGCCGCAACACGCTGAATCTCTTCCGGGTTGCCGAGCAGCACACAGGTGGCGATGCCGCGTTCGGCGCAAATCGCTGCGGCTTTGACGGTACGTGGCTCGTCGCCTTCTGGCAGCACGATGCGTTTGCCGGCTTTGCGCGCCAGCTCGGTGAGTTGGTAACGGAATGCCGGTGGGGACAGGCGACGGCTGCGCTCTGAAGTAGCGGTCAGTGATTCCACCCAATCTTCGTTGATGAAGCTGGCCACGTACTCCTGCACTTTTTCGATGCGCTGCGTATCGTCAGTCGGCACTTCCAGGTTGAAGCTCTGCAGGCTGAGCGACGTCTGCCAGGTGTTGGTTTTCACCATAAAGACCGGCAGGCCGGTCTGGAACGCACGTTCGCACAGGCGTGCGATTGGCGCTTCAATCTGATATCCACCGGTCAACAGCACTGCACCGATTTCAACGCCATTCATCGCGGCTAAACAGGCGGCAACCAGCACATCAGGACGATCGGCGGAAGTCACCAGCAGTGAACCCGGACGGAAGTGCTCCAGCATGTGCGGAATGCTACGCGCACAGAAGGTCACGGATTTCACACGGCGCGTCTGGATTTCACCTTCGTTGATGATATCGGCGTTCAGGTGACGGCACATATCGATGGCGCGGGTAGCAATCAGATCAAAGCTCCACGGCACACAACCCAATACCGGCAGCGGGCTGTTCGCAAACAGCTGCTTAGGATCGACGTTGGCGATGCTGGCTTTAGTGGAGTCATCGAAAATCTCTGACAGATCCGGGCGCGTACGGCCTTGCTCATCCACCGGCGCATTGAGTTTGTTGATGATCACGCCAGTGATGTTTTTGTTCTTGCTGCCGCCAAAGCTGCTTTGCGTCAGTTCGATACGCTCTTTCAGTTGCGCCGGAGAATCGTTGCCCAGCGACATCACGAAGACGATTTCTGCGTTCAGGGTTTTGGCGATCTCATAGTTCAGCGCAGAGGCGAACTGATGTTTACGCGTTGGTACCAGACCTTCAACCAGCACCACTTCCGCGTCTTTGGCGTTCGCGTGGTAGTTGGCAATGATCTCTTCCATCAGCACGTCTTGCTGGTTAGAACCGAGCAGCGACTCAACGCGTGACATCTGCAGCGGTTCAGCGGCAGGAATCGCGGAGCTTTTACGGATAATGCTGGTGGTTTGGTCTGGCGCATCGCCGCCCGCACGTGGCTGGGCAATCGGCTTGAATACGCTCAGGCGCACGCCTTTGCGCTCCATGGCACGGATCACGCCGAGGCTGACGCTGGTCAGACCGACGCTGGTGCCGGTAGGAATGAGCATAATTGTACGTGACACGATAGAAACCTCTCAGGTGTTGCAGACTGTCTAAAACAACTCCGTCAGCCTAAGCTGACGGAGAGAAGTGGGTTTAAGCGGTGAGACGTGCGGCGTCTTGAGCAATCACCAACTCTTCGTTGGTTGGGATCACCACGGCCGGGCGCGTGCCTTCTTTGTTGATGAAGCCAGATTTGCCAAAGCGTGCCGCCAGGTTGCGCTCATGATCAACTTCGAAGCCGAGCAGACCCAGTTTTTGCAGCGCCAGCTCGCGCACCATCGCGGCGTTTTCACCGATACCGCCGGTGAAGACCACGGCGTCCAGACGGCCTTCCATCAGCGCGGTGTAGCTGCCGATGTACTTCGCCAGACGGTGGCAGAACACATCCATCGCACGCTTGGCATCTTCTTTGGTGGCGTAATTGTCTTCCACATAGCGGCAGTCGCTGGTGACTTCGGTCAAACCTAACAGGCCAGACTCTTTGGTCAGCAGCTTGTTGATGGAATCAACGCTCATGCCCAGGGAATCATGCAGGAAGAAGATAATGGCCGGATCAATGTCACCGCTGCGGGTGCCCATCACCAAACCTTCCAGCGGCGTCAGGCCCATTGAGGTATCAACACACTGGCCGTTGCGAATAGCAGAAACAGAACCGCCATTGCCGAGGTGGCAAGTGATGATGTTCAGTTCGCTAACCGGTTTGTTCAGCATTTTCGCGGCTTCCTGCGTCACATAGTAGTGGCTGGTGCCGTGTGCGCCGTAGCGACGAACGCCGTGCTCTTTATACAATTTGTACGGCAGAGCATAGAGATAGGACTCTTCCGGCATTGTCTGATGGAATGCGGTGTCAAAAACCGCCACATTTTTATCGGAAAGATGCGGGAAGTTTTTCAGCGCTTCATCTATACCGATCAGATGCGCAGGATTGTGCAGTGGCGCAAATGAAGAGGCGTCTTTAATGCCTTGAATAACGGATTCGTCGATGACTACCGATTTGGTCAGCTGCTCGCCGCCGTGAACAATACGATGGCCGATTGCAGCGATTTGTGCCGAAAGCTCTGGTTTTTGTGCCAGAATAGTTTTAACCATAAAGTTCAGTGCTTCGCTGTGTGCCGCACCCGCGCCAAGCTGAGCTTCTTGTTTGCTGCCGTCCAGTTTCCACTTAATGCGTGCTTCCGGTAAGTGGAAGCATTCAGCCAGACCGGACAGGTATTCGTCGCCGGTAACAGGGTTAAGGATGGCAAACTTAAGTGAAGAACTGCCGCAGTTCAGAACCAGAACTAACTTCGTCGACATGGAAGTACCTATTTTGTTAAATAGTGGCTAAAAAAAACGCAATCAGACTAACAGCGTAGCCCATGAAAGCTGGTAGGTTAATGATAAACATCATGTGCTAGTCAAAATTTCACTGACATGCAAAAAATTTTGGTGATTTTACGCTTATTTTTGATAAGCACTTAGCGAAACATGGCTCTGGCCGCTCTATTATTGAGCTAAAGCTTCCGGTAATGTTACTGAAACGGCGTCAGAATACTCACAGTCACCCGCAAAGACAAAAACTTTTGAAGGATGTCACGTAAAGTTGTGTAGTTATCGGTTTATTTTAAATATTGCAGATTTAGTTGAGGTCTATCATGGCGAATGAGACAGACAATCCCGGCTGGTTCGGCTTGTTCCAGCGCGGACAGCGATACATGAAGACCTGGCCTGCAGACAAGCGCCTGGCGCCGGTGTTTCCTGAAAATCGCGTGGTCAATGCAACCCGCTTTGCCATTCGTTTTATGCCGCCGCTGGCGATTTTCACGCTGACGTGGCAAATCGCGATGGGTGGACAACTCGGTCCAGCAATTGCCACCGCGCTGTTTGCCTGCAGCCTGCCGATGCAAGGATTATGGTGGTTGGGGAAACGTTCTGTGACGCCGTTGCCGCCGACGTTGCTGCAGTGGTTTCATGAAGTGCGCACCAAGCTGGAAGAAGCGGGGCAGGCAATTGCACCGGTTGATGGTAAGCCGACATATCAGTCGCTCGCCGATGTGTTGAAACGGGCCTTCAAACAGCTCGATCGCACTTTCCTCGACGATCTTTGATCTGCTGACGCCTTTATCTTTTAGAGAATTTGAGCCAAATCCCGGTTCAAATCAAAGAAAAGTGGTGCGGACATACACGCATCACTCTCCTTGTGTAATCATTTCTTCATTGTTTAAATCTTAAGCGGCCGTCTGGCCCGGGAGCAAACCATGGAAATGACCCACGCCCAACGATTGATCCTCTCCAATCAATACAAAATGATGGCCATGCTGGAGCCTGATAACGCTGAGCGTTATCGTCGTTATCAGACCATTATTGAACGCGGCTATGGCTTGCAGTTACGTGAACTCGATAAAGAGTTCGGCGAGCTAACTGAAGCGACCTGTCGCCTGCTGATCGATATTATGGAAATGCACCATGCGCTGCATGTTTCCTGGTCGAATCTCAAAGATGGCAGCGCGATTGACGAGCGCCGCCTGGCTTTTCTTGGTTTTGATGCGGCTACCGAAGCGCGCTATCTCGGCTACGTGCGCTTTATGGTGAATGTTGAAGGGCGCTATACCCACTTTGATTCCGGCACCCACGGCTTCAATGCTCAAACGCCGATGTGGGAAAAATACCAACGCATGCTAACGGTGTGGCACACTTGCCCGCGTCAATATCATCTCAGCGCGAATGAGATCGCGCAGATTATCAATGCCTGAATAAGGAGCGACGCGTGAAGTACAGGGGTTTTCTGTTTGATTTAGACGGTACGCTGGTGGATTCATTGCCTGCAGTGATTCGCGCATGGTCACTGTGGGGTGAGCGCCATGGTTTGTCGGCGGAAGAGGTCCTGAGCTATATACACGGGAAGCCCGCCATCAATTCGTTGCGCCATTTCATGGCAGGGCAATCTGAAGAGGCTATTCAGGCGGAATTTCTCTGGCTTGAACGTCTTGAAGCGGAAGACACGCAAGGCGTGCAGGCGATTCCGGGTGCATTAGCGTTACTGTCAACGTTGAACGAGTTGCAGGTTCCGTGGGCGATTGTGACCTCGGGTTCGATTCCTGTCGCCCACGCGCGCCATAAAGCCGCAAATCTACCGATGCCAAAAGTGTTTATTACCGCTGAGAACATCAAGCACGGTAAGCCCAATCCCGAGCCTTATTTGCTCGGTGCTGAACGTTTGGGGCTTTCAGCGACGCAGTGTGTAGTGGTTGAGGATGCGCCGGCGGGCATTATTTCAGGTTTGGATGCGGGTAGTGCGGTGATCGCCATGAATGCACCAGCCGATGCACCGCGCCTCAATGAAGTAAGCTTCCGCGTCGCAACGCTTGAACCGGTTAATGTCATCAAAGAAGATAGCGGCGAGTTTACACTTTCAATCACCGCATAAAAAAACGGGCCGATGCGGCCCGTTTTTTTACAGCGGCGTATCTTGTGATATTTCATCCAGCGACAGGCTAAAGCTGGGAATAAAGACCTCAACAAAATAATCCATTTCCGGTGAACGCCGTTGGGTGAGGGTTTTTTCCAGGCGTGCTTTGGCCAGCAGAAACTCGTTATTACCTGCCGATAATTCTTCCAGACACTTCACGTAGGCGCAAAGTGCATCCGCCTGCTTCACCACGGATTGCTCACTTTCGGTATGCAAATGTTCATCAATCAGCGGGCGATAAGCGTCCTGCAGTTCAGGCGGCAGCATATCAATGAGCTTCTGCTGCGCAATTTTCTCGATCTTTTTGTATTCGTGGGCAATCTGTGCGTTGTAGTACTTCACCGGCGTCGGTAAATCACCGGTCAGCACTTCGCTGGCATCGTGATAGAGCGCCAGCATGGCAATACGCTCGGCATTGAGATTGCCGTTAAACTTTTTGTTTTTGATGATGGCGAGCGCATGAGCAACCATCGCCACCTGCAAGCTATGCTCGGAGACGTTTTCAGTGCGCACATTGCGCATCAATGGCCAGCGGTTGATTAGTTTGAGGCGGGAAAGGTGGGCGAAAAAATGGCTACGAGTCATGGACGGTTCCTGTTCGCACGGCGGGGAAGATATCTTTTCTCCGAAATGCGAACAGTATACGCGTCACAATTTACTGGCGATACCCTTGTAAGAAACGACCAAACTTGCTGACGGCCATTTCCAAATCGTCCACGCGCGGCAGCGTAACAATGCGCACGTGATCCGGCCACGGCCAGTTGAACGCGGTGCCCTGAACCAACAGCACTTTCTCTTGCAACAGGAAATCCAGCACCATCTTCTGATCGTCAAAGATGTTGAATTTCCTGGCATCAATTCGCGGGAACATGTACAGCGCACCTTGCGGCTTCACACAGCTGACGCCTGGAATATCATTAATTAATTCCCACGCACGCTGACGCTGTTCATACAAACGGCCGCCGGGGGCGATGAATTCACTAATACTTTGATAACCACCCAGCGCGGTCTGAATCGCATGTTGTGCCGGAACGTTGGCACACAGGCGCATCGACGCCAGCATTTCCAGCCCTTCAATATAACCTTTTGCGTGTTTCTTCGGACCGTTCAAAACCATCCAGCCCTGACGGAAGCCCGCCACGCGATAGGTTTTCGATAAGCCGTTAAAGGTCACGGTCAGCAGATCAGGGGCCAGCGCAGCAATTGAATGATGTTGTGCTTCGTCGTAGAGAATCTTGTCGTAGATTTCATCGGCGAAAATAATCAGATTGTGCTGGCGCGCAATTTCAACAATCTCCAGCAACAACTCTTTGCTGTAAACCGCGCCGGTCGGGTTATTCGGATTAATGATGACAATGCCACGGGTGCGCGGGGTGATCTTGCTACGGATATCATCCAGATCAGGGAACCAACCTGCTGATTCATCACACAGATAATGCACCGCTTTGCCACTCGACAGCGAAACGGCGGCGGTCCACAGCGGATAATCCGGTGCAGGTACCAGCATTTCATCGCCGCTGTTGAGCAATGCCTGCATCGCTTGCACAATCAGTTCAGATACGCCGTTACCAATATAGATGTCTTCAACGGTGACATCGCGCATGTCACGCGCCTGGTAATGCTGCATGATCGCCTTACGCGCCGAATACAGCCCTTTAGAGTCGCAATAACCCTGCGAGCTCGGCAGATTGCGAATGACATCGACCAGGATTTCATCAGGTGCTTCAAAACCAAATGGGGCAGGGTTGCCGATATTCAGCTTGAGAACTTTGTTGCCTTCTTCTTCAAGACGTTTAGCTTCTTTCAGTACCGGACCACGGATGTCATAACAGACATTTTCCAGCTTGCCGGATTTATCAATTTGAAAATTCATCGTTACCGCCTTTATGGGCAGAGTCCTTTAACCTGCCACCAAAAATCAAACTCGCCCAATTTACTCTTCTCACCTCAACAAAAGAAGGGCACCGCTGGGTTTTGGCGCGTTTGCCATTCTTTCCCGCTTCGCATGGCGTAAAAGTCATTGAAAATCAATTAATCTGGTTTATTAGTCCACAAATGTGAAGAATGATAAGATTAAACACTGGTAAGCTGTGCCTGACGTGTAAATGCCTTCTTCCATTCGCATCCGGGACTATTCAGAAATTTTTCAGTCACAATTGGCTTAAAAAAATATTAGCGACCAGACGAAATAGTTAAAGGATTCTTGTTAGATGGCGAAAAAGTGTCTGGTAAGGATTAAGTTCTGGCTGGCGTCTTAAAATGAAGTGCATTCTTATTCACTTATCAAGGGCGAGATTAAGCGTCAGTAACGGACCTAATATCGTGTAAAACAGTCTTAAAATAGCATTTACACTGTCACTTTAACGCTGATGCTCAAGATTCAGAACCAGGAGGGCTTAAAAAAAGAGCAGCGTTATGGCAGGATCTGTGCGGAAAGGCTTTTGGTCAAAAATTGCGATGTTTTGAACAAAAACATTTCCATTTATAACGTAAAAATGATTAAGTATAATTTATTATTTGATGCACTTTATCGCTTCGCATCTACATAACATGATGTTATTTCTTTTTAGCCCGCAGGGACTTTACGCGGGATACATAGACAACTACGCAGCTTCCAGCACCTGTACGACATACGTTTTCGGCCCAGAAGTTCTGCTGTCTATAATGACGACGCTGCTCTGTTCTCAGAGTGGTGCGATCGTCGGCATCCGCCTGACAAAATTTTTTCATGGCAGCTCCACACAGGGCTGTCATTAAGCACCATTGCCTCTTATCTCTTTGATAAGTCGGGTAATACACCAGGGTAGTAGTTTTAAAAAATCTTATAAGTGAAGAAAAAACATGACTAATGCAAATCGTCCGATACTGAATCTCGACCTCGATCTGCTGCGTACATTTGTTGCCGTTGCCGATCTGAACACTTTTGCAGCAGCCGCTGCCGCCGTGTGCAGAACGCAGTCAGCAGTGAGTCAGCAGATGCAACGTCTGGAACAATTGGTAGGTAAAGAGCTGTTTGCCAGACATGGACGTAATAAATTGCTGACGGAGCATGGCATTCAACTGCTGGGTTACGCCAGGAAAATCCTTCGTTTTAATGACGAAGCTTGCACCTCTTTAATGTACAGCAACATCCAGGGCGTTCTGACCATTGGCGCTTCAGATGATACCTCAGATACCATTCTGCCGTTCCTGCTTAACCGCGTAACGTCGGTCTATCCGAAGCTGGCCATTGATGTGCGTGTTAAGCGCAACCCGTTCATGATGGAAATGCTTAATCAAGGTGAAGTCGATCTGGTTGTGACGACGTCCAGCCCAGGAAACTTTACTCATCAGGTACTGCGTACTTCGCCAACGTTGTGGTACTGCGCGGCAGATTATATCTTCCAGCGTGGGGAAGCCATTCCTTTGGTCCTGCTGGATGAGCCAAGCCCGTATCGCGATATGGCGATTGATCACCTCAACGAAGCTGGCATTCCGTGGCGCATCTCGTATGTTGCCTCTACGCTGGCTGCCGTTCGTGCGGCGGTTAAAGCGGGCTTGGGTGTGACAGCGCGTCCGGTCGAGATGATGAGCCCAGAATTGCGAGTGATGGGCGCGGCAGAAGGTTTGCCAGTGCTACCGGATACTCAATATCTGCTGTGCCGCAATCCAGACAGCGATAACGAACTGGCTCTGGCCATCTTCAATGCCATGCAGTCTACCAATGATCCTTACAATCTGAGCGCTAATCCAGACGGTACTTTGCTGCTGGATGACGAAGAGTAAGGGCTACAGTTGCTGGTAATTCCTCGCATATGGAATACCGGTTAATTGTTAAAACGTATAAAAACGAGTCTTAGCGAGATAATTACCCGCTAAGGCTTTTTTTATGCCATTAAACTTTTCATTTTAGATGTAATTCCCTCGACTTAATTTCGACCTCATTCTTAAATATGAAACACGTTCCATTTTTATCCAACTTGGAATGGTTTTATCAATTCGTGCCAACTTTTCCGGGGCACTTGCCCGTCCTCTTCGCTGTTTTTTGCAGCATAAAACCCAGTTATGTGCTTTAGATCAAAAAAATACCCCTGATAAGGGGGGGGAATCTCGGGCGAGACCTGTCAAAATATGATTGTTAAATGCACGATCCACGCATGTGAATACCCGCTACACTAAAATTAACCTCACAAACTGAAGCGATTTAGCTGGCGCTCAGAGGGTTGAATGTTAATAATATGATGCAGCTGTAAAATAATGTTTGGATACTTTTGTCAAAGTTGACAAAAGGTTATAGAAAGGAGTAAAAACCCCTATAAAATTGCTGCTTTATTGCTAATGAGAGCAAAATTTATAAGGTTTTTTATCCTTCCCTTGAATCGATGTGGTGTGTTTGCTGCAACAGAGCAGGATGCCATCACCACTTTTGATGAGTAAGCAAAGAGTATGTCGACAACTACAGAAGTGATCGCTCATCACTGGGCATTTATTGTTTTTATCGTTATCGCATTCGGCCTGTGTGCCTTTATGTTGACCGGTGGCTGGTTATTAGGCGGTCGTGCGCGTGCGCGACACAAGGACACTCCGTTCGAATCGGGTATTGAGTCGGTCGGTGACACTCATATTCGCCTCTCTGCAAAATTCTATCTGGTTGCGATGTTCTTCGTCATATTCGACGTCGAAGCCCTCTATTTATACGCATGGTCGACGTCCATTCGCGAAAGCGGTTGGGTCGGCTTTGTCGAAGCCGCAATTTTCATTTTGGTGCTCTTGGCAGGCCTGGTTTATCTGGTGCGCATTGGTGCGCTGGATTGGGCTCCTGCGCGTCGTCGCGTAGTGGTCAAATCTGTCCCGGTCAGTCACAGCCACACCAACCCTCATAAGCAGTAAAAGCGAGGCAATAAGATGGACTACACGCTGACACGCGTAGACCCGAACGGGGGCGGCGATAACGATCGTTATCCTCTGCAGAAACAGGAAACGGTTACCGATCCGCTGGAACAACATGTTCACCGCAGCGTCTACATGGGCAAGCTCGAGCACGCCCTGCATGACATGGTGAACTGGGGTCGTAAAAATTCTCTCTGGCCGTATAACTTCGGCCTTTCCTGTTGCTACGTGGAAATGACCACCTCCTTCACCGCGGTGCACGACGTGGCACGTTTTGGTGCCGAAGTAATGCGCGCCTCGCCACGTCAGGCTGACTTCATGGTGATCGCCGGTACGCCATTTACCAAAATGGCGCCGGTTATTCAGCGTTTATATGACCAGATGCTGGAGCCGAAATGGGTGATTTCCATGGGCGCTTGCGCTAACTCGGGTGGCATGTACGACATCTACTCGGTGGTGCAGGGCGTGGATAAATTTCTGCCGGTTGACGTGTACATTCCCGGCTGCCCGCCGCGTCCAGAAGCGTATATGCAGGCGTTGTTGCTGCTGCGCGAGTCGATTGGTAAAGAGCGTCGTCCACTGTCGTGGGTGGTCGGTGATCAGGGGGTTTATCGCGCCAATATGCAGCCAGAGCGTGAAAGAAAGCGTGGCGAGCGTATTGCCGTCACCAACCTGAGATCGCCAGACGAAGTTTAAGCTTCCCGTACACGGATGGAGCCACGGCCACAGCAGAACATCACAATTTAATGTGCGCCGCCATCCTGACGCCTTCTTTTGAGCGCCTGATTACAGGCCGGAATGGTGAGTAACGTATGACTGATTTAACCACGCAAGACCTCGCACAGCCTTCATGGCAAACCCGCGATCACCTGGATGACCCAGTGGTCGGCGAGCTGCGTAACCGTTTTGGGCCGGATGCCTTTACCGTTCAGGCTACCCGCACCGGGATTCCGGTTGTCTGGGTAAAGCGTGAACAGCTATTAGAAATTGTTGAATTCCTGCGCAAGCTGCCAAAGCCATATGTCATGTTGTATGACCTACACGGTTTTGATGAGCGCTTACGCACTAACCGCGCCGGTTTGCCCGCCGCGGATTTTTCCGTTTTCTATCACCTGCTTTCAATTGAACGCAACCGCGACATCATGCTCAAGGTTGCTTTATCTGAAAACGATTTGAATGTGCCAACCATCACCAAAATTTTCGCCAACGCCAACTGGTATGAGCGTGAAACCTGGGAGATGTTTGGCATCACTTTCAATGGTCACCCGCACCTGACGCGCATCATGATGCCGCAGACGTGGGAAGGCCATCCGCTGCGTAAAGATTACCCGGCGCGTGCCACCGAGTTCGATCCCTTCGAACTGACCAAGCAGAAAGAAGATCTGGAAATGGAGGCGCTGACCTTTAAGCCTGAAGATTGGGGCATGAAGCGCAGTACCACCAATGAGGACTTCATGTTCCTCAACCTCGGTCCAAACCACCCCTCTGCGCACGGTGCTTTCCGTATCATTCTGCAGTTGGATGGTGAAGAGATCGTCGATTGCGTTCCCGATGTCGGCTACCACCATCGTGGTGCTGAGAAGATGGGCGAGCGCCAATCCTGGCACAGCTACATTCCGTACACCGACCGTATCGAGTACCTTGGCGGCTGCGTAAATGAAATGCCTTACGTGCTGGCGGTGGAAAAACTGGCTGGCATCACCGTGCCGGATCGCGTCAATGTGATTCGAGTCATGCTGTCCGAGCTGTTCCGCATCAACAGCCATCTGCTCTATATCTCCACCTTTATTCAGGACGTCGGCGCGATGACGCCGGTGTTCTTCGCCTTTACCGACCGTCAGAAAATTTATGACGTGGTGGAAGCGATTACCGGTTTCCGTATGCACCCGGCGTGGTTCCGCATCGGCGGCGTAGCGCATGACCTGCCGAAAGGCTGGGAACGATTGCTGCGTGACTTCCTCGACTGGATGCCGAAGCGTCTGAAAGAGTATGACAAAGCCGCCCTGCGCAATACCGTGTTGATGGGCCGTTCGCAAGGCGTTGCGGCGTATAATATGGATGAAGCTCTAGCGTGGGGCACCACCGGCGCTGGTTTGCGTGCCACCGGTTTAGATTTTGACGTGCGTAAATGGCGTCCGTATTCAGGCTACGAAAACTTCGATTTCGAGATTCCGGTTGGCGCTGGCATCAGTGATGCGTATACCCGCGTTCAGCTGAAAATGGAAGAGATGTGGCAGTCACTGCGCATCCTGGAACAGTGCCTGAACAACATGCCTGAAGGCCCGTTCAAAGCGGATCATCCGCTGACAACGCCGCCGCCGAAAGAGCGCACGCTGCAGCACATTGAAACCCTGATCACTCACTTCCTGCAGGTTTCGTGGGGCCCAATCATGCCGGCTAACGAATCCTTCCAGATGATTGAAGCGACTAAAGGGATCAACAGTTACTACCTGACCAGCGATGGCAGCACCATGAGCTATCGCACCCGCGTGCGTACGCCGAGCTTCCCGCACCTGCAGCAGATCCCATCGGTGATCCGCGGCAGCCTGGTATCCGACTTGATCGTTTACCTCGGTAGTATCGATTTTGTTATGTCAGACGTGGACCGCTAACTATGCACGATCAAAAAATTGCTATTCACACCATCGACCCTACAGAGGTCTTCGTGCTGAGCGAGGCCGAGCACCACGCTATCGAGCACGAGAAACACCATTACGAAGATGCACGCGCTGCTTCGATCGAAGCGTTGAAGATCGTGCAGAAACAGCGCGGTTGGGTGCCAGATGGCGCGATTAACGCCATCGCCGACGTTCTGGGCATTCCTGCCAGTGATGTTGAAGGTGTGGCGACGTTCTATAGCCAAATTTACCGCACGCCGGTTGGCCGTCACGTCATTCGCTACTGTGACAGCGTGGTGTGCCATATCACGGGTTATCAGGGGATTCAGGATGCGCTGGAGCAGAAGCTGAACATCAAGCCGGGCCAAACCACGGCGGATGGTCGTTTTACGCTGCTGCCCACTTGCTGCCTCGGTAACTGCGATAAAGGGCCAACCATGATGGTGGATGAAGATACCCACGTTCATCTGACGCCTGAAGGCATCGCCAACTTGCTGGAGCAGTATCAATGACCATTAAACAGATCATTCGTACTGCCGAAACGCATCCGCTGACCTGGCGTCTTCGTGACGACAAGCAGCCGATCTGGATCGATGAATATCGCAGTAAAAACGGGTATGTCGGCGCAGAAAAAGCGCTGAAAGATTTTAGCCAGGACGAAATCGTCGCGGCGGTCAAAGACTCGGGTCTGAAAGGCCGAGGTGGCGCAGGCTTTAACACCGGCCTGAAGTGGAGCCTGATGCCGAAAGACGAATCCATGAACATCCGTTACCTGCTGTGTAACGCCGATGAAATGGAACCGGGCACGTATAAAGACCGCTTGCTGATGGAGCAATTGCCGCACCAGTTGGTGGAAGGCATGCTGATCAGTGCGTTCGCGCTGAAAGCTTATCGTGGCTACATCTTCTTACGTGGTGAGTACATCGAAGCGGCCGTCAATCTGCGTCGCGCGATTGCCGAAGCCACTGAGGCGGGCTACCTCGGCAAGAATATTCTTGGCACCGGTTTTGATTTCGAGCTGATCGTCCACACCGGCGCAGGTCGTTATATCTGCGGTGAAGAGACAGCGCTGATCAACTCGCTGGAAGGACGTCGTGCCAACCCACGCTCTAAGCCGCCATTCCCGGCCAGTGCCGGCGTGTGGGGCAAGCCGACCTGCGTTAACAACGTGGAAACGCTGTCGAACGTGCCTGCCATCTTCCTTAACGGCGTTGACTGGTACAAAAACATCTCTACCAGCGAAGACACCGGCACCAAAATGATGGGCTTTTCTGGACGCGTGAAAAATCCTGGCGTTTGGGAATTGCCGTTCGGTACCACCGCGCGTGAAATCCTCGAGGATTACGCCGGCGGCATGCGCGATGGCTTGAAATTCAAAGCCTGGCAGCCAGGCGGCGCAGGAACTGACTTCCTTACCGATCAGCACCTCGATCTGCCGATGGAATTTGCCAGCATTGGTAAAGCCGGTAGCCGTTTAGGTACGGCGCTGGCGATGGCGGTTGATCACGAAATCAACATGGTTTCGTTGGTGCGTAACCTGGAAGAGTTCTTTGCGCGCGAATCCTGCGGCTGGTGTACGCCGTGCCGCGATGGCTTGCCATGGAGCGTGAAGATCCTGCGTGCGCTGGAGCAGAAGAAAGGTCAGCCGGGTGATATCGAAACCCTGCAGCAACTCTGCCGTCAGCTTGGCCCAGGTAAAACCTTCTGTGCCCACGCACCGGGCGCCGTCGAGCCATTGCAGAGCGCGATTAAATATTTCCGTGAAGAGTTTGAAGCTGGCATTGCGCCGCAGGTGTTTGGCAATACCCGAGCCATCGGCGGTATTCAGCCGAACCTGCTGAAAGCGCGCTGGTAATCAGCCGCCGTACACGGAACTCACCTCACGCAGAAATGGCGTGGGGAAAGAATTAGATGTTTAACGCTCGTCCTAGGGCGAGCCTTACGGAAGCATGTTCACTATGGCTACAATCCATGTAGACGGTAAAGAATATGATGTGAACGGGGCGGACAACCTGCTGCAGGCGTGTCTCTCTCTGGGCCTTGATATTCCTTATTTTTGCTGGCATCCGGCGCTGGGAAGCGTAGGGGCCTGCCGCCAGTGCGCGGTGAAGCAATTCCAGAATGCCGAAGATACCCGCGGTCGCCTTGTCATGTCCTGCATGACTCCAGCGTCAGACGGCACCTTTATTTCCATCGACGATGGCGAAGCCAAAGAGTTTCGTGAAAGTGTGGTGGAATGGCTGATGACTAACCATCCGCACGACTGTCCGGTGTGCGAAGAGGGCGGTAACTGCCATCTGCAAGATATGACGGTAATGACCGGACACAGTTTCCGTCGTTATCGCTTCACTAAACGTACCCACCAGAATCAGGATCTCGGCCCGTTCATTTCGCATGAAATGAACCGCTGTATCGCCTGCTATCGCTGCGTGCGTTACTACAAAGATTATGCCGACGGCAAAGATCTCGGCGTTTATGGCGCTCACGACAACGTCTACTTTGGTCGCCCGGAAGATGGCACGCTGGAAAGCGAATTCTCCGGTAACCTGGTGGAAATCTGTCCGACCGGCGTATTTACCGATAAAACGCACTCCGAACGCTATAACCGTAAATGGGATATGCAGTTCGCGCCAAGCATCTGCCAGCAGTGCAGCGTGGGTTGTAACACCAGCCCAGGCGAGCGCTATGGCGAATTGCGTCGTATCGAAAACCGTTACAACGGCACCGTAAACCACTATTTCCTGTGCGATCGCGGTCGTTTCGGTTACGGCTACGTCAACCGCAAAGATCGTCCACGTCATCCGGTACAGCAACGCGGCAACGATTGGGTCAGCCTGAATGCTGAACAAGCGGTGAATGCGGCGGCGGATGTATTGCGTCGGGCGAAAAAAGTGATCGGTATCGGTTCGCCACGCGCCAGCATTGAAAGTAACTTCGCGTTACGTGAGCTGGTTGGTGCAGCCAACTTCTCAACCGGTATGCCAGCAGGTGAACAGGCTCGCGTTGAGCTGATGCTGAAAGTCCTGCAGGACGGCGGCATCTACACGCCATCACTGCGCGAGATTGAAAGCTACGACGCGGTGCTGGTGCTGGGTGAAGATTTGACTCAGGTTGGCGCGCGTGTGGCGTTGTCTGTGCGTCAGGCAGTTAAAGGCAAAGCACGTGAGATGGCAGCGGCACAGAAAGTGGCTGACTGGCAGATCGCGGCCATCCTTAACATCGGTCAGCATGCCAAACATCCGCTGTTCGTCACCAACGTCGATGAAACCCGCCTGGATGATATCGCTGCATGGAGCTATCGCGCTCCGGTGGAAGATCAGGCGCGTCTCGGCTTCGCGATTGCCAATGCGCTGGATGAAAGTGCGCCAGCAGTCAGCGACTTCGACAGCAAACTCAACGGCAAAGTTGATGTGGTGGTTCAGGCGTTAGCAGGTGCGAAAAAACCGCTGATTATCTCCGGAACCCATTCCGGTAGCATCGCGATGATTGAAGCCGCTGCTAACGTGGCGAAAGCCCTGAAAGCGCGCGGTGCCGATGTCGGTATTACCTTCCTTGCGGGCGCGGCGAACAGTTTTGGCCTCGGCCTGATGGGCGGTCAATCGCTGGATAGCGCGCTGGAACAACTGAGCAAAGGCGAAGCTGATGCGCTGGTGGTGCTGGAAAACGATCTCTATCGTCATGCACCTAAAGCCAACGTCGATGCGGCGCTGAATACTACCGCTAACGTGATTGTGGTTGATCATCAACGCACCGCCACGCTGGAAAAAGCCGGTTTAGTGCTCTCCACCGCCAGCTTCGCGGAAAGCGATGGCACCTCAATCAACCACGAAGGCCGCGCGCAGCGCTTCTTCCAGGTTTATGATCCCGCTTATTACGATGAGAGCGTAGTGATGCTGGAAAGCTGGCGCTGGTTGCGTTCGCTGCACAGCGCGGTTGAAAGCCGTCACATCGACTGGACTCAGCTGGATCACGTGATTGATGCCACCGTTGCGGCGCTGCCACAGCTGAAAGGCATTAAGGGTGCTGCGCCAGACGCCAGCTTCCGTATCCGCGGTCAAAAACTGGCACGTTCACCGCACCGTAACAGTGGCCGTACAGCAATGCGCGCCAACATCAGCGTGCATGAACCGCGTCAGCCGCAAGATAAAGACACCATGTTTGCCTTCTCCATGGAAGGTAACAACCAACCAAGCGCACCGCGTTCGCAGATTCCATTTGCCTGGGCGCCAGGCTGGAACTCACCGCAAGCATGGAACAAGTTTCAGGCTGAAGTGGGCGGCAAACTGCGTCATGGCGATCCAGGCGTACGTCTGTTCGAAGCCAACGATCGCTCGCTTCCGTGGTTTACCGCGATTCCGGAAAGCTTTGTTGAAGGCAGCCAGTGGCGCGTCGCACCTTACTATCAGCTGTTTGGTAGCGAGGAGATGACTCAGCGTTCAACCACCTTCCAGAAACGCATGTCACCAGCCACGCTGGTGATTAACCCGGCTGATGCTGAGAAACTGGGCGTCAATAACGGTGCTTCCGTTGAGCTGGTCTGTGCGGGCGAAACACTGCGCTTGCCGGTACGTTTCTCTGCGTCGTTGCAAGCAGGGCAGGTTGGTTTACCGCTCGGTATGCCGGGTGTGCCGCCGTTCCTCTCAGGTGCGCAAATTGACAAACTGCAGGAGGCCGCGCAATGAGTTGGCTGACACCGGACGTTATTGAAATCCTGATCAACATCGGCAAAGCGCTGGTCATCTTGTTGGTGGTTGTCGGTTGCGGTGCTTTCATGAGTTTTGCCGAGCGTCGTCTGCTCGGCCTGTGGCAGAACCGTTACGGACCGAACCGTGTTGGCTGGGGCGGCTCGCTGCAACTGGCTGCCGACATGATCAAAATGTTCTTTAAAGAGGACTGGGTTCCACCGTTTACCGACCGCTTCATTTTTACGCTGGCACCGGTTATCGCCTTCGTATCGCTGCTGCTGGCCTTCGCCATTGTGCCGGTTTCGCCAACCTGGATGGTCACTGACCTGAACATCGGTCTGCTATTCTTCCTGATGATGGCGGGTCTGGCGGTGTATGCCGTGCTGTTTGCGGGCTGGTCGAGTAACAACAAATACTCGCTGTTGGGTGCGATGCGTGCATCGGCGCAGACGCTGAGCTACGAAGTGTTCCTTGGTTTGTCACTGATGGGCGTAGTGGCGCAAGCCGGCTCGTTCAATATGAATGCCATCGTCGAAAGCCAGGCGCATCTGTGGAACATCATTCCTCAATTCTTCGGCTTCATCACCTTCTGCATCGCGGGCGTAGCGGTATGTCACCGTCATCCGTTTGACCAACCTGAAGCAGAGCAGGAGCTGGCGGACGGCTACCATATCGAATACGCCGGTATGAAGTTCGGCCTGTTCTTCGTCGGTGAATACGTGGCAATCACCACCGTTTCAGCGCTGATCGTGACGCTGTTCTTCGGTGGCTGGCACGGTCCATTCCTGCCGCCATTCATCTGGTTCGCTCTGAAAACAGCGTTCTTTATGGTGATGTTTATCCTGATTCGTGCTGCGCTGCCGCGTCCACGCTATGACCAGGTGCTGTCGTTCGGCTGGAAAGTGTGTCTGCCGTTGACGCTGTTGAACCTGCTGGCGACCGCCGCAGTGATTCTGTACACCGCGCAGTAAGGGACATTGAGATGACTTTAAAAGATATTGTCGTTGGCTTCGGCACGACAGTGCGCAGTATCTGGATGATAGGCATGCATGCCTTCGCCAAGCGCGAAACCCAAATGTATCCGGAAGAGCCGGTTTACCTGCCGCCACGCTACCGTGGCCGTATCGTGCTGACGCGCGATCCGGACGGCGCAGAGCGTTGCGTTGCCTGTAACTTATGTGCGGTAGCGTGTCCTGTCGGCTGTATCTCACTGCAGAAAGCCGAGACGCAGGATGGACGCTGGTATCCCGAGTTCTTCCGCATCAACTTCTCACGCTGCATCTTTTGCGGCCTGTGTGAAGAGGCTTGCCCAACTACCGCGATCCAGCTGACACCCGATTTCGAACTGGGTGAGTTTAAGCGTCAGGATCTGGTGTATGAGAAAGAAGACCTGCTGATTTCCGGTCCGGGTAAATATCCGGAGTACAACTTCTATCGTATGGCTGGTATGGCGATCGACGGAAAAGAGAAGGGCGAAGCGGAAAACGAAGCCAAGCCGATCGACGTCAAAGGGTTGTTACCTTAAGGAGCCAGGTATGGAATTTGCGTTTTATCTTTGCGGACTGGTGGCGGTGTTGACGACGCTGCGCGTCATCACCCACACCAATCCGGTACATGCGCTGCTGTACCTGATCGTTTCGCTGCTGTCGATTGCAGGCGTGTTCTTCTCGATGGGCGCCTACTTTGCCGGTGCGCTGGAAATCATCGTCTACGCGGGCGCCATAATGGTGCTGTTCGTCTTCGTGGTCATGATGTTGAACCTCGGCAAAACCCAGCAGGATCAGGAGCGCGAGTGGTTGAAGCCTTCGCTGTGGATTGGGCCGGGCATCGTCTCTTTGCTGCTGCTGGCGGTAATGATTTACGCGATTAGTACGGCAACCGATCAAGGCATTGATGGCACCGTCATCGACGCGAAAGCAGTCGGTATCAGCTTGTTTGGTCCCTATGTTCTGGCGGTGGAGCTGGCATCAATGCTGCTGCTCGCCGGTCTGGTCGTGGCCTTCCATATTGGACGTGAAGAGCGTCATGGCGAAGTGCTGAGCAATCGTCAAGCTGATGCGCAAGCGAATAAGGAGGATCACGCATGATCCCGTTACAACACGGCCTGATGCTGGCCGCTGTGCTGTTTGTTCTCGGCCTGACCTCCGTGGTGCTGCGTCGTAACATCCTGTTTATGCTGATTGGTCTGGAAATCATGATCAATGCCTCCGCGTTAGCGCTGGTGGTAGCAGGCAGCTATTGGGGACAAGCTGATGGTCAGGTGATGTACATTCTGGCGATCAGCCTTGCGGCGGCGGAAGCGAGTATTGGTCTGGCGCTGTTGCTCCAGCTCTATCGTCGTCGTCAGACGCTGAACATTGACACAGTGAGCGAGATGCGCGGATGAATCTTCTCTATTTAACCGTATTATTTCCGCTAATTGGCTTCCTGCTATTGGCGTTTTCACGCGGTCGCTGGTCGGAGAACCTGTCGGCTGCAATCGGTATGGGTTCTGTTGGTCTGGCAGCATTAACCACTATTTATGCCGGTTTCGATTTCTTCAACCAGGGTCAGCAGCCGTTCACCCAGGCGCTGTGGACCTGGATTCACGTTGGCAACTTCGACATTAAAGTGAATCTGGTGCTGGACGGTCTTTCGCTGACCATGCTGTCCGTCGTCACCGGCGTTGGCTTCTTCATCCACATGTTCGCTTCATGGTACATGCGTGGTGAAGAGGGTTATTCGCGCTTCTTCGCTTACACCAACCTGTTCATTGCGAGCATGGTGGTGTTGGTGCTGGCCGATAACCTGATGCTGATGTATCTCGGCTGGGAAGGCGTGGGCCTGTGCTCATATCTGCTGATTGGCTTCTACTACAGCAATCCAGAGAACGGCAAAGCGGCGATGAAAGCCTTTATCATCACCCGCGTGGGTGATGTGTTCCTCGCTTTCGCTTTGTTCATCCTCTACAACGAGCTGGGCACGCTGAACTTCCGCGAACTGGTTGAACTGGCGCCAGCGCACTTCGCTGCCGACAACCATATGCTGCAGTGGGCAACTCTGATGCTGTTGGGTGGTGCGGTTGGTAAATCTGCACAGCTGCCATTACAAACCTGGCTGGCGGATGCGATGGCCGGTCCAACTCCGGTTTCGGCACTGATTCACGCCGCGACCATGGTGACCGCCGGTGTTTACCTGATTGCACGTACGCACGGTCTGTTCCTGTTAACGCCGGAAGTGCTGCATCTGGTAGGCATCATTGGTGCGATTACCTTGGTGCTGGCAGGTTTTGCGGCGCTGGTGCAAACCGACATCAAACGCGTGCTGGCTTACTCAACGATGAGTCAGATCGGCTACATGTTCCTCGCGCTGGGCGTGCAGGCATGGGACGCGGCGATTTTCCACCTGATGACGCATGCATTCTTCAAAGCCTTGCTGTTCCTCTCTTCAGGCTCGGTCATTCTGGCCTGCCATCACGAGCAGAACATTTTCAAAATGGGCGGCCTGCGTAAAAGCATCCCGCTGGTGTATGTCTGCTTCCTGGTGGGTGGCGCCGCGCTGGCTGCGCTGCCGCTAATCACCGCAGGTTTCTACAGTAAAGATGAAATCCTGTTTGGTGCGATGGCAAATGGCCACATCAATCTGATGGTGGCGGGTCTGGTGGGTGCATTCCTCACCTCGATCTACACCTTCCGCATGATCTTTATCGTGTTCCACGGTGAAGAGAAAATTCATGCTCACGCCGGTAAAGGCATTACACATCACCTGCCACTGATTGTTCTGATGGTGCTCTCCACCTTTATTGGTGCGTTGATTACGCCTCCTCTGGCTGGCGTGCTGCCGCAGAACGAGTTTGGTGAAGGCGGCAAAGTGATGCTGGAAATCACCTCAGGCGTAGTGGCTATCGTCGGTATCCTGATCGCTGCAGCGCTGTGGCTGGGTAAACGTCAGCTGGTGACCAGCATTGCTAACAGTGCGCCGGGTCGTTTCTTCGGCACCTGGTGGTTCGCGGCCTGGGGCTTCGACTGGCTGTATGACAAGGTGTTTGTAAAACCTTATCTCGGCATTGCCTGGTTACTGAAAAGCGATCCGCTGAACTCACTGATGAACCTGCCTGCGCTGCTGTCGCGCATTGGTAACAAAGGTTTGGTAGTGAGTGAAAACGGTTATCTGCGCTGGTACGTGGCTTCAATGAGTGTCGGTGCCGTTGTGGTGCTGGCGCTGCTGCTGGTGATTTAAAGATTGATGAGCGGGGCGGGTTCGCTCGCCCAATTAGAATGTCAAAAATTGCCTGAAGTAAGGCAATAAAAAGGGAAGTTCGCCGTGTTATTACCTTGGCTAATAATTATCCCCTTCGTTGGGGGCTTACTCTGCTGGTTGGCAGAGCGCCTCGGCGCAAAGGTACCGCGCTGGATTGCCATGATCACCATGGGCCTGACGCTAGCGCTTGGCCTGCAGCTGTGGTTGCAGGGAGGCTATTCACTGACGCAGGCTGCGGGCATTCCGCAATGGCAATCGACTTTCTCAGTACCGTGGATTCCGCGCTTTGGCATCAACTTCCATCTGGCGATTGATGGTCTGTCGCTGCTGATGGTGGTGCTGACCGGACTGCTCGGTTTGATGGCGGTGCTGTGCTCCTGGAACGAAATTGAGAAATATCAGGGCTTCTTCCACCTCAACCTGATGTGGATTCTCGGTGGTGTGATTGGCGTGTTCCTCTCCATCGACATGTTCCTGTTCTTCTTCTTCTGGGAAATGATGCTGGTGCCGATGTACTTCCTCATCGCACTTTGGGGCCATAAAGCATCCGACGGTAAAACGCGTATCAGCGCGGCAACCAAGTTCTTCATCTACACCCAGGCATCCGGTCTGATCATGTTGGTGTCGATTCTGGCGCTGGTGTTTGTGCACTATAACGCCACTGGCGTTTGGACTTTCAGCTACGAAGAGTTGCTGAAAACGCCGATGTCGCACACCGTTGAGTATCTGCTGATGCTCGGCTTCTTCATTGCCTTTGCGGTAAAAATGCCGGTGGTGCCATTGCACGGTTGGCTGCCAGATGCGCATAGCCAGGCACCAACCGCCGGTTCGGTTGACCTCGCAGGTATCTTGCTGAAAACCGCGGCCTACGGCTTGCTGCGTTTTAGCCTGCCGCTGTTCCCAAATGCGTCAGCAGAGTTCGCACCGATTGCCATG
This sequence comes from Pantoea sp. JK, assembly GCF_026130245.1. NCBI lineage: Bacteria > Pseudomonadati > Pseudomonadota > Gammaproteobacteria > Enterobacterales > Erwiniaceae > Pantoea > Pantoea sp. JK. Next base: position 332,893 of record NZ_JAINFN010000005.1, read on the forward strand.
TGGCTCGGTATCATCGGCATCTTCTACGGTGCATGGATGGCGTTCTCCCAGTTCGATATCAAACGTTTGATTGCTTACACCTCGATTTCGCACATGGGTTTCGTGTTGATCGCCATCTACACCGGCAGCCAACTGGCCTTCCAGGGCGCGGTCATTCAGATGATTGCGCACGGTCTTTCTGCTGCGGCACTGTTCATCTTGTGCGGTCAGCTGTATGAGCGTCTGCATACCCGCGACCTTCGTCAGATGGGCGGTTTGTGGTCACGAATCAAATGGATTCCGGGTCTGTCACTGTTCTTTGCGGTTGCAAACCTCGGTATGCCGGGCACCGGTAACTTTGTTGGCGAATTCATGATTCTGACCGGCAGTTTCCAGGTGGTGCCGGTGATTATCGTCATCGCAACCTTTGGTCTGGTGTTTGCTTCGGTTTACTCCCTGATCATGATGCAGCGCGCTTACTTCGGCGAAGCCAAGTCGAAAGATCCGCTGCCAGGCATGTCACCGCGTGAGTTCCTGACTATCGGCGTATTGGTAGTGTTGCTGGTGCTGCTGGGGATTTATCCACAGCCAATCCTCGACACATCCCATGCTGCGATGAGCAATATTCAGCAGTGGTTTACCGCTTCAATTTCAACTACAAGGCCGTAATTCGCCATGACAATAACTCCTCAACATCTGATCGCGTTACTGCCGCTGTTGATCGTCGGATTGACGGTGGTGGTGGTGATGCTGTCCATTGCGTGGCGACGCAATCACTTTGTTAATGCCACGTTGACGGTGATCGGACTTAACATTGCGCTGTTTTCTCTGTGGTTTGTGGGCCAGGCGGGAGCGATGGACGTCACGCCGCTGCTGCGCGTTGATGGCTATTCGATGTTCTATACCGCGCTGGTAGTGCTGGCGAGTTTAGCCACCTGCACTTTCGCTTATCCGTGGCTGGCCGGTTTCCCGGACAACAAAGATGAGTTCTATCTGCTGGTGCTGATTGCAGCACTCGGCGGGATTGTGCTGGCAAGCGCCAACCATCTGGCCGCGCTGTTCATCGGTATCGAACTGCTGTCACTGCCGCTGTTTGGTTTGATTGGTTACGCTTTCCGCCAGAAACGTTCGCTGGAAGCGTCGCTGAAATACACCATTCTTTCAGCGGCGGCCTCATCGTTCCTGCTGTTCGGTATCGCGCTGATTTATGCTGATTCCGGCAGCCTGAGCTTTGTGCAGCTCGGCAAAAGTCTGAGCGATAGCATGATTCAGGAGCCGCTGTTGCTGCTGGGTCTGGGTATGATGATTATCGGTTTGGGCTTCAAACTGTCGCTGGTACCTTTCCACCTGTGGACGCCAGACGTTTATCAGGGTGCGCCTGCGCCGGTTTCAACCTTCCTCGCCACCGCCAGCAAGATCGCCATCTTTGGCGTGATTATGCGCCTGTTCATGTACGCGCCAGTTACAGATAGCGAAGCTGTTCGTACCGTGCTGGGCATCATTGCCTTCGCGTCGATTCTGTTCGGTAACCTGATGGCGATTTCCCAGAGCAACATCAAGCGTCTGCTTGGTTACTCGTCAATCGCGCACCTTGGTTATCTGTTAGTGGCGTTGATTGCGGTGAAAACTCATCAGCTGTCGCTGGAAACCGCGGGCGTTTATCTGGCCGGTTACCTGTTCAGCAGCCTGGGCGCGTTCGGCGTAGTAAGCCTGATGTCGAGCCCGTATCGCGGTCCGGATGCCGACACGCTCTATTCTTATCGCGGTCTGTTCTGGCATCGTCCGATTCTGTCTGCGGTAATGACGGTGATGATGTTGTCACTGGCCGGTATTCCAATGACGCTCGGCTTCATCGGTAAGTTCTACGTTATCGCCTCGAGTGTGAATGCACACCTATGGTGGTTGAGTGGTGCGGTGGTTGCAGGTAGTGCGATTGGTCTTTACTACTATCTGCGCGTAACGGTAAGTCTGTACCTCAGCCCGCCGGAACTGCACAACCGCGACACGCAAGCCAACTGGGCGTTTACGGCGGGCGGTGTTGTGGTGCTGATCTCTGCGATTCTGGTATTGCTGCTCGGTGTTTATCCGCAGCCGCTGATTACACTGGTGCAGATGGCGCAGCCGCTGATGTAATACAGACCCGCGTCATGACTAAATCGGGCCTTCGGGCCTGATTTTTTTTGCCTGCAATTTACTGTGTAGTGAGAGATTGAGCACAGAGTCATCACGAGCTTTTCAGCTGCCGCTGCTGCTCACTGCGTTTGGCCTAGCCGGTGTGATATTCTCAACGGATCACTTTTTTTGCTCAGAGAAGGAAGCACCATGGAAATGCTTTGGCTTGATTGCCATCACAGTGAACTGACGGCGCAACAACTCTACACTTTGCTGGCGCTGCGCAATCATGTCTTCATCGTGGAACAAAACTGTCCCTATCAGGATATTGATGGTCAGGATTTAGCCGCTGATAACCGCCACATCTTGGGATTCCTTGACGGTAAGCTGCTGGCCTATGCACGCGTGTTAACGCCAGCTTCAGACTCTGCACCCGTGCTGATTGGTCGTGTGATCGTTTCTGAAGAGGCGCGTGGTTTGAAGCTGGGGTATCGCTTGATGGAGAAGGCGCTTGAGAGCTGCGAGAAGCATTGGTCGCAGCGCGCTATCTATCTCTCTGCGCAGGCACATCTGGAAGGTTTCTACGGTCGTCTGGGCTTTAAAGCGGTAACCGAAGTGTATATGGAAGATGACATTCCCCACATCGGCATGCAGAAAGCATAACGGCGAGGATTGCTCCTCGCCGTTAATCATCAGCCCGGCGTCATCTGCCGGTCATCAACATATTTACGTTGATCCGGCGGTGGCGGGAAGTACTGATAAAGCCAGGTTTCACTCAGCGTCTCATCCTTAGTACGCAGGAACAGGCGCATATCAACCGGTTTGGTTGAGTCGCTGTTCGGATACCAGTCAAACAGAATGCGGTAACCGTTTAATGGCTCGACGTAAAGAATCTCAACCTGCTTGAATGTGCCCTCCGAAACGGTAATCACCGGCTCAATGCCTTTCGGCGCTGCGGCTTTCAGATCGCCGCCAACAAAATCAATCGCAAAACGACGTGACCAGGTTTCCGGGAAGTGTTCGCCTGGCGCCCAACCTTCCGGGAAGCCACCGATACCGGTGCGCGTGGCATCGACACGCGCCAAACCACTGCGCACTGGCGGTAACTGACTCCAGTAGAGTTTGTACTGGAAGTTGAACTCGCTGCCGGCTTTCACCGGTTCTGACGGCTGCCAGAAGCACACCACGTTATCCAGGGTTTCACCGGTGGTTGGAATCTCCATCACGTTAATGGCGCCTTTGCCCCATTTACCAATCGGTTCCACCCACAGGCTTGGACGTTTGTCGTACCAGCCAATCACATCCTGATAATTTTTGAAGTCATGATCCAGCTGCAGCAGGCCAAAACCACGCGGGTTTTCATCCTGATAAGCGTTGAACTGCAAACGCTGCGGGTTGTTCAGCGGACGCGCAATCCACTCGCCTTCACCGGTCCACATCGCCAGACGATCGGAGTCATGGATTTGCGGATGGTAAGTGTTGCACATGCGGCGCTCGTTGGTGCCACAGCTGAACATGCTGGTCATCGGTGCAATGCCGAGCTGGCGAATGTCGTTACGCGCAAACAGGTGGTTTTCCACTTCCATCACCACGCGTTTCTCTTCGCAGTGAATGGTGAACTTATAGGCACCGGTAACGCTCGCGCCATCCAGCAGGGCATAAACTACAAAAGTGGTGTCATCGGCTTTTGGCGTTTCAAACCAGAACGCGGTGAAGTCCGGAAACTCTTCCTTGCCGTTGCTAAAGGTGTTGACCGCCACGCCGCGTGCGGAGAGGCCGTACTGGAAGGTCTCATCAACTGCACGGAAATAGCTGGCGCCGAGGAAAGAGACGATATCTCGGCGCGCCAGTTCTGGCTTCTTAAACGCGCGGAAACCGGCAAAGCCGAGATCGGTTTTACCCACCAGCTGTTTGGTATCAACGTTAGCGTTGTGATAGTTGAACAGCTCCGGGCGGAAGTGGATCTCACGCGCTTCACGGCTGTCGGCATCGACCGAGAACATGCGGATGCGGCGCTTGAAGCCCATACCGACGTGGAAGAATTGCACGTCCAGCTCACGATCGGCAATGTTGTTCCACAGCGAGTGATTAGCATCGTACTGAATTTCGTTATAGGCCTGAGGCGTTAGATTGGCCAGGGTGTCGGGCAAGGGGCCGGGTGCGCCGCCCCAGGGCTGTTTTGCCAGTGCGGAGGCTTTCTTTTTCAATGTATCGAAATCGAAGCGCACCGCGGTACCGTCGGCGATACCATCATCGGCCCAGGCGGATTGTGCAAACAGCGTGGAGAGACCCGTCATGCCGCTAACAGCGGAGAGGGCCATGGACGCTTTCATAAATTTTCTACGATTCATGCCGGAGATCTAATCCTTAGCTGCTCGGGTGTATTTTGACTCTCGTAAGACGAGAAACGTCTGACTACAGGGAGTTACGACAGTCGTGGAAATAAAAAATTCAGTCTGCGGAAAATTTATCAGATTACTCAAATAAGCGAAGCAGAATTCGCGCCGCTCCACCCGGCATGACACAACTTTGCATTGAGATAGACGAAACTCGGTTAAATCCTGGCAGTTGCCGCCCAGCAAAGCTGGAATTTAAGACTATAGTTAAACCACAACGAGTTAGGAACATGGAGGAACTACATAGTGTCATCTTCAAACCAATTTGAAACGCACCTTGACGACGACCTGACGCTGCTGACGGAAACGCTGGAAGAAGTGTTACGCGCATCGGGCGATCCGGCCGACCAGAAATACATCGAGCTGAAACTCAAAGCTGAACAAGCATTGGAAGACGTGAAATCGCGCGTTAGCCAGGCATCAGACAGCTACTACTATCGTGCCAAAAATGCGGCTTACCGTGCCGATGATTATGTGCATGAAAAACCGTGGCAGGGGATTGGCATCGGTGCCGCCGCTGGCCTGTTTGTCGGTTTACTGCTGGCTCGACGTTAAGTTTCAACGGGCGCGACACGCTTCGCGCCCGCTTCCTGATTATCCCGCCGCTTATTCCCGCTAAATCCCTGTTTCGCATCATCCGCGATTGTGTTTCGCCTGCGCGCTTCCTACAGTAAAGCGACAGGGAAAAGGAGAACGCAACGTGATACGTGTAGAAATGCTCTCAACGGGCGATGAAGTGTTACATGGGCAGATTGTCGATACCAACGCCGCCTGGCTGGCCGATGTGCTGTTCCAGCACGGTTTGCCGATGACCAGCCGCAGCACCGTCGGTGATGCGATGAGCTCGCTGGTGGAGGCGCTGCAGAGCCGGAGCCAGATTGCAGACGTGCTGATCGTTAACGGTGGTTTAGGACCGACCAGCGACGATCTCAGTGCGCAGGCCGCAGCCATTGCCAGCGGCAGCGAGTTAATCATTCAGCAAGCCTGGCTAGAAAAAATGGAAGCCTGGTTCGCCAGTCGCGGACGCGTGATGGCGCCGAGCAATCGCAAGCAGGCAGAAATTCCCGCCATCGCCGAGATGCTGGATAACCCGGTCGGCACCGCGTGCGGCTTTGCGATGCAGCTCAATCGCTGCTGGATTTTCTTCACGCCTGGTGTGCCGTCGGAATTTAAAGTGATGGTCGAGCAGGAGATCATTCCGCGCCTCAAAGCGCGCTTCGAATTGCCGGAACCACCGTTGTGTTTACGCCTCACCACCTTTGGCCGTGGCGAGAGCGATATTGCCGCTGAGCTGGAGCCGCTACCGCTGCCGGAAGGCGTGGTGATGGGCTATCGCTCATCAATGCCGATTATCGAAATCAAACTTACCGGACCCGCCAGCCAGCGCGTGGCGATGGAGCAGGTGTGGCAGCAGGTAAAACTGTTGCTGGCGGAGTGCACCATTTTTGAAGGCACCGAAGGTTTACCGGCGCTACTGGCGCGCGAGTTGCAGCAGCGCGGCTTCCAGTTGGCGCTCAGCGAGCAGTTCACCGCCGGTTTGCTTAACTGGCAGCTGGCCGCGGCAGACGTGGCGCTCAGCAAAGCCGAGATTCTGCCGCCGCAGGATGAAGATCTGGAAGCGCAGGTTGCGCGCACGCGTGAGTGGGCGAAACAGCAGGGCGCAGCGCTGGCATTGTCGGTGGGGCATTTAGTCGAAGGCGAAGTGTCGATTGCGCTGCACACGCCGGAAGCGAGCTGGGGCCAACGCGTGAAATTCACTCATGGACGTCATAACGTGGAAACGCGGCAGAAAGTGGTGGCGATGATGGCGATGAACATGCTGCGTCGCTGGCTGCACGGCAGCGAAGTCAGCACCGGGCACGGCTGGATTGATGTGTTGGAAACCGTGAAACGTTAATTCGTAGGGTCGCCATTCATGGCGACCAACTCACAATCACAACTCGATCTCAATCTCCCCTTTGGCGCGACAGCAGCACGGCAAAATCTCGCCTTGCTGCACAAACGCCAACGGGGTTTCCGCATAATCCACTTCGCCTTTGAGCAAGCGCATACGGCAAGAGCCGCAGTAACCTTCGCGACACTGAAACTCAACGCACAGATTGTTAGCTTCCAGCGTCGTCAGCAGATTGGGATGATCTTCTGCGCACTCCAGCCGGGAGCCGGAGCTGCGCAGAATAACAACAGAGCGGCTCATGCTTACAGCTGGAAGCCGTCGAAATCGTCTTCGCCCACTTCAGAATCAATCTGACCGACCAAATACGAGCTCACTTCAACTTCCTGCGGGGCAACCTGCACGTTGTCCGACACCAGCCACGAGTTGATCCATGGAATCGGGTTCGAACGCGTCTGGAACGGCAGATCAAGACCGACCGCCTGCATACGGATGTTGGTGATGTACTCAATGTACTGGCACAGAATGTCTTTGTTCAGGCCAATCATCGAACCGCCGCTGAACAGATATTCTGCCCACTCTTTTTCCTGCTCGGCTGCCTTCTTGAACAGGTCGTAGCATTCGTCACGGCACTCTGCGGCGATGGCTTTCATCTCTGGATCGTCTTCACCGGTGCGCAGCAGGTTCAGCATGTGCTGAGTGCCAGTCAGGTGCAGCGCTTCATCACGTGCAATCAGCTTGATGATTTTGGCGTTACCTTCCATCAGCTCGCGCTCGGCGAAAGCAAATGAACAGGCGAAGCTTACGTAGAAGCGAATCGCTTCCAGCGCGTTGACGCTCATCAGGCAGATATAGAGCTGCTTTTTCAGATCGCGCAGGTTCACGGTCACGGTTTTACCGTTGACCTGATGCGTACCTTCGCCCAGCAGATGCCAGTAGCTGGTCATCTCTATCAGATCATCGTAGTACTTCGAGATGTCTTCGGCGCGCGCCAGAATCTGCTCGTTGGTGACGATATCGTCAAATACCACTGCCGGATCGTTAACGATGTTACGGATAATGTGGGTGTAAGAGCGCGAGTGAATGGTCTCGGAGAACGCCCAGGTTTCAATCCAGGTTTCCAGCTCCGGGATGGAAATCAGCGGCAACAGCGCCACGTTCGGGCTACGGCCCTGAATCGAGTCCAGCAGCGTTTGATACTTCAGGTTGCTGATGAAAATGTGCTTTTCATGCTCTGGCAGCGCCTGATAATCGATACGATCGCGCGAGACGTCCACTTCTTCGGGACGCCAGAAGAAGGAGAGCTGTTTTTCAATCAGCTTTTCAAAGATGTCATATTTCTGCTGATCGAAACGGGCAACGTTGACAGACTGGCCAAAGAACATCGGCTCTTTCAGCTGGTCATTTTTGTTCTGCGAGAATGTGGTGTAAGCCATTTTGAGTCCAAATGTGAAGAGGGCCGACCAATGTCGGCCCTGACAAGATGAGATTAGATCTTACATGCGCCGCTTTCGCAGCCATCATCCTGAATGGAAGGCGCCAGATCGTCCTGTGCATCTTCCGCCCCGTCGCGGGTGTTTTGATAGTACAGGGTTTTCACGCCGAACTTGTACGCGGTCAGCAGATCTTTCAGCAACTGTTTCATCGGCACTTTGCCATTAGCAAAACGGCTCGGATCGTAGTTGGTGTTCGACGAAATCGCCTGATCGATGAACTTCTGCATCACGCCAACCAGCTGCAGATAACCGTCGTTAGACGGCATTTCCCACAGCAGTTCGTACTGATCTTTCAGACGCTCATACTCTGGCACTACCTGACGCAGAATGCCGTCTTTCGATGCTTTGATACTGATATGTCCGCGCGGTGGCTCAATACCGTTAGTGGCGTTCGAAATCTGCGAAGAGGTTTCAGACGGCATCAGCGCAGAAAGCGTTGAGTTGCGCAGACCGTGCGTGGTGATGGACTCACGCAGACCTTCCCAATCCAGATGCAGCGGCTCGTTGCACACCGCGTCGAGATCCTTTTTATAGGTATCGATCGGTAGAATGCCCTGCGAGTAAGTGGTCTCTTTGAACCACGGGCAGGCACCTTGCTCTTTCGCCAATTCGTTCGAGGCTTTCAGCAGGTAGTACTGAATGGCTTCGAAGGTTTTGTGCGTCAGGTTGTTGGCGCTGCCATCGGAGTAGCGTACGCCGTTTTTCGCCAGGTAGTACGCGTAGTTGATCACGCCAATACCCAAGGTACGACGGCCCATTGCGCCGCGTTGTGCTGCCGGGATGGGGTAATCCTGATAATCCAGCAGCGCATCCAGTGCACGCACCGCGAGGGTGGCCAGCTCTTCCAGATCGTCAAGGCTATTAATCGCGCCAAGGTTAAAGGCAGACAGCGTACACAGAGCGATTTCGCCGCTTTCGTCATTGACGTCGTTCAGCGGTTTGGTCGGCAGGGCGATCTCGAGGCACAGGTTCGACTGACGAACCGGCGCGATGCTTGGATCGAACGGGCTGTGAGTGTTGCAGTGATCGACGTTCTGGATGTAGATACGGCCAGTTGAAGCACGTTCCTGCATCATCAGTGAGAACAGCTCAACGGCTTTCACACGCTGCTTACGGATGCTGTCGTCTTTCTCATATTTGGTGTACAGACGCTCGAACTCGTCCTGATCGGCGAAGAACGCGTCGTACAGGCCAGGCACGTCAGACGGGCTGAACAGCGTGATGTCTTCACCTTTCAGCAGGCGGGTGTACATCAATTTGTTGATCTGCACGCCGTAATCCATGTGACGCACGCGGTTGCCTTCAACACCACGGTTGTTTTTCAGCACCAGCAGGCTTTCAACTTCCAGATGCCACATTGGGTAGAACAGCGTCGCTGCACCGCCGCGCACGCCGCCCTGTGAGCAGGACTTCACGGCAGTCTGGAAATGCTTGTAGAACGGAATACAGCCGGTGTGGAACGCTTCGCCACCGCGAATCGGGCTACCCAGCGCACGAATACGTCCAGCATTAATACCGATACCGGCGCGCTGTGAAACGTATTTCACAATGGCGCTAGAAGTGGCGTTGATAGAGTCGAGGCTGTCGCCGCACTCGATCAGTACGCAAGAGCTGAACTGGCGCGTTGGGGTACGCACGCCGGACATGATAGGCGTTGGCAGTGAGATCTTAAAGGTTGAGATCGCATCGTAGAAGCGCTTCACGTAGTCCATACGGGTTTCGCGCGGGTAGCCAGAGAACAGGCACGCTGCTACCAGGATATAGAGGAACTGGGCGCTTTCGTAGATTTCGCCGCTTACGCGGTTCTGCACCAGATATTTCCCTTCCAGCTGCTTAACCGCTGCGTAGGAGAAGTTCATGTCGCGCCAATGGTCAATAAACGCGTCCATCTGCTCGAACTCTTCGGTGCTGTAATCTTCCAGCAGATGACGGTCGTATTTGCCCATCTCCACCATCTTCACCACCTGATCGTACAGCTTCGGCGGCTCAAACTGGCCGTACGCTTTTTTACGCAGGTGGAAGATAGCCAGACGCGCGGCCAGGTATTGGTAATCCGGCGCATCACGAGAGATCAGGTCTGCGGCAGCCTTAATGATGGTCTCATGAATATCAGAAGTTCTGATGCCATCGTAGAACTGAATGTGTGAGCGCAGTTCAACCTGTGAAACGGAAACGTTGTTCAGCCCTTCAGCTGCCCAATCCAGTACACGGTGAATTTTGTCGAGATCAATGCGCTCCTGGCGGCCATCGCGTTTAGTAACGAGCAGACTTTGGTTCATGTCGCGTTTTTACCTGTCCATGCATGAATGACGTATTTATCCCCCATCTATGCACAAGGTTTATGCACAAGCCGCTCGTTGTGAGTAAGCCTGTGGATAAACACTATATATAGGGGGTGCGGGAAGTTTGAACAACAATATGGTGAGTATTCTAGTCAGCAATCTCTTCTTAACAAGAGTTGATTTTCACTAAAAAATCGTCCTTAGCGGCTGGCTAAAATCCTGGATCCGCATGCCGCAAGGCCTGCACTTAGTGTCAACCGCTAAGCACTTTTTTTTCACTTTATGATCGGACGCGTGTTTCTTGCTCAACCACTGTGCTTCAGGAATTTTCTTAGATGAAAAAAGCCCCGACAAGGCCGTCAGCAGCGAACTTATCTAAAATTGCTTATGAATTTTTTGTGACTTGCTTAGCCTATAAAAAAGGCGGGTACGCGTCTAAAAGGAAATTGATCTGGATAAGAGGTCGCCATGAATGGCGACCCTACGGTGATACTGCGTGTTGATGCGCGCCGGGATGACATACGACGATGGTGCGATTTTTCGTAGGGTGAGCATTGATGCGCACCGGGATGACATCACTCCTGACGATGCGTATGAATCATATAGTTAACATCGACACCGCGACCCAAACGGAACTGATTGGTCAGCGGATTGTAATGCAGGCCAATCATGTTTCTTTCACGTAGCGGGGTTTCATCGACCCAGTTCAGCAGTTCGGCAGGACGGATGAATTTCTTCACGTCGTGCGTGCCGCGCGGCACCATGCGCAGTACATACTCCGCACCAAACACCGCCAGCAGCCAGGCTTTTGGATTGCGGTTGATGGTGGAGAAGAACACTTCGCCGCCAGGCTTCACCAGCTGCGCGCAGGCCAATACCACCGAGCGCGGGTCAGGCACATGCTCGAGCATCTCCATGCAGGTCACCACATCATATTGCCCGGCATGACTTGCGGCGTGATCTTCCACGGTTTGCTGCACATAGTTAACGCTAACGCCGCTCTCCAGCGCGTGCAGACGCGCCACTTCCAGCGGCTCCGCGCCCATATCCAGGCCTGTAACTTCAGCGCCTTCACGCGCCATGCTCTCCACCAGAATGCCGCCACCGCAGCCGACATCAAGCACTTTCTTACCGAACAGGCCATTGCTGTGCTGTGCTATCCAGCCGAGTCGCAGGGGATTGATACGGTGCAACGGCTTAAATTCACCCTCTAAATCCCACCAGCGGGATGCCACGGCCTCAAACTTGGCAATCTCGGCGTGGTCAACGTTCTGGCGGCTTTCCTGCGGTTGTTCACTCATTGAATCATCACTCCAGACAAAATATTCCCTCAGTATAAACGCTTAAGTCACGCGAACGCATCTCTCACGCTCAAGGAAAAGCGGGATTAAGGCCTGGTTAACGTTCACCGAAGGGAAGCGATGTGATATACTTTCGCACCTTTAAATCCGGGATTATGTAGAGGGATAGCGGCTCCATGAGCGACCTTGCGAGAGAAATTACACCGGTCAATATCGAAGAAGAGTTAAAAAACTCCTACCTCGATTACGCCATGTCGGTCATTGTTGGCCGAGCCTTACCCGATGTGCGTGATGGTCTGAAGCCGGTACACCGCCGTGTGCTTTTTGCCATGAGCGAACTGGGCAACGACTGGAATAAACCCTATAAAAAATCCGCCCGTGTGGTCGGTGACGTCATCGGTAAATATCACCCGCACGGCGATTCCGCGGTATACGAAAGTATCGTGCGTATGGCCCAGCCATTCTCCCTGCGCTACATGCTGGTTGACGGTCAGGGTAACTTTGGTTCGGTCGACGGCGACTCCGCCGCAGCGATGCGTTATACCGAAGTGCGCATGGCAAAGATCTCTTCGGAGCTGCTGGCTGACCTGGAAAAGGAAACCGTCGATTTCGTGCCGAACTATGACGGCACCGAGCAGATCCCTGAAGTCCTGCCAACCAAAATTCCTAACCTGCTGGTAAACGGTTCGTCCGGTATCGCGGTAGGTATGGCAACCAACATTCCACCGCACAACCTCACGGAAGTGATCAACGGCTGTCTGGCCTTCATCGAAGATGAAGACATCACCGTTGAAGGTTTGATGGAGCACATCACCGGGCCAGATTTCCCGACCGCTGCGTTCATCAATGGTCGTCGCGGTATCGAAGAAGCCTATCGCACCGGGCGCGGTAAGATTTACATCCGCGCACGTGGCGAAGTGGAAACTGATGCCAAGACCGGCCGTGAAACCATCATCGTTCACGAACTGCCGTATCAGGTGAACAAAGCGCGCCTGATCGAGAAGATCGCTGAGCTAGTGAAAGAGAAGCGCGTGGAAGGCATCAGCGCGCTGCGTGATGAATCTGACAAAGACGGCATGCGTGTTGTCATTGAGATCAAACGCGATGCGGTCGGTGAAGTGGTTCTCAACAACCTCTACTCGCTGACCCAGCTGCAGGTCTCATTTGGCATCAACATGGTGGCGCTGCATCAGGGCCAGCCGAAGATCATGACGCTGAAAGGCATCATCGAGGCCTTCGTGCGTCACCGTCGTGAAGTGGTTACGCGCCGTACCATTTTCGAACTGCGTAAAGCGCGCGATCGTGCTCACATCCTTGAAGGCCTGGCGATTGCGCTGGCGAACATCGATCCAATCATCGAACTGATTCGTCGTGCACCCACGCCAGCCGAAGCGAAACTGAGCCTGCTGGCACAGTCGTGGGATCTGGGTAACGTTGCCGCGATGCTGGAACGTGCCGGCAACGATGCCGCGCGTCCGGAGTGGCTGGAAGCCGAGTTCGGTATTCGCGAGGGTCAATATTATCTGACCGAACAGCAAGCGCAGGCGATTCTGGATCTGCGTCTGCAGAAACTGACCGGCCTTGAGCATGAAAAACTGCTCGACGAATACAAAGAGCTGCTGGATCAGATCGCTGAACTGCTGCACATCCTGCAGAGCGCTGAGCGCCTGATGGAAGTGATCCGTGAAGAGCTGGAGCTGATGCGCGATCAGTTCGGCGATGCACGTCGCACTGAAATCACCGCGAACAGTGCAGACATCAACATCGAAGACCTGATTAATCAGGAAGACGTTGTGGTGACGCTGTCGCATCAGGGTTATGTCAAATACCAACCGCTGACCGACTATGAAGCCCAGCGTCGCGGTGGTAAAGGCAAATCCGCCGCACGTATTAAAGAAGAAGACTTTATCGACCGTCTGCTGGTGGCCAACACCCATGACACCATTCTGTGCTTCTCCAGCCGTGGCCGTCTCTACTGGATGAAGGTCTATCAGCTGCCGGAAGCCAGCCGTGGCGCGCGCGGTCGTCCAATCGTCAACCTGTTGCCGCTGGAAGCTAACGAACGTATCACCGCCATTCTGCCGGTGCGTGAATACACCGAAGGCTTCAACATCTTCATGGCCACCGCGAGCGGTACCGTGAAGAAAACCGCGTTGCAAGAGTTCAGCCGTCCGCGTAGCGCGGGCATTATCGCCATCAACCTGCGTGAGGATGATGAGCTGATTGGTGTGGCGCTGACCAACGGTAGCGACGAAGCGATGCTGTTCTCTGCCGCCGGTAAAGTGGTGCGCTTCGCTGAAACTGCAGTACGTGCGATGGGCCGTTCGGCTTCGGGCGTGCGCGGTATCAAGCTGGCTGAACGCGACAAAGTGGTGTCGCTGATTGTTCCACGCGAAGAGGGCGCGATCCTCACCGTGACGCAGAATGGTTACGGTAAACGTACCGCCAATATCGAGTATCCAACCAAGTCGCGTGCGACCCAGGGTGTGATCTCGATTAAAGTCACCGATCGTAACGGACCGGTTATCGGTGCGGTACAAGTGGTGGATGGCGATCAGATCATGATGATCACCGATGCCGGTACGCTGGTGCGTACTCGCGTATCGGAAGTCAGCGTGGTTGGCCGTAACACTCAAGGCGTGATTCTGATCCGTACTGCGGAAGATGAAAACGTGGTGGGTCTGCAACGTGTTGCTGAGCCGGTGGAAGAGGAAGAACTCGACGCCATCGACGGTAGCGTCGCGGAAGGCGAGGAGGATATCGCGCCGGAAGTGGACAGCGACGACGAAGCACCAGAAGCTGATGACGAAGAGTAATTCGTAACGGCTTTATTAAACGGCAGGTCAGGAAACTGACCTGCCGTTTTTTTATCTGAGTTTTCCCCAAAAGGCGCAGGCTAGCTGGCTTTTTAGGGCCGATAAAGCTAGTGTATGAAAGCTTTTCAACATCCTGATAACTCTTACCGCCAGTGAGCCTCTTTTGAAATATCTTGTCTCCTTTCGCACTACGCTTCGAATTTCGCGCTATCTATTTCGTGCGCTGGCGTTGCTGCTCTGGGCGCTGGGTGCGCTGCTGACCACTTTCTACATCATCAACGTGCTGCACGAGAAAGAGAACGCGGTGCGTCAGGAGTTTGCCACCAATTACGGTCAGGCTGAGTGGTACGTACGCCACTCGGCGGATGTGATGCGCGAGCTGAAATACATCACCGAAAATCGCCTGAGCAGCAGCGCTAATGGTCTGGATGTGCTCAACGGTTTGCCGCCGGGCAAAGGTGCGCTGCCGCAGTTCACGCCGCTGTTTTCCGATGGCGACTGCACCTCAATGAGCAACACATGGCGCAACTCGCTGGATTCGCTCAGCTACTACATCAATTACTGGAAAAGCAATTTTGCCTCTGCGTATGAATTGAACCGCGTGTTCTTCATCGGTGGCGAGAACCAGTGTCTGGCCGATTTCACCATCGGCAGCAACAATTCAGTCGATCGTGAACGTAGCCTGAAAGCGCTGCGTGAACGCGTGCTGCACTATCGCAACGGCAATGAAGAAGAGCGCCGCCAGCCGATGTACTGGATCACCAGCAGCGCGCAGCCGGGCGTCGGCAACTTCTATATGGTGATGCCGGTGTATGTGGCGAACAAGCTACAGGCGCTGCTGGGCGTGGAGCAGAATATCCGCCTGGATGAGTTCATTCAGCCGGGCGGTTTGCCGCTGGTGGCCACCATCACCGATGAAAATTACCGTCCGCTGCTTAGCTCACGTCGTGGCGGGCCGGGCTACTCGCTTGACGATCTGCCGGACAACAGCACCTGGTTCGGCTATCTCGACAGCTATCGCCAGCTGGTGCTGAAGAAGCCGCTGCCACCGTCCAATCTCAATGTGGTGTGGTCGCTTTCCACCGACGTGTTGATGGATCAACTCAAGCTGATGCTGATTAACGCGCTGCTGCTTAATATCTTTACGGCGGTAATTTTGTTCACGCTGGCGTGGGTTTTTGAGCGCCGCATGTTCCTGCCGGCTGAAGAGAATGCGCATCGACTGGAGGAGCACGAACAGTTCAACCGCAAAATTGTCGCCTCGGCGCCGGTCGGCATCTGTATTCTGCGCACCAGCGACGGCACCAACATTTTGAGTAACGAGCTGGCACACAATTATCTGACGCTTCTGACGCAGGAAGATCGCCAGCGTCTGAATGAAATCATCGGTGGTCAGCAGGTTAACTTTGTCGATGTGCTGACCGGCAGCAACACTAACCTGCAAATCAGCTTTGTGCATTCGCGTTATCGCAATGAAAACGTGGCGATTTGCGTGCTGGTCGATGTCTCGGCGCGCGTGCGTATGGAGCAGTCGCTGCAGGAGATGGCGCACTCAGCCGAGCAGGCCAGCCAGTCGAAATCAATGTTCCTTGCCACCGTCAGCCATGAGTTGCGCACGCCGCTGTACGGGATTATCGGTAACCTCGATCTGCTGCAAACCAAAGTGCTGCCGAAAGGCGTCGATTCACTGGTGACGGCGATGAACAACTCGTCGAGCCTGCTGCTGAAGATCATCAGCGACATCCTCGACTTCTCGAAGATTGAATCCGAACAGCTGAAAATTGAGCCCCATCCTTTCTCGCCGCGTGAAGTGGTCAACCACATTGCCAGCAACTATCTCTCGCTGGTGGTGCGCAAACGCCTGACGCTGTACGTGTTTATCGAAAACGATGTGCCGCTGACCCTGGATGGCGATGCCATGCGCCTGCAGCAGGTGATATCTAACCTGCTGAACAACGCCATCAAATTCACGCATACCGGCTGTATCATCTTGCATGCTTACGTCAAAGAGGGATATCTGGCGTTCCGCGTGCGTGATACCGGCGTCGGTATTCCGGCCAAAGAGGTTACGCGCCTGTTCGATCCGTTCTTCCAGGTAGGTTCGGGCGTGCAACGTAACTTCCAGGGAACCGGCTTAGGGCTGGCGATCTGTGAAAAGCTGATCAACATGATGGACGGCGATATCGAAGTTGATTCCGAACCGGGCATGGGCAGTCAGTTTATCGTGCGCATTCCGATCTATTCCGGTCAGATGGCGGCACCACCGCTGCTGGACGGCTTGCAGGAAAAAGCCATTTGGCTGGATATGCGTAATGAATACCTCGCCAGCTTCCTGCTGCGTCTGCTGCAACAGCAGGGCATTCAGGTGGCGTATTATCGCGGTCAGGCGGCAGCGGATGATGTGATCATTAGCGATCACGATGAGCTCGCTGCGCAAAGCGGACGCGCGCATATTCGTATCTGTGGTCAGCACATCGATATGCCGCACGAAACCGCGCCGGGTCAATGGATCCAGAGCAGCGCGATGCTGCACGATCTGCCGCAGCTGCTCGGCCGCATCTACCGCATCAACATCAATAGTGAAACCGCCACGCCGCTGCCGTTAACCGCGGCAAAAGCAGCCGCGACCTTCGAAGATATTATCGTGCTGATTGTTGATGACCATCCGATCAACCGCATGCTGCTGTCGGAACAACTCGGCACCGTGGGTTATCAGACCAAAACCGCGCAGGACGGCGTGGATGCGCTGAACGTGCTGAGTCGCAACCATATCGATATCGTGCTGAGCGATGTGAACATGCCGAACATGGATGGTTATCGTCTGACACAACGTCTGCGTCAGTTAGGACATACTTTCCCGGTGATTGGCGTCACGGCCAATGCGTTAGCGGAAGAGAAGCAGCGCTGTATGGATGCGGGCATGGATAACTGTTTGTCGAAGCCGGTTACACTGGATGTGCTGAAAAGTACGCTGGCGGTGTATGCGGAACGCGTCAGAAAGGGCAGGGAAGGGGCGTAATACGCGAGCAAAAAATGGGCGGTGTCAGAAGACGCCGCCCATTGAGGATTACTCTTTGTCGACCTGAGTGGCGCTAACCGAAGAGAGATAGTTCAGCAGCGCGATATCGTTTTCCACGCCCAGTTTCATCATGGCTGATTTCTTCTGGCTACTGATGGTTTTGATACTGCGGTTCAGTTTCTTAGCAATCTCAGTCACCAGGAAACCTTCTGCGAACAGACGCAGTACTTCACTCTCTTTCGGTGACAGACGTTTGTCACCGTAACCGCCAGCGCTGATGCGCTCCAGCAGTTTTGCCACGCTTTCCGGCGTATATTTTTTGCCTTTCTGCAGAGCAGCCAGCGCTTTTGGCAGATCGGTTGGTGCACCTTGCTTCAGTACGATCCCTTCGATATCCAGATCCAACACCGCGCTCAGGATCGCTGGGTTATTGTTCATGGTAAGAACGATAATCGAGAGATCCGGATAGTGACGTTTGATGTATTTGATCAGGGTGATACCGTCACCGTACTTCTCGCCTGGCATGGAGAGGTCGGTAATCAGGACATTGGCGTCCAGTTTAGGCAAGCTGTTTACTAATGCTGTTGAGTCTTCAAACTCACCTACAACGTTAACCCATTCAATCTGTTCCAGTGACTTACGGATACCGAACAGAACGATCGGATGGTCATCGGCAATAATTACGTTCAAGTTATTCATCTTATTGGTTACCTTGCTGCAGCAGTTGGCTGACGTACGCGTCAATTTCACTGGTGGTATTTTTAATGGTTAAATCGTCACATACTTTAATGTGTTGTTCTAACGCTTCACAAAGCAGTTTACCTGACCCCAGATTGAGCATGGCAAACACGCCTTTCAGGCGATGTGCTGTCTGAGCAAGCGAGGGATAATCCTTTTCCGCCGCTTCAGTATACAGTCTCTTCACATCTGGCGGTACTGTCTCGGTAAACAGCTGGAAATAGCCTCCGCTCATCAGCGGCGTGGCTTCTTCATCTTCGCGACTCTCCTCTAACAAATCATGAGAAAGCTGCTTTTCAATCAGGGCCAGCAGCGCATCAAGCAGTGCATTACTGAGATTGAAGTTGACCCGGAATTGTTGATCGTTCAACGCGTGATGACCCATTTCGTCGCCGGCCAGTAACAGCGCCCAACCGTTCAGACGGGCGGGATCGTCGGTCACCAGCACATCATGATCCTGACCGGTTAAGCGTTCATCCGACGTCAGGCATTTCGCGCCCCAGTTTTCGAGGTGGCGGCAAACGATCTTGTGTACATCTTCGACGGCGATATCCACCAACGCGGTCACGCCTTCCAGCAGTTTCTCTTCCTGCTCACCTTGCTGCTCTAACGCCAGCGGCAATTGGATGTTGTAGCGTGTGCCGATATCAGGTTTAGCGATGATCTCCAGCTGGCCGCCCATCTGTTTGCACAGCTGCTTACAGAGGAAAAATGCCATGCCGGATGCCTGGCCAAATCGATCCTGCGTGGTTTCACCAAGATAGGGGAAATCGACATTCGCCAGTTCATCGACGCTTAAGCCGGAGCCGGTATCCACCAACTGCAGCAAGACCTGATTAGGCTTGTCTTCTGTGGTTTTAATCTCCAGCGAAATCTTGCCCCAGCGCGTGGTGGTCAGCGAATAGTGCATCAACGTGGTCAGCACTTTACGCAATGCACGACGATCGCCAAAGCGCATCTCGTCATTGGCTAAATGGTTGTTCACCACTAAAGCCAGACCTTTACGGCGCAGCAGCGGCAGGCTTTCCAGCGCGATTTCATCCAGCATATCCTGCAGATTGAATACGCTGGCATCTGGAGACCAGTCATGCGCTTCAAGGCGATTGAGCAGCACGATGTCATCCACCAGGCGCGCCAATCCCTGGCTCTCGTCGAGCAGATCGAGCACGCTTTCGTCATCGTCACGCTGGCTAAGTTGCACCAACTGCTTAACCATACTTTGCAGCGGACGATTCAGCGCGTGACCAAGGTTATGCATTAATTGCTGACGCATCTGATGATTGCGATCCAGCACCTGTTGCGCCTTCTGCAGCTTCTTATTCACCAGCAATTCACGGTCCTGATCGCGCATCATAAACAGCTGGGTATGCGGCGACAGCACGCTGCGCGCGTGGCGAATCTCATACACTTCGTTATTGATGGTGGCCTGCAATACGCCCTGATGCTGATCCGACATATTGATGATCTTCTGCAAATTCAGGTGCGGCAGCAGATGTTCGGCGATTTTATTGCTGAGCAGCGTGCGATTGGTGGCGAAGTCGTACACCAGCAAGCCGACCGGCAAACTGGCGACAATCTCTTCATTCAGCATGCGCAGCGAATCCAGTTCGGCGCTCTGGTTTTCGTTCGGGCGCAGCGACTGCTGACGCAGCAGCGTAATACCGGCAATGGACAGCAAAAATAGCACAAGGTTAATCAGCAGCGGCCACATCAGGTTATGCAGTGTATCCAGCGCCAGAATGGTAAGCGGCACGCGGTACACCAGCTGCAGCGACGTACTTGGCAGCGATGCGGCGATCTCCAGATTCGGATTCACCAGCGCCACGTGGGTGCTTTCGCTGCTGGTGTCGTCGCTGGTGGTGGCGGTGGTGGAAGTTTGCGTGGCGTCCTGACGCAGCTGGAAATTCTCCAGCGGCATATTGCGCGGGATCAGATCGTTAACCGGCAAATCGAACGCCACCACGGTGGCTAAGTGGCCTGGCTGATTGAAGGTAGTACGCAGCGTAAAGTAGTGATCGTTCTGCCAGGCGAAATGACGCAGCGGCGAGAAACTTTCGCGCTCATCCAGCGCATTAGCCTGCTGCAGCATTTCGGCGCGGCGGCTATCAACCAGCGTATTAATCGCGCTCTCTTTATAACGCGTCGCCATGTCTTTCAGCGGCAGCGTGGAGATCATAATCAGGCTGTTATCCTGACCATTAAGGAAGTACATCGACCAGGTCGGATTTTCCGCGCCCCACAGCGTATCGAGATAGTTGGACATGCGCATGGTCATATCCAGCGTGCTGCCATCGTGCGAACCAAAAATCAGCGCTTCGGTTTTGCGGCGGGTTTTTTCCAGATAATAGACATCCGGACGCAGGCGGGTTTCCTGAAGATTGCTGTTCGGTGACGACCCGGCGGCGCTGGTGGCCAGGTTTTCATAGATCTGCCACGTAGCGAAGCGCGACGCATCGATACGTTTCTGCATGGCGCGCGCCAAATCGGTCATCGCATAGCGCTTCTCTGTCATCCAGGCATTGACGCTGTTGTGCACCATCGCGCCCAGCGCCAGAAAAAGCACCAGGTTAAACACCACGAAAAAGCGCGTTACATTGCCGGATGTCAGAGGAAATTTATAAGGCAGCATAGTGTCTCAGGATCATGGAATTAGCGCGCAACCCGTCGGGCACTGGCAGCGACGGCCAGCAGCAGCAGAGCGATAAGCAAAAATGCACCACTCAGGCTGATCCACTGGGAAATTAATCCGATTAAAGCCGGACCTGAAAGAATACCTGCATAGCCTAACGTTGTCATGGCCGAAATCGCCAGATTCGATGGCATATCGTGTTGATTCCCGGCAGCATTGAATAACATCGGCACCGTATTGGCGAGGCCAAAACCCACCAGCAGGAAAGCCAGCAGCGCGATTTGCGGCCAGGGTAATAACACCGCCAGCGTCATGCCCGCTGCAGCGGCTAGCGCACCGGTCAACATCACCGGATAACGGCCAAAGCGTTGAATCACTTTATCGCCGGTCAGACGACCAATGGTCATCGCCACGGAGAACACCGCATAACCCAAACCGGCGTGCGCCGGGCTCATATCCGGGCTTTGCAGCAGCAACAGCGCGCCCCAATCCAGCACCGCGCCTTCGGCAAGAAACAGAATAAAGCAGAGCAAACCGAGGAAAGCGACCCAGCCGCGCGGGATCACCAGCCACGGTTGATCGGGCTGATGCAGGCGCTCGGTCATCAGCGTTGGCAGGCTCCACACCAATAGCAACACAATCAGCACCATCACCGCGCCAACCGCTTGCAACGGCGTCAGGCCGCTGCCGAGCAGCAAGCTGACGGAACCGGCGCCGATAATGCCGCCGAGGCTAAAGAAACCGTGGAAACCGGACATCATCGGCTTGCGCGCGGCTTTTTCCACTTCCACCGCCTGCACGTTCATCGCCACATCCAGCATGCCGAGTCCGGCACCAAACACCATCAAGGTGGCGGCCATCAGCCACATCACATTGAGCGTCGCCAGCAGCGGTAACACCGCCAGCACCACCAGCGTGGAGCACAACATCACCCTACGACCACCGAAACGCGCGATTAACCCGCCGGTAATCGGCATCGCCGCCAGCGATCCAATGCCTAAACACAGCAACAAACCGCCCAATGACGCGCCGCTCAACGCCAGACGCTGGCTGGCGAACGGCACCAGCGGTGCCCATGCGGACATGCCCAATCCGGCGATGAGGAAAACGATGCGTGTCCCAAGGTTGACACGGTGATGCAATTTATTGTGCGGCGCGGCGTCCAGTGCTGTCATAAAGAGTATTTTTCATTAGCGGTTGAAGCGACGAAGTTTAGCATCAAAGCGGGCGTCACACCGCGCATCAGACAATTCGGATGGCAGCGATTAAACGCCAGAAACAGGCATATTACCGATTTTTCACGCGTCGCTGCGCTTTTCCAGAACTTTCCTGGCATGTGCCAACCATAACTGGAGTGACTTAAGTAAAATTTTTTCTGCTGAATGATGCAGTATACTGATGAAAGATTCCGCGCCAGACGCGGCTTACACGTCAATTTTTTGGCGCTGTCGCAAAGCATGCATTTCCGGATTTTCGCCAATAGGCAGCGACCACCTAAAACCGATATGTTAGTCATCCCATCGGCTCCCGATGCGGAATATAGCGAGATCGAGATTATTTCTCCCGAGTGGGAGAGTTTTGCTGTGTCTTATTTTAATCCTTGTTACCTGCAGGTAACCCGTTTTCATCAGGCGAAGCGGACCGTTTATTAACGGCCTGTATGGCGCACCGGTACGCTTAAATCATTAATAAGCTTAATGGCCGCTGCAATAGATTCCCTGTAACGAGGTTACCTATGTCTTCACGTCAATCAGAACAACAATTAGCGGCGATTCTGCAATCCGCGGTCAGCCTTTATCCGGTGGCAGATGACGTTTCAACTCTGCACACGCGCAGCGTGGATACCACGCCGCCCGCGCCGCTACGTCCGTATGAACCCATAGCGATGGATGGTGTGATCGCCGCGTGGGAATCCGGCAGGAACATTCACCTGCGTGGTCGCGCCGAATCCGAACCCGGCGCCACCGTGACGCTGAGCTTTAACGGTGAAAGCTGGCACAGCACGGTGAATAAATGGGGTTACTGGAATGCCTCAATGCCGCCTTCGGTGCTCAACGGATTAGCCGACGGCGCCTATTCGCTGACGCTAACCATCACCGACAAAGCTGGCAACAGCACCGATACGCAGGTGGGCTTCGGGGTTTACATGGATAAAACCATCAAGCCCACGCTGACGGTGGATCCAATCAGCGGGGATAACGCAGTTAACGTGGCAGAAGGCATTTACGGCGTGGAGGTGCACGGTAGCGTCAAGCATATGCCGGCGAACAGCCACATTACGGTGATCTTAGCCGGTCAAAAATATATCGGCGGCGTTAACGACAAAGGCGAATGGACCGCCGCCATTCCCTCACAAGATCTTCAGGCATTACAGGATGGCGTTTATAGCCTGAAAGTCAGCGCCACCGATCCCAACGGCAAAACCACCGCTTATCAGCAGGATGTCACCTTAATTACCCACGTCAGCAGTTTGCCGCACATCAGTTTCGATCAGGTCACTGCAGACAACGTGATCAATAAAGAAGAGAGCCAAAACGATCTCACCTTTAGCGGCGATCTCTCAGTAGTGGTGCCGGGCCAGCAACTGTTGCTGTGCAGCGGTGATGCGGTCTATCACGCTCAGATTGGCAGCGATGGTCACTGGCAGGTAACGATTCCGTCCAGTGACGTAGCGAATTTCATTTCACTGGGCGAAATCCGGGTTTATGCGCAGGATGGCGCCGGCAACAGCACCGATGCATTGCTGGAACTCAACGTGGTCACCAAACTGCCAGACATCTATTACGAAATTGATATTGGCGGCGATACCACGCTGAGTCAGCAGGAAGCACAGCACGATCTCAGTTTCTATCTCGAAGGCGTAAAGGAGTTGACGCTCAACGGTAAAAACTACACGCCGGTCAATGGCATGGTGACCATCAGCGCCGAAGATCTGCAGGCACTGCCGGATGGTGAAGTGTCGCCGCTGGCCACGCGCTGGGATGAGTACGGCAATCACGATACACAGATCATCGAGAACCTGTTCACCGTCGCCACGCATCAGGTGCCGACCGTTACGCTGAATCAGCCGTCAGGCGACAGCGCCCCCGCTCCGCACAGCGATGCGCGCGCCACGGAAAACCACTACAACGCCAGCGATAGCAGCTACACCCTAGCCGATCATCTGCAGCAACATCAGGTTCAGAGCCTGGCGTAATCCGCACATCAGCCGCTAGCGACCTCGGCTAGCGGTTGCCAGCCCACTATCATTTCTCACGGGACAACAGGGATGACTGTACAAGCCTTCAACAGCGACAGCGACAGCGGCATCGCGGCGATGCTGCGCGTGGCGGCACGCTTCGGTAAACCCGCAGACGCCAGCACGCTGCGTCAGCAGATGCGCTGGTTTCAACATCTGGCACCCACGCAACAACTAGAACGTTTAGCCGGGCTGTTAGGCCTGCATTTCATGCTGGTGCCGCATAGCAAACTGCGCTGGCGGCAGGAAATTGTGCCGGTATTGCTGCTGCTGGAAAACGGCAGCGTGGCGTTGATAGAAGAGGTGGATCGCAACGGTGGCGTGCGTTACTGGCTGAGCGAAAGTGGCGATGTGGTGCGCGCAGGTCAGCTGCAGGATTTGTTACTACAGGCTGACATGCAGGTTGGCGTGATTGGCGTGGCGGCACGGGCGCGCGATGCGCGCATCGACGAGTTTGTGCAGCCGTATCAGCCGCACTGGTTCTGGCATAACTTTCGTGGCATGAAGCGGCGCATCGCGGAGATCTGCCTGGCCTCGCTGGTCGGTAACGTGCTGGCGCTGGCGGGCATTTTGTTTTCCATGCAGGTGTACGATCGGGTGATTCCGGCGCAGTCGCAGCCGACGTTGTGGGTGCTGTTTGCCGGTGTGGTGCTGGCGGCGGCGATCGAGTATCTGATTCGCCTGATGCGCACCCAGGTTTCCGATCTGATGGGCAAACGCATCGACCTGAAAATATCCGCCATGCTGTTCGCGCGGGCGATGACTATCCGCAACGAGGCGCGTCCGCGTTCCACCGGCTCCTTTATTGCCCAACTGCGTGAAATTGATCAGGTACGTGAACTGCTGACTTCCACCACGGTGAATGCCGCCGCCGACCTGCCGTTTGTGCTGCTGTTTCTGCTGATCATGGCGTCGATTGGCGGCTGGCTGGTGCTGATTCCGTTACTGGCGATTCCGCTGATTGTCATTCCCGGTTTGCTAGTGCAGATCCCAATGGCGCGGCTGGCGCAGGAAGGGTTGCGTGAAAGCGCGCTGCGCCAGGCGGTGCTGGTGGAAACCCTTGAAGGTGTCGAAGACATCAAAGCGCTGCAAGCGGAACCCTATTTTCAGCGGCAATGGGAGCAAACGCACGAAGTCAGCGCGGCCATCAGCAATCAGCAACGTTTGTGGGGCGCGCGCCTCACCGGTTGGTCGGCCAGCGTGCAGCAGCTCACCTATGCCGGCATGTTGGTGGTCGGTGTCTATCTGATACTCAATAATCAAATCACCACCGGCACGCTGGTGGCGTGCAGCTTGCTCTCGTCACGCACCATCGCGCCGCTGATGCAGCTCACCATGGTGTTCTCGCGCTGGCAGCATGCTAAATCGGCAATGAAAGGGCTGGATGAGCTGCTGAAAAAGCCGCTCGACCAACCCGATCACGCCACGCTGGCGCACTGTCCGGTGCTGACCGGCAGCTATCAACTGCAAAACGTGCATTACCACTACGAAGAGGAGAGCGGAAATAGCGTGCTCAACATTCCGCAGCTGCAGATCACGCCCGGCGAACGTGTGGCGATCCTCGGTAAAGTCGGCGCGGGTAAATCGACGCTGCTGAAGATGCTGGCCGGTCAGGCGCGCGCCAGTCAGGGCAAAGTGCTGGTGGACGGCGTCGATCTCACCTGCATCGATCCGGTCGATCTGCGGCGTCAGCTTGGCTGGCTGTCGCAGGATGCACGGCTGTTTTTCGGCACGCTGCGCCAGAACCTGCTGCTCGGCAATCCGCACGCCAGCGAGCAGGAGATGCTACAGGCGTTGCGCATCAGCGGCGCGCTTGCGCTGGTGCAGCAGGACGCTGCCAGCCTCGATCGCATTATTCATGAAGGCGGACGCGGCTTGTCCGGCGGCCAGCGGCAAATGGTGCTGCTCAGCCGGCTGATTCTGCGCCAGCCGCAGGTGGTTTTGCTGGATGAACCGACGGCGGCGATGGATGAACAGCTGGAAGCGCAGGTGATTCGCCAGCTGGCGCAATGGGTAACCGGGCGCACGCTGGTGCTGGTCACGCATCGTCCCGCGCTGCTATGCATGGTTGATCGCATTATCGTGATGGATAACGGCCGTATTGTGGCTGATGGCGCGCGCGACGAGATTCTGCGTCATGCCGCCAGTAAAAAAGGAGATGCGGCATGAGCATGGTACTGCTGGATAAAGAGTTGGCGCGGCGTGAACGTCGCACCTCGGCCATCATCTGGCTGTGCGTGGTAGCGCTGCTGCTGTTTCTGCTGTGGGCGTACTTTGCGGTGCTGGATGAAGTGACTGTCGGCATCGGCAAAGTCACGCCTTCCAGCCGCGCGCAGATCATCGATAGCCTTGATGGTGGCATCGTCAAACAGCTCAATGTGCACGAAGGCATTATCGTGCAGCGCGGCGAGGTGCTGGCAACGCTCGATCCCACGCGCTTTCAAACCAATTTTGGTGAAGCGATTGCGCGGGTGCGCACGCTGCGCGCCTCCTCTGAACGTTTACAGGCCGAGCTCAGCGATACGCCGCTGATATTCAGTACCGATATCCTGCAACATCCCGAGCTGGTGGCGCGCGAAACGCAACTCTATAACGCGCGGCGGCAAAACTTTATCGAGACCATCGGTAATTTGCAGCAATCCCTCGCGCTAGTGCAGGCAGAACTCAACGTGACGGAACCGCTGATGCTGAGCGGCGCGGCGGGCAAGGTGGACGTGATTCGTCTGCGTCGTCAGGTGAGCGATCTGCGCGGCAAAATCGACGAAGCACGCAACGATTATTATGTGCGCGCTCACGAAGAGCAGGTGAAGAACAACGGTGAGCTAGATGCGCAATTGCAGGTGGCGGCGGGCAAACAGGATCTGCTGACGCGCACCACGCTGACTTCGCCGGTGCGCGGCATTGTGAAAGATGTACGCGTCACCACCGTGGGCGGCGTGCTGGAGCCGGGTGGCAAGCTGATGGAGATTGTGCCGCTGGAGGATCAGCTACTGATTGAGACGCGCATCAATCCGCGCGATATCGGCTATATTCGGCCGGGTTTGCCTGCGGTAGTGAAGATCACCGCTTACGACGCTTCCATCTATGGCGATCTGCGCGGTGAAGTCGAAACCGTCTCGCCCGATACGTTGCAGGACGACGTGCGGCACGACGAATTTTACTATCGCGTCTATGTGCGCACGCAAAAAGCCGAGCTGAGCAATAAAAGCGGACGCAAATTCGCCATCATGCCCGGCATGGTGGCCAATGTTGAAATTAAAACCGGTCAGAAAACCGTCATGGAATATTTACTTAAGCCGCTGAATAAAGCGCAGGAATCACTGCGTGAGCGTTAACAATATGCACCGGCTATTATTGCAGCGATCTTTGTTACGCCCCGAAATTAACATTGCCGATTTAAAGCTATGAATTGAACAAAATGTGCGAAAAGAGACAAATAATGCGCGGCAGTTATTGATGTTAATTTAACCCGCGTAATTAACTTTACGCAATATAAGGCGATGTCTGAATTGCGGGCAAAAAAATGCCGGACCATCTGGTCCGGCGGGAAATTAGGGTAAATCAAAATATTCGGGGTGAATGAAGGTAATAATGAAATAAATGATGATAGCGGGGATAATTGTATGCTCTGGATGGGTTTGAGTTTTGTCATTCAGTGCGGAAATGTAACTCATGTAATTTGATGTTTTTAAACAATTAAAATATATGTTGTCAAAAAGTGCTATATTTTTTACCTATCTGTGCTGGTTATTAGTTCCCCGTAATTTACATTCTGAAATAACTATTAAATACACTGAAACAGTTTTGGAAATTTAGTAGCATTTTCGTGATAGATTATTGCCCAACATAAAATAACAATGGCGTGCCGGCTGAATTTTTAATCATTCAGTTCGCAGTGGCAAAAATAAAGGCACATTATAGAGGGTAATAAAAATGAAACGTCGCGTTCTCTCCCTGATGATTCCTGCATTGCTGGTGGCAGGATCAGCAAGCGCAGCTGAAATTTACAATAAAGATGGCAACAAATTAGACCTTTACGGCAAAGTGGACGGTCTGCATTATTTTTCTGACAACTCTGGCTCAGACGGTGACCAGTCTTACCTGCGTTTTGGCTTCAAAGGTGAAACTCAGGTGACCGATCAGCTGACCGGTTACGGCCAGTGGGAATACCAGGCTGCA
Source organism: Pantoea sp. JK (assembly GCF_026130245.1). NCBI lineage: Bacteria > Pseudomonadati > Pseudomonadota > Gammaproteobacteria > Enterobacterales > Erwiniaceae > Pantoea > Pantoea sp. JK. The sequence goes on from NZ_JAINFN010000005.1 coordinate 360,969, forward strand.
CTGAACACCGCAGAGAGCGAAGGCACCGCGAACAGCTATACGCGTGTTGGTTTTGCTGGTCTGAAATTTGGTGATGCAGGTTCATTCGATTACGGCCGTAACTACGGCGTAATGTACGATCTCGGCGCATGGACTGACGTTCTGCCAGAGTTCGGTGGCGATACCTACGGCGCGGACAACTTCCTGTTCCAGCGCAGCAACGGCCTCGCAACCTATCGTAATACCAACTTCTTCGGTTTAGTGGATGGCTGGAACTTCGCGGTTCAGTATCAAGGCAAAAACGATAACCCAACCGAATCTACTGGCTCTGGTCGTGATGTGTTGGGCGAGAACGGTGACGGCTACGGTCTGAGCACCACTTACGATCTGGGTTCAGGTTTCGGTATTGGTGCAGCGATGTTCCAGTCTGACCGTACCAATAACCAGAACGGTAACAATCCACGTACCGCCAACATCCTGGGTCGCGGTGATAAAGCCGAAGCTTACAGCGGCGCGCTGAAGTATGACGCTAACAACGTTTACCTGGCCGCAATGTACAGCCGTTCATACAACGCAACGCGTTTCGGCGCCAGCGATAGCGGCACCGTTTACGGTTACGCCAACAAAGCGGATAACTGGGAATTGGTGGCACAGTACCAGTTCGACTTCGGCCTGCGTCCATCTCTGGCGTTTGTCTCTTCTCGCGGCTCTGACATCGAAGGTTACGGCAGCCAGAACCTGAAGAAATACATTGATGTAGGCGCAACTTACTACTTCAACAAAAACATGTCGACCTACGTTGATTACCAGATCAACCTGCTGGACGACAACAACTTCACCGACGCAGCCGGTATCAATACCGATGACGTCGTAGCACTGGGCTTGGTTTACCAGTTCTAAGGGTGATGGAGCGTGACTTGCCGGTCACGCTCCCGTTTTCAGCAGCGCATCCAGCGCGGCACGCAGCACCTCGACCACCCGTTCCGACTCCTCGCCAATCTGTACCTGCACAATCGCACCCTCAACCAGTAACACAATCTGCGCCGTTTTGACCTGCTGCTCAGGCATCAACTTGTCGCCTATCGCCTGCGCCATCTCACATTTGTGCTGACGAATAATGTTGCTGGCTTCCGGTAACGTGCTGCCCAGTTCCGCAGCGGTATTGATAAACGCACAGCCGCGATAATCGTCATCCCTGAACCAGCTCAGTAACGCCGCGGGCAAGGCATCGATCAACGCCGCATGCTGATTCAACGCACTGCAAAACGCCAGCATCCAGCGCTGATGGCGCTGCTGTAAAAACGCCAGCACCAACGCATTCTTCGCCGGAAAGTGACGATAGAAAGTCACTTTGGTCACGCCGGCCTCTGCAATTACCTTATCTACGCCGGTGGCACGAATGCCCTGTTGGTAAAACAACTGCTGCGCGCACAGCAAGATACGATCGCGCGCGGATGCGCTGGCATCAAAGATCAGAGGTTCAAGCATAAAAAAATTCCTTGTGTGCATGTAGACAGAATTGTCTACATACGGCAGGATGAATCAAGTAGACAGATCTGTCTACATAATCAGGAGAATTAACATGCTGGTGCCACCGTTCAATCAACAAACCGCGTTACAGAAAGTCCGCATAGCGGAAGATGCCTGGAACAGCTGCGATGCGCAGCGTGTTTCGCTGGTGTACAGCGAAGACACGCGCTGGCGCAATCGCAGTGAGTTCGTTAATGGGCGCGCAGAAGTCGTGACCTTCCTGCAGCGCAAGTGGGTCAAAGAGTTGGATTATCGACTGATCAAAGAGTTATGGGCATGGCACGAAGATAAGCTGGCGGTACGCTTTGCCTATGAATGGCATGATGACAGCGGAAACTGGTTCCGCAGCTATGGCAATGAGAACTGGCACTTTAGCGCCGATGGTTTGATGATTCAGCGATTCGCCTGCATCAACGATCTGCCGATCCGCGCCGACCAGCGTCTGTTCCACTGGCCATCTGGCACGCGCCCGGACGATCATCCGGGCCTGAGTGAGTTGGGGTTATAGCGGTTATTGCATACCGCGCCATTTTTTGGCTTTTGGCGCCGGTTGCGGCGGCGGGTTGTTGGTGATGGCGGTCAGGCTGCCTTCCATCGCGACACCCGCCAGCGTGAAGGCGGAGAAGCTAAGCCAGTGCTGCCATTTACTGTTTTGTGTTTTAGTATTTTCCATTCTGCACCTCGCTGAAGTTCAACTCATCTTCAACAATGCAGCATTCATGCCAGCGCACCGCTCTCAGCGCCACGCGCCTTGCAGCGACTTTGCTACACTGCGCCAGCGCTGAAGCGGTGCAGAAGGGTGATTTTCTGGTGCAATAATTTAACGTCGGCGTGCAGGATAGTGCTGAATCAGGCGATGGCGGTAAGTCTGCCAACATTTGAAGCTGCTATAAATAAATAGCGCGGCGGTAATTGCGACAATCATATAAACCATCTGATGCTCCTGTAGGCATAACGTTGCAGGAAGCGCTTATCCTGTGTCAGCGTTTATCGAACATCAAGCAGCTTTAGACTGCTTTACAAGCGAGTTATGCTTTGTAATTGGCTGTAGTAATGCGTTACAGATGAGGAATTGATGCGTTTTCAGAACATTCTGCTAGTTAGCCTGTTGGCTTTAGGCCTGAGCGGTTGCGAAAAAAACAGCAACCAACCCGCGCTGGTGCTGGAAGGAAAAACCATGGGCACCGTGTGGCGCGTCAGCGTTGCCGGCGTTGAGCCGCAGCGCAAAGCGCAGTTGCAGCAGTTGATTCAGCAACAGCTGGATCGTGATGACGGCGAACTCTCGACATGGAAAAGCGATTCGGTGCTGTCGCGCTTTAATCAGTATCAAGGTAATACTCCGCAGCCGGTAAGTGCTGATATGGCGGATATTGTCACTGAAGCGCTGCGAATTGGGCACAAAACCTCGGGTGCGATGGATATTACCGTCGGCCCGCTGGTTAATCTGTGGGGCTTTGGCCCGACGAAGCAGCCGGCGCACACGCCCAGCGAGGCGGAAATTGCTGCCGCTAAAGCGCTGACCGGCTTGCAGCATCTGCGCGTCATTCAGGGAGTTGACGGCCAATGGCTGCAGAAAGATCTGCCCGGCTTGTATGTTGATCTCTCGACCATGGGCGAAGGTTATGCCACCGATCATCTGGCGCGCCTGATGGAGCAGCAAGGCATCACCGATTATCTGGTTTCGGTGGGCGGCGCGGTATTGAGCCGTGGCGTTAATGCTAATCAGCAGCCGTGGCGCGTGGCGATCCAGAAACCCACCGATCGCGAAAACGCGGTGGAAGCGCGCGTTGATCTGCAAGGGCATGGCATCAGCACTTCCGGCAGCTATCGCAACTATTATGAACTGGACGGCAAACGCATTTCGCACGTCATCGATCCCACCACGGGAAGGCCGATTGAGCACAAGCTGGTTTCGGCGACGGTGATTGCTACCACTGCGCTGGAGGCGGATGGCTGGGATACCGGTTTGATGGTGCTCGGCAGCGAACGTGCTAAAGCGTTGGCGTTAAAAGAGCATCTGGCGGTTTTTTTGATCAGCAAGCAGGGCGACGGCTTTACTCACTGGATGTCGCCGCAGTTTAAAACCTTCCTCATCGATCAGGCATCTCAATAAAGGAGGCGCACATGCTGGATTTATTTAGTGACGAAGCGCCGTGGCAGGAACCGCTGGCGGATGGCGCGGTGATTCTGCGGCGTCGCGCCCGCGATCAGGCTGATACGCTGCTGGGGGCGATTCACGACATCGCCGCTAAAAATCCCTTTGCCCATCGCATCACGCCCGGCGGCCATCGCATGTCGGTGGCGATGACCAACTGCGGCGATTTTGGCTGGTCCACAGATTCACGCGGCTATCAATATACCGAGCAGGACAGTAACAGCGGACACCATTGGCCGCCGATGCCCGCGCTGTTCCGCGAACTGGCGCAGCACACCGCACGCGAAGCGGGTTTTGCCGGTTTCAATCCTGATGCCTGCCTGATTAACCGCTACGAACCCGGCGCAAAACTGACGCTGCATCAGGATAAAGATGAGAAGGATCTGCGCCAGCCGATTGTGTCGGTTTCATTAGGATTGCCTGCAGTGTTCCAGTTCGGTGGTTTCGAACGCGGCGATGCCACCCAGCGTGTGCTGCTGGAACATGGCGATATTGTGGTTTGGGGCGGGCCATCGCGCCTGCGTTATCACGGCATTTTGCCGCTCAAACCCGGTATTCATCCGCAGGCAGGCGCTTTCCGTTTTAACCTGACTTTCCGCCGTGCTTTTTAGCCATTTTTGTGGCGGCGCAATTTATTGCGTAATACATGTTAGTTAAGCCAGTGATGAGGGCGCTGACCGGTGCCACTTTTGGGCCGGCGGTCCTCGCGCCGCTAGCGCGGTTCCTTCACTTCGTTCGTCTGCCTGACGGACCGGCGGAGACGGGACATCCTTGTCCCGGCTCCGCCTTTCGCCCGCGTCCTGCGGGCTCTCCTGGCTTCCTCGCTTCGTTCAGCGCTGCGGAATGCCGGCCCAAAAGTGGCCCCGACCAGCTCCGAACCTTCATTGCGCGTTATTGAAAAGGGCACATTAGCAGAGGCGCTGGCGCGTCTGCTGTGTCAGCGCCCGCACCAGCTTTAAATCGAAATTTCTCCTTATCTGACAAGCATTGCGCAAGTTAATGCGCGATAAATCGCGCCGCTACCAAACAAGCGGCGAGAAACGCTGTGCTCAGACAACTATGAGATGAGAATTATTCTTGCTATCAGCCAAGGCGACATTAAACTGCAGGCTGCTTTATTGACCGCTGGAACCCTTTGATGGCATTGCTGCAAGTCGTTTTTCGCCAGTACCGCTGGCCTTTTATTGGCGTCATTCTTCTCACGTTGTTAAGTGCCGTGCTCGGTATCGGCCTGATTGCCTATATCAATAATGAGCTGATCGTCGCGGTGAATACTTCGATTTCAGTGCTGCCGAGTTTCCTTGGCCAGCTGTTCCTGTTGATGGCAGTGACGCTCGGCTCCCAGCTGGCGTTGACCATGCTGGGCCACCACTTTGTCTGGCGGCTGCGCGGCGAATTCATTAAGCGGATTCTCGATACGCGCGTGGAGCGCATCGAGCAGATCGGCAATGCCCAGCTGCTAGCCGGCCTGACCAGCGATGTGCGCGCCATCACCATCGCCTTCGTGCGTTTACCCGAGCTGATTCAGGGCATCATTATTACGCTCGGTTCGGCGCTTTATCTTGCCTGGCTCTCGCCCAAAATGCTGCTGATTACCTGCCTGTGGCTGGTGGTGACGCTGGTTGGCGGCTGGTTGCTGGTGTCACGGGTTTATCAGCACATGGCAAAGCTGCGTGAAACCGAAGATGATCTGTATCGCGATTTCCAGACCATTATTGAAGGACGTAAAGAGCTGCAGCTCAACCGCGAACGTGCGCAGCTGATTTACGACAGCGTTTATCAGGAAAATGCCAAAAGCTATCGCCACCATATTGTGCGCGCCGATACCTTCCATCTCAGCGCGGTAAACTGGTCGAATATCATGATGTTGGGCGCGATTGGCATCGTGTTCTTTATGGCGAACGGATTAGGATGGGCCAACACGGCGGTGGCGGCAACCTATTCGCTGACGCTGCTGTTCCTGCGCACGCCGTTGCTGGCGGCGGTGGGTGCTTTGCCGACGCTGCTCAGCGCGCAGGTTGCCTTCCGCAAACTCAACACATTCGAACTGGCGCCGTATGAAGAAACCTTCAAGGCGCTGCCAAACGTCAGCGAATGGCAAACGCTGGAGCTGCGCGATGTCTGCTTCCATTATGGTGAGCACGGATTCCAGGTTGGGCCGATCAATCTGACGCTGCGTCGCGGCGAACTGGTGTTCCTGATTGGCGGCAACGGCAGCGGAAAATCGACGCTGGCAATGCTGCTCACTGGCCTTTATCAACCGCAATCGGGCAGTTTACTGTTGGATGGCAAGGTGGTTGACTGGCAAAACCTCGACGCCTATCGCAAACATTTCTCAGCGGTGTTTACCGACGTGCATCTGTTTGATCGCTTGATCGGTGACCAAGGGCAACCAGCCAACCCAACGCTGGTGCAGCAGTGGCTGGAGCGTCTGAAGATGCAAGACAAGCTCAAGCTGGAAGGCAACAGAGTGCTCAATCTGCAACTGTCGAAAGGGCAGAGCAAACGTCTGGCGCTGCTTTTGGCGGCTGCCGAAGAGCGCGACATTCTGCTGCTCGATGAATGGGCGGCGGATCAGGACCCGCATTTCCGTCGTATCTTCTATCGTGAGCTGCTGCCGTGGTTACAGGAATCGGGCAAAACGGTGTTCGCCATCAGCCACGATGATCACTATTTCATTCATGCCGATCGCTTGCTGGAGATGCGCGAAGGTCAGCTGAGTGAGTTGACCGGCAACGAACGCGAGATGGCAACGCTGGATGCGGTGCAACGTACCGATACCGGCCATTAGCGCTAGCCGGGAAAGCTTAGCGAAAACCCTTATTGGGCAAGAGGTTGCGGAGTGAGTAAAGTGACTTCCAGCAGAAATCCTCGTTTCTGCGTCCCTGGAACACTTTTCTGTCGTCTTGTGTTGTCACCGGCTCGGGTTTATTTCTGAGCCGGTTTTTTATTTTGTCGGTAGCGGATGCGTCAGCAGCGTAATCACGCGGTTTCCAGCCAGCCAGAAACGCGCCTGCAGCAATACTTTCGTGGTGAAATGCCTATCAAAATCCCGACACAAGCGTAGCGTTGCGCGGCCTTGCTGCACGTTCAGTTCCACCACTTCCGCCTGATGAAAATCCATCGGCTGATGCAACTGCGGCCACAGCGCTTTGTAAATACTCTCTTTCAGTGAAAACAGTAGCGTAGCGGCTTGGGCAAAGGGCAAAGGTTGCGCCAGCAGACGCTGTTTTTCCGCCGTGTTCATCAACATTTCAGCAGTTTCATCAGCGGTTTCCTCCGCCATTATCTGCTCCACGTCCACGCCAATGCACAATGGCTCGCGCGTTGCAGCCATTACTGCAACGCTGTGCGTGTGCGACAGCGACGCCTGAATGCCGGCGGGCCACAGCGGCGAACGATCGGGTGCATTACACAATACAAAATGCGGTAAGCCTAAGTGCGCAAGGTTTTGCTGCACCAGCCAGCGACTCGCCAGATGCTCGGCTTTGCGTTTGGTCACCGCGCTCTGTAACGACGCGGGCAGCGGCAATTGCCACGCCTGATGTAGTTCGGCATGCCAGTGTTGTTGATCAAATTCACACCAGGCGATCGGTAAGACATCCAGCGACATGCCAGCAGCACGGATAAACAGGGAAGAGGGCAGAGCAAGCGGCGTTTGAGAGGCGAACATAAAAAATCACGGCTGACGGAAAACGTAGTTTTACCAGCCAGCCGGATGGAGAGCAAGCCAAAGGGGCTCGCCTGCTTTTAGTTGTTTGGCGGAATCGCCATTCCTTTAATCTGCACCACGAAGTGCTGATGGCCTTTGGTGATGCGCGCACCGCGATCGCACCAGCGCGAGGCGAGACGGAAGAAATCGTCGCTGCCGATATCGTAAGCCAGTTCAACTTTATTGATGCCCGAGTGCAGGAGTTCTTCCGCATCCTGCAGGTTTTTTGCTTTGATGACCATAATGGTTTCCATCGAAAAAACAAGAGACTCAAGAGTAAGAGAATTCTGTGACAGTTTTGTTTCAGTTTGATGAAGTGCTGTCATATTTATCCAAAAATGTGATCTTGCTCGGGTCAGGTTGCTTTCGTTAAGTTACTGATTAAAAGCTAATAATCATTCAAATCCTGGCGATAATCTGATAATGGTTTGCGGTTCAGGCACGGTTAGCCTGCCATCCTTAAATCTTCGCCTGATTCACGCGTGAAGAAAGCTGTGGATGATTCTCCTTACGTTCGCTAAAGCGATCCGCAAGAGAGTCAGCGTGGCCTTTCAGGATCTGCGTGATTTTGAATAACTCTTCGGCCACATCAACAATCCGATCATCGTACGCCGAGGGTTTCATCCGGCCTTCTTCATCAAATTCCTGCCACGCTTTCGCAATCGATGACTGATTGGGAAGGGTGAACATCCGCATCCATCAACCCAGCACGCGCATCTGATTGACGGCATTGAATGATCGGGACCTGGTTAGCAAGCGAGCGGCGTCTTCTGCCGAGAATCAGCTAAACAGCGTTCACGCACTAAACCGTAAAGAACGAGAAATTTCGCTGGCCGCCCAGGTTCACCGATCTGTTCGGCAATGGAAGGATCAAAATGTTCAGTCACAAGGGCAGGAAATGAGGTCATGTGAAAATCTCCAGACAGTAAATTCAGCCTTTACTTCGAACACATATGAATTATCATATGTATTAAATTTTCACTGGAACCAAAATCGATGCTTCCTGTTCAACTTTTCAAACTGCTTGCCGACGAAACGCGTACGACGATCGTTTTATTATTGCGAGAGGCCGGAGAGTTGTGTGTCTGCGATCTCTGCGCCGTTACCCAACAATCACAGCCAAAGATTTCACGCCACATTGCCTTGCTGCGCGATGCTGAGCTGATTGTGGATCGACGTGAAGGTAAGTGGATTCACTATCGTCTCTCTCCGCATATGCCGGCCTGGGCCGCATCGATTATCGATACGGCCTGGAATAGCCAACGTGAGGACGTGCGTGAGTCGCTGAAGAACGCCGCCGCTACGGGTTGTGAATAATCATTAAACACATTTGATTTTTCGAATGCATTGGAGGCGCGATGTTTCTGGCAGGCGCAATATTTGTTTTGACCATGGTATTTGTCATCTGGCAGCCGCGCGGCCTGAGCATTGGCTGGACGGCAACGATAGGGGCTTTATTGGCGCTGGTGACCGGCGTTATCCAGTTAAACGATATTCCCGCTGTCTGGCATATCGTCTGGAATGCGACGGCTGCTTTTATCGCCGTCATTATCATCAGCTTGTTGCTGGACGAATCCGGTTTTTTTGAGTGGTGCGCTTTGCATGTCGCGCGTTGGGGAAGGGGGCGAGGGCGGCGGCTGTTCACCTATATCGTGTTACTCGGCGCGTGTGTTGCTGCGCTTTTCGCCAATGACGGTGCGGCTCTGATATTGACGCCGATCGTTATCGCCATGCTGCTGGCGCTAGGCTTCAGTAAAGGCGCAACGCTGGCTTTTGTCATGGCAGCCGGATTTATTGCCGATACCGCAAGTTTGCCGCTGATCGTCTCCAATCTGGTTAACATCGTTTCCGCTGATTTCTTCAAACTGGGATTCATCGATTATGCGGCGGTGATGGTTCCGGTTGATATTGCCGCCATCATCGCAACGCTGGTGGTGCTGCACCTTTTCTTCCGCAAAGAGATACCCGCCAGCTATGAGGTTTCACGTCTTAAACTGCCAGCAGAAGCCATCAAAGATCCCGCAACCTTCAAAGCCGGTTGGCTGGTGCTGTTGCTGCTATTAGTGGGTTTTTTCCTGCTGGAGCCGCTGGGTATTCCGGTTGGTGCTATCGCCGCATTGGGCGCGTTAATTCTGTTTATCGTTGCCAAAAGAGGTCATGCAATTAACACCGCTAATGTGTTACGCGGCGCACCCTGGCAGATCGTGATTTTCTCGCTGGGTATGTATCTGGTGGTTTATGGCCTCAAAAATGCCGGGCTGACGCAATATCTCACTGACTTGCTCAACCTGTTTGCCAGCCAGGGTTTATGGGCTGCCACCTTGGGTACCGGTTTGGTGACGGCGCTGCTTTCCTCAGTGATGAACAATATGCCGACGGTACTGATTGGTGCGCTGTCGATTGATGCCAGCACCGCGCAGGGCGTGATAAAGGAAGCGATGATTTATGCCAATGTGATTGGTTGCGACCTTGGACCAAAAATCACGCCAATTGGTAGTCTCGCCACCCTGTTATGGCTGCATGTGCTCGATCAGAAGAACATCAAAATTAGCTGGGGTTATTATTTTCGCGTGGGGATCGTGATGACCTTGCCCGTGCTGCTGGTCACCCTGAGTGCGTTGGCCTTGCGCCTGACACTGTCCCATTAAAATGAGAGCAATCATGACCGACATCACCATTTACCACAATCCTGCCTGCGGTACATCGCGCAACACGCTGGCGTTCATTCGCAACAGCGGCATTGAGCCGACCATTATTCTCTATCTTGAAACGCCGCCCAGTCGTGAAAAGCTCAAAGCGTTGATCAGTGCGATGGGTATCAGCGTGCGCTCCTTGCTGCGCAAAAATGTCGAACCTTTTGAGCAACTGGGTTTGGCTGAGGAGAGATTTAATGATGAGCAACTCATCGAGGCGATGTTGAACTATCCCATCCTGATTAACCGCCCGATCGTCGTATCTCCGCTGGGAACACGCTTATGTCGGCCTTCAGAAACGGTACTTGATATTCTTCCCGATGCGCAGCAGGGAGCATTCATCAAAGAAGATGGTGAGAAGGTGATCGATCAGCACGGAAATCGAATCGTTTAGACCAGATCTCAGGCAATAAAAAAGCAGCCATTAGGGCTGCTTTTTTGGGATTTTGGTCGGCACGAGAGGATTTGAATTTTATCTTTAACTGACTGTTTTATATGAATTTAATTAATTATTGTCTTACTTGATATGCCTAATGGTATGCCTAAATATTTTTTATAATATTGTTGCCGATAATATGAAAAGCATGCTTTAAAAGTTGGTCATAAAACCAACACGAAGTAATCGATTAACATAAGGAAAATAAAGAGAATTTATTAATGGAAGATTGGTAAAAAAAGGACCGTTATGTTTACATTTTAACTCATTGAAATTAAAGGATGTAAAATTAGATTTGGCTTTAATGTGGTTGTAGGGAATTTCTTCGCCTTGTCATTACATCTGATATTGATAAAATCTTAATCAATCAAGTAATTCTTATCCATATACAAATATAGCATATAGTTTATCAAGGGAAGTAAGCATGGATAACATGTTGAAATTAAGGACAAAAAATCAGATTTTCAAGTATGAAATCCCTCTTGCGGGCTGCGGGATTCACGACAGTACATTCACTTTAGACTTTGAAGAAGGAGTCTATAGGCAAAATGATCTCGTTGGTCTCATAAGGGATGTAGTACCTTACTTTTCATTAACACAAAGTGAACTGGAAGAACTAGAAATATCAGAGTTGCATCGAAGGAGTTTCACTCGTATCTCCGATGCAAGAAAGCAGTCAAAAGGAGATTATGGTGAGCTTCTTTTATATCTGATTCTGAGTATCTTTTATGATGTCCCTAAATTTGTTACAAAAGCTCGTTTAAGATCAACAACAAGAGAACAAATCAAAGGGTTTGACTGCGCTCATTTTTCATTAGATGGAGAAAAAGTTACTTTATGGTTAGGAGAAGCTAAGTTTCATAAAACGCTCAGTAATGCAATCTCGTCAGCACTGGAATCACTCACAGAGCATATAGGTGATAAAAATAGAATTAAGAGTGAATTAAGGTTGCTTGGGGGAGAGATTGAAATCAATAAATTATTAGATGAAAATGCATATTATAAGTTAAAAAGTTATGTGGATGGTGGTAAATCACTGGATTCAATCGATATAGCCATTCCGGTATTGCTTACTTACGATAGTAAATATATATCTTCATGCAATGGAAATAAAAATACATCTATAAAAAGTGAACCGTTTATTTCCGAGGTCAAAAAAGAATTACAAACTCATTTTGATACCATTTATAAAAAGACATGGCCTGAAGATAAAAATATTAGGTTGGTGTTTTTTCTTTTCCCTTTCGAAAATGTAACAGAATTAAAAGAAAAAATCGAAATGGTAGAAATGGCGATGAGGTTCTGAAGGATATATTATGGAAAATATTTACGATATCGAAATTGAACTCTGTGAACTATTTAAAGATAAAGGTCAACCTGATTTTGAAAGAATAGAACATGCACTCATTAGAATTTATAGAGAATTGGATAACTCAGAGAATTATAATTTATGTGTGAAGTTAATATGCTTCATAGCGGATAAAAAGATTAAAGATAAAATGATTCAGCAGTTACTTCATGATTGCATCGTTAAGTCCAGAATCTTTATGTATGATGATATGCTTTCACGAAATGAAATAAACTACAATCCAGAAGTGTCTCCACAGGATATATTTTTGAGGGGGTTTTATACAAGTTCGAAATCAGAAACAACCTTAACGAAACCTCAAAAAGAAATATTTAATTCATTTCAAAAGAACAAACGTTTAATAGTAAGTGCTCCTACTTCTTTCGGTAAAACTAGGATTATTAGAGAAATCATATTGGAGTGACCCCGAGCCCATAGACAAATCTGCCCTATATTTTGAGCATAGGAGGAGTCTATGGGCACACCACGATTTACCCCTGAGTTTAAAGAAGAAGCAGTCCGCCAGATCACCGAGCGGG